>NZ_JAVLSB010000058.1:0-65146 GCF_031583775.1 Pseudomonas rhizozeae
GCTATAAGGCCGCCTCGGGCGCTGTGCTTTTGATCTGGCTTTTGATCTGCTCTGCCCCGTTAACCAGAGGCTGAACGCAGGTCTTGCGCAGTGGGCAACCCGGCATGGATGCCGGGTTAGCCGCCCCCCGCCATGGATGGCGGATGGCGGCGGGCCCACGGAGCAAGGCCGGAGTGAAGGTATGCCGAGCCTAGGCGAGGCACCGAATGGAGGGGATGAAAGCCTTTGGTTACTTTGGGCTTTTCAAAGTGACCCGCTGTAAGAGCGGAACCTATATCAGCCTTCACAAAAGAAATGGATATGTACACCTGCAAAAAATCTAGCGCCTAAAACATAGTCATCGCTGGCAAGCCAGCTCCCACAGGGTTTGGGGACATCCGCAATTAACTCGTCAACAGGCTCGGCGCCTTCGTCGGAACGCCGCCCGGAGCAGGCTCGCTCCCACCGGAATTCCGCTCAAAGCCGATGCAACGCCGCACCATGGTGCATCGCCAAATGCCCGGTCTTGTCACTCTTCACTTCATACTGCGGATCATCCTTCGACGCCACTCGATGCTTGCCCAGAAACTGCACATCCTTCACGTGCACTTTGGTGACCTTGCCGTGAATCTCCCCGGCTTCAGAATTCCAGCGCACGGCGTCGCCGACTTTGAATGAGGTGGTCATGAGAAGCTCCCGAGGCACTAAGCGAAAAGTGGAGGACGCATGAATTACCGAGCGGCACCTGGCGGAAAAATTCCGTTGGATTGACCCAGCGGCACCGCTAATCGGCGATGACCTGCGCATACACGCCTCGATCCACATTCCCCCCTGACAAAATAACCCCCACCTTGCGCCCGGCCATCGCTTCGCGCTCTTGCATCAACGCCGCCAGGGCAGCGGCGCCGGCGCCTTCGGCAAGGTTATGGGTGTCGGTGTAATACGCGCGCATGGCTTCGGCGATGTCCGTGTCGCTGACGGCGATGATCCTTGCAGCGCCGGCGCTGTAGATGGCGAAGGCTTCGGGGATGGGTTTGCGCACGGCGAGGCCGTCAGCGAAGGTGGTGGCCGAAGGGGTCCCGCAGAGCGCGCCGCTGTCAAACGACAACTTGGCGGCGGCGGCTTCGGTGGAGACCACGCCCACCACTTCAGTGTCCAGGCCCAACGCGTCGCGGACGGCGATCACGGCGCAGATGCCTGAGCCGCAACCGATCGGCACGTAGACGGTGTGCAGGTCCGGCGCGGCGCTGAACAGTTCCAGCGCGTAGGTGGCCACGCCTTTGACCAGTTCGGTGTGGAATGGCGGTACCAGGAACAGATCACGGGCTTGCGCCAGCCGTGCGGCTTCCTCGCGGGCCTCGTCGAAATCGCGGCCGTACTCGACCACTTCGCCGCCGAAGCCGCGCATGGCGTTGTTCTTTTCCACCGAGTTGCCTTGCGGGACGACGATCAACGCCTGCAACCCGAGCGCGTTGGCCGCCAGCGCCAGGCTCTGGCCGTGATTACCACGGGTCGCGGTGACGATGCCTTTCACCTCTGGATGTTCGCGCTTAAGCCAGTGCATGAAGGTGATGCCGCCGCGCACCTTGAACGCGCCGGTCGGGGTGTGGTTTTCGTGCTTGACCCACACCGTGCAGCCCAAGCGCTCGGCCAGCAGCGGCCAGGCGTACTGGGCGGTGGCGGGCATCACTTGATACACCTGGCGTGCGGCCTGTTCGATGTCGTCGCGGGTCAGTCGGTACATATCCAATCTCCTTGAGCGTTGGCTGAGTCTAGGCAGACGCTCCGGCGCTTGGCTTTCAAAAAACTGACCTGACTTTTGTCCCGCGGCCTGACTACTATGGTGCCCATGAGCCTTCGACATCGCCCGCCGCCCTTACCCGCCACCGAACCGGTCCGCCGTGTCGAGGCCGGGCCCTGGACCATTGAATTGCTGCCCGGCGCTGCCTACGCCACCCGCTATGTCGCCAGCCAAGCGGCGATCGGCTTCGCCTTCGACAGCCAAAGCGGCCTGCACGCCATCGGCAGCGACCGGGTGCAGCCGTTCCTGGCCACGCCCAACAGCCTGGCGTTTGTCCCGGTGGGTTGCGACGTGTTGTCCGAATCTGCGGCTGGCGGCGAATACCTGCGAGTGGTGCACGCCCAAGGGCTGGCGGTACCGGGCGAGCGCGCCTTCAATAACCGGATTGATCCGCCGGCCATTCGCCTGGCCTTGCAGATCCGCCGCGCGCTGTTGTCGGCCTCGGTGGATGCCGATTGGGAAGCCTGGGCGCACGCGTTGACGGAACGGGTGATCGGCCACACAGGCTTGTCCGGCCCCCTCAAAGGCTCGATCACTGCCGCACGCCTGCGCTTGCTCGATGAGTTCATCGACGCCGAACTGGCCGGGCCGCTGAGTGTGCAGGCGTTGGCGGGACTGCTGGGGTTGTCCGAAGGCTTTTTCATCCGCGCCTTCAAACAGGCCACCGGCAAGAGCCCGCACAGTTACCTGATCGACCGACGTCTGACCACGGCCCGCGCCCGACTGCGCGACTCCAGCGCCAGCCTGGCCGAGATCGCCCTCGCCTGCGGTTTCAATTCCCAGGCGCACATGGCCACCGCGTTCAGGCAACGGCTGGGGGTGAGCCCGGTGCAGTTGCGCCGGTCGGTTGACGCTTAGCGATCAAATCACCCCGCGCACTTTGAATGCGCCGATTTGCTCATCGCTGTAGCCCAATTCCTGCAACACGCTGACGCTGTGCTCGCCCAACCCCGGCGATGGCTGCTCTTCCACCATCTCGGTGAACGGCATGTGCAGCGGGTGTTTGACGTAACGATTGCCGGACTGCGGCGGCACTTCGACGATCATGCCGCGATGCTGCACCTGCGGGTCGGCGATGGCTTCGGCGACGGTGTTGATCGGACTGCACGGCACGTCGGCGGCCTGCAGCGTGGTCATCCAGTATTCGCGTCCTTCGGCGTGCAACCGGGCCATCATCAGGGGTTCCAGGTGCCCGTGGTTCAGCGCCCGGGCCGGGCCATCCACCAGCAGCGGATCGTCAATCCATTCCGGACGCTGCATGGCGATGCACATCCGCTGCCATTGTTCTTCGGTGTCGACACAGATCGCAATCGGTTCATCGGCAGTGGCAAAGGCCTGGAACGGCGCGATCAGGGCATGCCGACTGCCCAGGCGGCGCGGCAGGTCACCCACTTGCAGAAACCGCGCGATGGCGTTTTCCATCATCGCCAATTGGCAATCGAGCATCGAGATGTCGATAAACGAGCCCTTGCCGTCCTGCCCGCGGCCCACCAGCGCCGCCAGCACACCGACGGTCGTGAACAACCCCGAGCCGATATCCCCCAGGGAAATCCCCACCCGCGCCGGCGGGCCGAACTCTTCGCCAGTGATGCTCATCATCCCCGACATGGCTTGCGCGACCACATCAAACGATGGCAGATGTTTGTACGGACCGTCCTGGCCGAACCCGGAAATCGCCGCGTACACCAGCCGAGGATTCAACTCACTCACGGCTTCATAACCGAAACCCAAGCGTTCCATGGCCCCGGCGCGGTTGTTTTCGACGAACACATCGGCGGTCGACAGTAACTGGCGCAGGACTGCTTTGCCCTCCTCCTCTTTCAAGTTCAGCGCGACACTGCGTTTGTTCCGGTTAACACTGTTGAAGTAAATACTTTCTTCGTCCTTGAACGGTGCGACACCCCGGGTGTAATCGCCACCCTGCGGCCGTTCAACCTTGATGACATCGGCGCCGAGCATGGCCAGCAACCACGTGGAATAAGGCCCGGCCAGCATATGCGTGGCATCGATGACGCGAATACCACTTAACGGGCCTTTATTGGGCAGATCAGATTTAATCGACATGACTTCACCCTGCCAGGCAACTGAGTTGCCAGCGAATAAATAAAACTGAATTAAAAGAACGGCTGTTTAGTTACATCGGCAAATGGCGCTTAGAGTCCTTGCCAAACGGGCGGACGTTTTTGTTGAAACGCCGCGACGCCCTCTCGGAAGTCCGCCGAGTGATAACAGCGCAACAGCACATCTTCATCCTCGACCTTCGCTACTTGGGCGTCGCGCAGTCGGCGCAAGGTGGTTTTGGTCGCCCATAGCGTCAGCGGCGCAAGCTGTACCAAATGCCCGGCGACTCGTTCGGCGGCCGCTTCCAGCGCGTCTTCCTCCACCAGCTCCCGGAACGCCCCGCTGGCCATGAGGGCCGTGGCATCGAGCAAGCGTGCGCTGAACACCATCTCCTTGGTCACGGCAGTGCCGAACAAATCCACCAGACGCTGGTAATTCAAAGCGCTGAGGCAATTGCCAACGGTACGGGCGATGGGGAACCCAAACCGCGCCGAGCGGCTGATGAGGCGTACATCGCAGGCCGCCGCGATCAGCGCGCCGCCGCCCACGCACGGCCCGGCGATGGCCGCCACGGTGGGGAATGTCAGCGCCTCAAGGGCCTGGATCAGGCTTTCACTATGGCCCTCAAGCTCAAGAAATTCTTCAGTGGTCTTCGCGTCTTCCAGTGCACCGAAATCGGCGCCGGCCATGAAAGCCGGGCGCGAACCGGTGGCGCCGGTCAGCACCAGCGCCTTGACGGAGGAGTCGTCGGCCAGCGCCTGGAAGATCTCGGTCAGGGTCGCCTCCATGCCCGGTGACATGGCGTTCAACGCCTGCGGCCGATTGAAGATGATCCATTCAACGTTGCCGCGTCTGCGCCGAACGATCTCGGCGCTTTCTTCGATTTTCATAAGTGCATCCTGTCCTGCAAATGATGGAGCGTAGGGATGGCGGTTCAGCTGTTCACACGATCGCCGGACGGCAGCAAGTGGCAATCCTGTTCCGGCAAATGCAGCAGCACGACCTGGCCGACCCGGTAGTCGACCGTCGGCGGCGTAAAGGCGCGTACCGAGAGGCCGGCGCCGATGTCCACCAGCACGTCGCAGTATTCCCCCAGGTACGCGGTGCGCAGCACCGTGCCCGGCAACACATTGCTGACGTGTTGGTCCGCGCCGACGATGCGCACCTTGGACGGCCGAATGCACAGGGTGATGTCCGCACCAGGGCTCGCGCCGCTGCGGTCGACTGCCACTAAAGTCTGCTCGCCAAACCGCAAGGTGCCGGGCCCGCTCAGCACGCCGTTGATCACGTTGTTGCTACCGATGAACGCGGCAACGAAGGCGTTGGCCGGCAGTTCGAAAATCTCCCGGGGCGAGCCCAGTTGTTGCACGCTGCCGCCGTTCATCACCGCGACCTGATTGGCAGTCACCAGCGCTTCACCCTGATCGTGGGTGACGTAGACCGTGGTCAGGCCCAGCAAGTCGTGGACCCGGCGGATTTCGAAGCGCATCTCTTCGCGCAGGTGCGCATCCAGGTTCGACAGCGGCTCGTCGAGCAACAGAATGCTCGGCTCGACAATCAGCGCGCGGGCCAGTGCCACCCGCTGTTGTTGCCCGCCGGACAGTTCTGAGGGGTAACGATCGGCCAAATGGTCGAGGTGCACGGTCTTCAGGGTCTTCAGCAATTTTTCGTCCAGCTCCGCACGTGGCACCTTGCGGATCTGCAAGCCGAACGCGACGTTCTCGGCCACGGTTTTGTGCGGCCACACCGCGTAATTCTGGAACACCAGCGAAATGTCCCGGCGCTCCGGCGGCACCACGCCTTGCGCGCTGGAAATCACTCGATCATTGACCCGGATTTCGCCGGCGGTCGGTGTCTCGAAACCGGCCAGCAACTGCAGGGTGGTCGACTTGCCGCAACCGGACGGCCCGAGCAGCGCCAGCAAGGTGCCGTCCTCGACGGTCAGGTCGATGCCCTTCAATGCCTGGAACTGGCCGAAGCTTTTTTGCAAACCACGGATCTGGATCTGGCTCATGTTGGTACTCCGATTTCAACACTGGCACGTTTATGTTTCGCCAGCTTCACGCTGAGCATTTGAGCGAGGGCCACCACCACCATGGTCACCACCAGCAGCAAGACACTGGCGGCGGCCACGGCTTCGTAGTTGCCGCCGTCCTTGTAGTTGTAAATCAGGGTGGTCATGACGTTGGTGCTCGGGGTAATCAGGAACACCGCCACCGACAGCTCACGCATGATCGGGATGAACACCAGCAGCCAGCCAGAGATCAGCCCGGAGCGCATCAGCGGCGCGGTGATGCTGGTGAAGGTTTTCGACTCACTGGCGCCGAGAATCCGCGCCACCCGTTCCAGGTCCGGGCTGATGCCCTTGAGCATGGCCCCGCCGTGGGAATAAGCGATGGGCAGGAAGGTCGCGACAAACGCAGCGATGATGATCGCCGACGTGCCGTACAGGCTCAGCGGCGGTTGGGTGTAAGCGGCGAAGAAGCCCACCGACAATACGATCCCGGGAATGATAATCGGCAGGTTGGTCAGCGCCGCGATGATCGTGGTGCCGGCCACCAGACGCCGCTCGACGATGTAGGCGATCAAAGTGCCGAGCAGCACGCACAGGCTGGCGCCGATCGCGGCGTAGGCCAGGGAATTGAAGATCGCAGCCTGGGTTTCGGCGTTTTCGAAAATCGCCCAGCGATACCAGTGGAAGGTCAGGTTGTCCAGCGACGGGCCCAGGCCCCAGGCTTTGGACAGCGACACCACAATCAGCGCGAAGTACGGCAGCAACACCGCCGTCACCGGCACGATCATCGCGAACAACAGCCCCGGCCAGCGCCAGCCCTTGAGATCGATACTGCGACCCGCGCGGCTCTTGCCACCGATCATCACGAAGCGTCGGCGACCGAGGATTTTGCGGCGTACCCAGAACAGCCCGCCGGTGAGCAACAGCAGCGGCATGCAGTAGGCGGCGGCCATGTACAACTCGGGCGGAAACAATTGATAGAACTCCGCCAGTTTGGTGGTAACCACCGACGTGCCGGACGGCGTCAGCAGGAATGCCGGAACGCCGAACAGGGTCATACCCTGGATGAACGACAGGATGAACCCGACGATCACCGACGGCATCACCATCGGGATGGTCACGCTGAACATGGTGCGCACCACGCCGGCACCGAGGGTGGTCGCGGCGTCTTCCAGCTCCACGGCCATTTCATCCAGCGCACTGGCGACCAGGGTGAAGGTGTACGGCACGGTGTAGATGGCGCAGACGAAAATCGCGCCGCCCATGGAGTAGATGTTCAACAGCGGTGATTCCGCGCCCGACAGGCTGCGGTACAGGGTATTCAGCCACCCGGCATTCGGCGCGGCGAGCAGGATCCAGCCCAGTGCGCCGATAAATGACGGCGTGACGAAGGCACCGAGGGTGAGCATGCGGATCAGCCCGCGGCACGGCATGTTGGAGCGCGCCACCAGCCACGCCAGCGGCACCCCGAGCAAGGTGGAAATCGCCGCGGTGGAGAACGCCAGGATGATCGAGTTGATGATCGGCTGGATCATGCCTTTGGCCGTCACCAGGCGCTGGTAATTGCTCAGCGTCCACTGTTGCGTGGCGTCATCGTGCAGGCTGTTGAACAGAATCCAGCCCACCGGTTGCGCCACCAGCAGAAACAATGCCGCCAGGACCAGGGTCACCACTGTCCAGCGTACCCAAGGTCGGTGTCGTCGCAGCTCGGGGCCGACGGCCGCCGAGGATGTGTCTATCGCAAAAACGCCCATGCAGGGGTCACTCCTGAATCTACCGTCACCGGGCCGTTAACGGCCCGGCGGGTGTTTGGTTCAACCGATGATGTCTTTCCACTTGGCAATCCCTTCGGCGACTTCCGCCGCCAGGTCGTCCGGTGGGTTGCGGTACCACTCGATCTGCGACAGGTTGCGGCCCTCGGCCCAAGGCACGTCGGTGCGCAAGGTCGGCCAGAAATTGGCCGCGAGGATGCGCGAGACTTCCGGGTCGTACAGAAAGTCGGAGAACAGCTTGGCCGCGTTCGGGTGTGGCGCTTTCAACGGAATGGCGCTCAGCCCAAGGTTGAGGATCGTGCCGTCGGTAGGCGTGACCACGTTGATCGGGTTGCCGGCCGCGCGCTGCGTCAGCGAGTAGCTGAACGGCGCACCGAGCCCGACCAGGCGTTCGCCGGAGAGGATGTCGGTCACGGTGTCGACGTTGGACTGGCCGACTTTCGGTTTCAGCTTGGCCAGTTCCTTCAGGTAGTGATCGCCGTATTTCTTACGGATCGCCACCACCCAGGAGGCCACATCACCGGAGAACGACGGACTGCCCACCGTCAGCTTGCCGGCCCACTGCCCGTCCAGCGCCGCTTCCCATGAAGCGGGGGGTGTCGTGACCTTGTCCGACTGGTAGTTGAGGCTGGTCAGGCTGATAGCGCCCACTTGGTAAGTGTCATCCTTGTCCAGGCCCTGGAATTCCTTCGGCAAAAACTCGGTGCCCGCCGGTTTGTACGGCAGCAGCGCACCGATCTTTTTCAGTTCCAGGTAATGAAGAATGTTGGTGCTGCCCAGCGAGTCGCAGTTCGGTGCGTTGTTCTGCAGCTCCAGGCGCAAGCGGGTGTAGATGGTTTGCGACGCCTGGCGCAGCAGGTTGACCTTGATCCCCGGGTAGCGCTGGGTAAACGCATCACGGATGGCCTCGATGGTGCGCTGCTCGTAGGAGCCCCAGTACAGGTTGAGTGCGCCCTCTTTCTGCGCCGCCGCGTACAACGATTCGTCAGCAGCGAACGAAGGACGAATCAATCCTGCTGCTAAACCTGCGCCCGCGATGCCGCTGGCTTGCAAAAATCTGCGCCGTGTAAATTCGACCATATCGATGCCCCTTCGCCTGTTGCTGCTGGTTAAGTGTGAGTACAGCGGTGTTTCGTTATGCGGTGATGCGATGGTCAGTAGTCGCCCGTGGTCGCCCCGCCATCGACGATCAGCACTTGCCCGCTCATGTAGCTGGCATCGTCGGAGGCGAGAAACGCCACCACCGAGGCAATCTCCGCCGGCTGTGCCGGTCGGCCCAACGGCATCTTGGCAATCCATCCCGCTCGGATGGCTTCCGGCACCGTCGCCAGGATCGGCGTCTCGACGATCCCCGGTGCGACGGCATTGACCAAGACCCCGTGGCGCGCAGCTTCAAGGGCCACGGTGTGGGTCAGGCCCACCACGCCAGCCTTGGCCGATGAATAATTTGCCTGGCCGTAAGTGCCCAGAATAGCCGTCGAGGCAATGTTGATGATCCGGCCCCAACCGCGTCCGACCATGGCGGCCAGACCGAACTGGCAGCCCATCCACGAGCCCCGCAGGTTAACGTCGATGACCGCGTTCCAGTCCTCATCGGTCATCTTCATCAAGGTTCGATCACGCACAATGCCTGCCACATTCACCAAAATGTCCACGTCCTGGAACGCGGCCGGCAGATCGGCCATGGCTGCCGTCCAACTGGCGCGGCTCGAAACATCGAGGTTGACCGCCAGCGCCGCGTAGCCCTGTTCGACCAAGGCACCGGCCAGGGTGGCAGCACCGGGCCCGAGATCAGCGATGATCACCGCGGCGCCCTCTTCGGCCAGCCGTTGGCAGATGGCCGAGCCAATGCCGCCCGCCCCACCGGTGACCAGCGCAATGTGTCCGTGCAAGCCTTTGCTCATGATTCGCTCCCCGTGCGGCAAGCCACCGCAAACACATCCTCACCTTGCTGCACCACTTCACCGCTCTGGTTGAGCAGGCGCAGGCTGACCCGGACAATGCCGCGGGTTGGGTTGGAATTGCTCTTGCGCAGGTCTTCGACTTCGGCCACGTAATGCAGCGTGTCCCCGGCAAACACCGGCGCAACGAAGCGGCGCTGGGTCTCGAGAAAGGCGATGATCGCCCAGTCATCAATACTCGACCGCAACCCGGTGCTCATGGAGTGAGCCAACATGCCGTGGGCGATCCGCCGCCCGAACACACCCTCGCGCGCTGTTTCTTCATCCATATGCAGCGGGTTGAAATCACCGGTCAACCCGGCAAACAGGACAATATGTGTCTCCGTCAGCGTGGTACGTGACGAGACCATCGATTGCCTGACGGCCAGGTCGTCAAAATACAGGGTGGCACTCATGCAGCGCTCCTTGGGCCGAAAACCGGCAACGAGGTGGTGGAATCAAGATCGATGAACGCCACGCTCACGGGCATGCCAATCGTGATCTGGTCGAGGGCGATACCGTGCAATTGCGAAAGCATCAGCGGTCCTTCGTCGAGCTCGATCAGGGCACAGACATACGGCGCATCGAGGCGCGTGTGGCCACGATGGATCACCGAATAGGTGAACACCGTGCCGTGGCCGCTGGCTTGCACCCATTGCGGCTCAGTGGACAGATCGTCGAGGCAATGCTCGCGCGGGTACCACTGCCACACGCCGGTCACCGGATTGCGTTGCACCAGCAAGCGGCCTTCGCGCAGGGCGGCCCACCAGGGTGCGGAGAGGTTATCGATCACCTCGGGACTCATCAGGGACATATCGCGCGCTCCTCAAACAATCAGAATGACGGTGGCGGCGGCGCAAAAGGTGCCGCCCAAGCCGTGCACCAAAGCGACCTCGGCATCCTGAATTTGCACGCCCGGGCCTTCCCCTCGCAGCTGCCGAACCCCTTCGATCAACGCCAGCAAACCGCGTTTGCCGGGATGGTTGGAGGCCATGCCGCCGCCATCGGTGTTGCACGGCAGCGACCCGCCTAGGCTCAAGTGACCGTCCTCGACAAAGCGGCCGCTCTCGCCCCGAGGGCAGAAGCCAAGGTCTTCCAGCGCCAGCATCGGCGTGATGGTGAACGCATCGTAGAGCTGCGCTACGTCGATGTCCTTGGGCGTCACGCCAGCCATTGCAAAGGCTCGTGGCCCGGTGCGGGCAGCCGGAGTGATCAGCTCGCGGGAGATCTGGCTGAGCTGTGTGCGCTGGGTGGCCATGCCGAAACCGCTGAGGTACACCGGTTTTTGCCGACAATCAGCAGCGCGCTCGCGGCTGGTCATCACGATTGCCCCACCGCCATCGGTCACGACGCAGCAGTCGAGACGGTGCAGCGGCGAGGCGATCATCGTCGAACTCAACACGTCCTCGACGGTGATCGGTTTGCTGCCGAGGAAGGCCTGCGGATTGGCTGCGGCGTGCTGGCGGAAAGTCACCGCCACTTGCGCCAGTTGCTCGGCGGTGGTGCCGTAGAGGTGCATGTGCCGCTGGGCGTACATCGCATAGGTAGAGATCAGTGTCGGCGCGAACGGCAACTCAAACTGACCAGGGCCGGCGGACAACACGAAGGGGTCGAACGACGGTGTCTTCAATGGCCACCAGCGCGGCGACGCGGCGTAACTGATCACCACCACGTCGGCCAGCCCGGCGGCAATCGCCACCGCTGCGTGGGCGGCGTGGACCAGGTAGGAACAGCCGCCAACGTCGGTGCTGTCGAACCAGCGCGGTTCGATGCCCAGGTACTCGGCCATCTCGGTCACGCTGTTGACGCCGCCGCCCTCGGCCCAGTCGCCAGACGCCACGCACAGGCCGTCGACATCGGCGAGGGTCAGCCCGGCCTGCTCCAGCGCGGCCTGGATACATTCGACCTGGATCGTGAACGGATGGACGTTCGGCGCATCCCTTCGGGGTGATTCATAAGCGCCGACAATCGCGGCGCGTCCGGAAACGTTCAAGGCTCTCTCCTGAAAAGCTCGCAAACCATGCCCCACAAATTCCGCCAAAGTGCGCCACAGCAACAAGCAGTTAGAAAACGCTGAATTGGTGCATTGAAAGCACCGATTGACTGGCACAGGACTTGCGAGCAATACGGCTCTTGCGAATCGGAAATCAGCATGAACCGACGACTTCCACCGCTGCTTGCGGTACGTGCTTTCGAGGGCTTTAGCCGTTGCGGCAGCGTGCGTCAGTGCGCCGAGGAACTGTCGGTGTCGCACACGGTGATCTCGCGGCATATCCAGAATCTGGAGGCGGCGGTCGGCACCAAACTGGTGAAAAAATCCGGGCGCGGCCTGGAGATGACCCGCGAAGGCCAGCGCTATGCGGCGCAGTTGCGCCGGGCCCTGGACATCATCGCCGACGCCAGCAGCGACTTGCGCCAGGGCGAGGATGCGCTGCACGTCTGCTGCATGGCGGGCCTGGCCTCCCGGCGTTTGCTCGGGCGTCTCGGCGAACTGGAAGAAGCACTGAATGGCCGTGAGTTGACGCTGGAACCGACCAGTACTCGGCCCGACTTCAGCCGCAATGAAGCGGACGCGGAAATCGTCTATCTGGAAGAGTTGAACCTGGGCGATGACCTGTGCGCCGAACTGTTCGCCCGGCCCTTGATTCGCGCCGTGGCCAGCCCGGCCTTCTGCAACCGTTTTGCCGAAGTCACCTGCGCCGAGGACCTGCTGAGCCTGCCGCTGATTCACGAGCGCAATACCCAGCGCTGGTCACAGTGGTTCAGCATCGCTGGTGTTACAGATATTCCCAGGTTGCGCGGTCCGCGACTGTGGCATGGTCACCTGACGCTCGAAGCGGCGTGCATGGGCCAGGGTGTGGCGCTGGTCAGCGAGCTGTTGGCCGACGAAAAAATCGCCGCCGGTGAACTGGTCGACGTGTTGCCGATGACCATTCGCCTGGGCGGTTATTACTTCATCGCACCTACGCGCAAGTGGAATGACCAGGCCATCGTGCGGCTGCGGCAATGGCTGCATTCGGTATTCCCCGGCGAACTGGAGAAAGGTGTCATCAATGCACCAGTCAAGGTCGTGAGTCACGAGGTTGCACCGCAATAGGACTTTTTTACCCCATAAGGCGCCAGGTTATGAGCACCCCATCAGCGAGCAGCACACCCTGCGAGAAGGCCATCGTCAAAAACGAGTGGATTGACCTCTACGGCCACATGAACATGGCCTACTACGTCCAGTTGCTGGATGAGCTGGGCCATCGGATTCTCGAAGGCTTCGGGCTTGGCGAGGGCTATACCCGCGAGCGCAATTGCGGGTTGTTTACCGTTGAGGCCAACGTCAAATACCTGAAGGAAGTCCGTGCCGGCGACCCGTTGAGGGTGGAACTCAAGCCGATCCGGTTCGACGACAAACGCCTGGTGACCCAGGTTGAGCTCTACCATGACCAGCTCAACTACCTCAGCGCCACCATGCTGCAAACGGCGCTGCACGTGGACCTCGACAGCCGCCGGGTTTGCCCGTTTGGCGAAGACGCCCGGCACCGACTGAATAGCCTGATGATGTTCTACGGCTGTTCGGACGACGCCACTGAAGTCGGGATCAACCCCGACTCGCGATAGCTCAGCATCAGCTCGTCAAACAAGCCGATGTCGAGCCGGGTGCGGGCGATCAATTGTGCGCCGGCCACGGCGGTATAGATCGCCCGGGCCCGGCGTTCGCTCTGATCTGGCGCGAGGCCGGCCTGGGTCAAGACTTCGCTCAGCCAGGTGACGTTGATGTCCGCGAATGCCTTGACCTCATTCTTCACCTCATCGGGCAAGTCCTCGTACTCCGCCGCCATGAAACTCGACAGGCACAAGCGATTGTCGTTTTCCAGGGACGTGCGAAAGATCGACGGGTAGCGCTGCAAACAATCGACCGGATCAGGGTGCGCTTCGCGCATCGCCGCTAGCACGCCGGCGGTGTCCTGCCAGTAACGTTGCGCGACGGCGGCACCGAGGTCGGCCTTGCTGGCGAAATGGTAATAGATACTGGCGTTCTTGATCCCCACCGCTTCGCCGATGCTGCGGAAATTGATGCCGCTGTAGCCATGCATCTGCGCCGCTGTTTTCGCGGCGTGCAAAATCGCCTCTCGGGCATTCTCGCTCACGTTGCTTCCTCGATCTGGTGGGTGACGTGGGGGGCATTCTACGCGCACTTCGGCTTACCTGCCAAATGGAAGGTAGGGGTTGACGCGCGCAGATTTTGCGCCCAAAGTTTACCTACCACTTGACAGGCAGGTAACTCGAAATGATCTCTTCAACCTTGCAAAACGATGCTCAAAAAGTTGCACCACTGAAAATCCACGACTGGTTCGATGGCCCCTACCCGGCGCGGGTTCGCATCGCACTGGCCGAAAAAGACCTGCTGGCGCGCACTGAGTTTGTCTCGGTGAACCTCTGGACCGGGGAGCACAAAAAACCCGAGTTTCTGGCGATCAACTACTCCGGCACCTTGCCGGTGCTCGAACTCTCCGACGGCACTTTGATCGCCGAATGCACCGCCATCACCCAATACCTCGACGCCCTGGACGGCAACCCGGTGCTGACCGGCGAAACAGCACTGGAAAAAGGCGTGATCCACATGATGACCAAGCGCGCGGAAATCGAGTTTCTCGATGCGGTGAGCGTGTACTTCCACCACGCCACGCCGGGGCTGGGCCCGGAAGTGGAGCTGTATCAAAACCCTGAGTGGGGCGGCCGGATGCGCGACAAGGCGATCCGTGGCATGCACTACTTTGACAACGTGCTCAAGCAGCAGCCCTACGTGGCCGGTGACCGTTTCTCGATGGCCGACATCGCCGTACTGGGCGGGATGATTTTCGCCTCGCTGGTCAAACTGCCGGTGCCTGAAGAATGTGAAGCGCTGCGCGCCTGGCATGCCCGCGTGCAACAACGGCCGAGCGTTCAGCAATGGAAAGCCATGGTCGAACGCGGCGCTCCGCAAGCCTGATCGGCACTGTGTGGCGATCAACGCTTACGCCAGCAGCGCGGTAATCCACTGCGCTTGCTGGGTGATCTCCTCAACCTTCGCCTCGGGCACGGCTTGTCGTGCCTGGGCGAAGCTGTTGAGGGTTTTGTGCTTCTGGCGCAGCATGCGTCGCCATTTATCGAGGAACTCCGGGCTGCGCGCCTGCATCTGCAAAGGCCCGAAGTACAGCTCTTCGGGGCTGTAGCGCACCGCTTCGGCGCGCTCGGCGACGATGATTTCGTAGTAGAAACGGTTTTCCCGCAGCAGCTCTTCGCTGAGGATGCGGTAGCCGTTGTCCATCAGCCACTGGCGCAGGGGCTGCTCGCCGCCGTTGGGTTGCAGGATCAAGCGTTCCGCACCGCTGAGACGAGCCTTGCCGTGTTCCAGAATGTCGCGAATAGTCTCGCCGCCCATGCCGCAAATGCTGATCGCGGTGATGCCGTCCTGCGCGTCGATGGCCGCCAGGCCGCTGGCCAGGCGCACGCGGATGCGTTGTTCGAAGCCGTTCTCACGCACCGTGCGTTCGGCGGAATGGAACGGCGTCAGCGCCACCTCCCCCGCCACCGCCGCTTCGATGGCGCCACGACGCATCAGCGCCACCGGCAGATAGCCGTGGTCCGAGCCGATATCTGCCAGGCGCGCAGCGGCCGGTATATGCGCGGCGACACGCTCCAGGCGCAGGGACAAGCTGTGTTCGTTCAACGGCGTTTCCTTGACAGTCCGGCCTCGTTCGCCGGATCGGGCCGCGATTGTGTCGGTGATTGCCGCGCAATTCAAATCGGGGTGACCGGGGCTGTTGGGCGACTGTCCACAGCGGTGGATAGTCATGTCAAAAACCAGGGGTTCTGTTTGCCCCGACCCTCCACTAGCATTTGCCCATTCACGCATTCAACGAGGAACGCAGCATGAGCAAGCCTGAATTTTTTGTCACGCCGGGGTATGGCGATTTCCTGCGGGAAAACCTGCATTACGCGCAGGCGGTGAAGGTCGGCGACCGCGTGGAAACGTCTGGCCAGGGTGGCTGGGACGATCAGTTCAACATCCCCGAGAACATCGCCGATGAGATCGCCCAGGCCTTCGTCAACCTTGAGCGCACCCTGGCCACGGCCGGCGCCGGTTGGGAGCATGTGATCCACGTCAACTCGTATCACGTCGGCGGTTTCCCACCGGAAGTGAACGAGGCGATGGTCAAGGCCTACCGCCGCTACATGCCCAACCACACCCCGATCTGGACCCAGGTCGGCGTCGAAGCACTGGGGCTGCCGACCATGAAGGTCGAGATCCGCGTCACGGCGATCATTGCCTGACGGCGAAGGTCGCGATCACCCAGTCGATAAACACTTTCAGCCGGGCGTTCTGATGTCGGTTCGGCGGGTACAGCAGGTGAAATGGCAGGGCCGGTCGCGACCAGTCCTGTAACAGCGGCACCAAGCGGCCCGCCTCGATATCCGCTTGAACGATCGACTTGAAATGCTGGCCGACGCCGAACCCGGCCAGCAGCAGTTCCTTGAGACCATTGCCTTCGTTGGTGGAAAACGCACAGTCCCCCACCTCGTAGCGATGCTCGCCTCGTTCAAAAATCAACGGCTCCGACTTGCCCGACCCGGCGAAGAAGTAGCCGGTACGCAGGTGATGTTGCTCCAAGTCCTCCGGCGAACTGGGTGTGCCCATGCGCTGTAGATAGCTGGGCGCAGCACAGGTCACGAATTCCAGCGCCACCAGCGGGCGACTGACCATCGCCATGTCTTCGAACTTGCCGGCGCGGATCACGCAATCCACCCCGTCCCCGATGATATTCACCGCGCGGTCACTGATGCCCAACGCAACGGTGATGCCGGGATATTGCGCGTGAAAATCCGCCAACGCCGGAATCAACAAATGGGTGGCGAACGACACCGGCGCATCCACCCGCAGATGGCCGTGGGTCTTGTGCTTGTGGCCGCGCACCGCGTTGTCCATCGCGTCCAGCTCGGCCACCAGGCGCAGCGCCTGGCGGTGATAGTCCAACCCTTCCGCCGTGGGTGTCAGCACGCGGGTTGTGCGCTGGATCAGCTTGATGCCCAGGTGTTTTTCGAGGTCGGTGATCAGTTTGCTGACGGTGGAACGCGGCAGCGACAATTGGTCGGAAGCGCGGCTGAAGGAGCCGGTTTCGATGACCCGGACAAAGGCACGCATGGCGAGGAGTTGGTTCACGCGAAGGTCTGCCTGGCTGAAGAGGTAGTGTCTGCGGAGAATGATTGATTGCTGCCCGCCATGAAGGACAGCAATCAATGCATCCCATGCATTGCGCTCAGTGTACGTGCAGGCGTGGTACCTGGCGCAAGCCCGAGTGAACCGCGCCAGGCGCGATCAGATGCTCAGGCCACCGGCCATGTCGAGGACGCCACCGGTGATGTAGCCACCGTTCGGCCCGGCAAGGAAACACACGGCAGCGGCGACTTCCTCAAGGGTGGCGATGCGGCGGATCGGGTGCAGGTCCATGACTGCGTCGGGAACATCGTCGCCCATCGCGCTTTTTTTCATGTCAGTGGGCATGATGCCGGGCTGGATCACGTTGACCGTGATGTCGCGCTTGCCGAGGTCACGGGCCGCGCCTTTAGCATAACCGACCACCGCCGCTTTGGTACCGGAGTAGTCCGCCACCCCGGAGAACGGCACATGCCCGCCTAGCAGCGAGCCGATGAAGATGATTCGGCCGCCATCGGTCAGCACCTGCGCGGCCGCACGAGTGGTCGCCACCGCGCCAAGCACGTTGACGTGCCATTGGCGATCGAGATTGACCGTGTCGGGCGCCGGATCGTCGACCAGTTGGCCCTGCACCGCGATGGCGGCGTTGTTGACCAGGATGTCGAGCCGGCCAAACTGCGCGAGCACTTCATCGACCAGCGGCTTGGCCGCGGCCAGATCACCCTGGTCGCTCTGGATGGCGAGTGCGCGCACGCCCTTGGCCTTGAGCGACTCGACCACGGCGGCGGCTTTTTCCGCCGAGGCCACGTAGCTGATTGCCACGTCAGCGCCCTGCTCGGCCAGCGCTTCGGCGATGGCCACGCCCAGGCCACGAGAACCGCCAGTGACCAGTGCGACTTTGCCTTTCAATGTCTGCTGCATCGGAAAAACCTCTGTTTTTATGGTTGGAAAATTTCAGAACCGATCAATTTGGCTGTTTGCGTAACGCACGTTACGGTAACGGACGTTATGCAATTCAGCAGAACGAGTCAAATGGTTTAATATCGAGCGTTACGAAATAATTCCGAGGCAATTCGATGGGCAGGCAACGTGAGTTCGACGTGGAAAAAGCGCTGGACGCGGCACTGTGCGTGTTCTGGCGCAAAGGCTACGAGGGCGCGTCCTATACCGACCTGACGCAGGCTATCGGTGTGGAACGGCCGGCACTGTATTCGGCGTTCGGCAACAAAGAAGCGCTGTTCCGCCTGGCGTTGGCACGCTATTACGAGCACTACATGGATTTCATTCCAGTGGCACTGGAGCTGCCCACTTCCCGTGAAGTGGTCGAGCACCTGCTGCGCCGTTCGGTCGAGCTGAATACGCGGTATCTGGATCGCCGTGGCTGCATGGGCATCCAGGGTGCCTTGGCTGGCACGGACGATTCCGAACCGATCCGCCTCGCCCTGATCGAAGCGCGCGCCGAAGGGGAAACGGCGTTGCGCGAGCGTCTGGAACGGTCGAAGGCCGAGGGCGACCTGCCGCCGACCGCCAACTGTGCGGTGCTCGCCACTTACCTGCTGGCGGTGCTGCACGGCATGGCGGTGCAAGCCAAGGCTGGCTTCAGCCGTGAGGTGCTGGAGCTGGTGGTGGACCAGGTCATGTCGACCTGGCCAGGTCCCGCAGAGTCGTCCGTCAAAGCTCCTGAGTCAGCCCCTACGTCAGAGCCAGGGTCGGATTCAGCCGAAACCACGAGCTGAAACGACACCGGCTTCATCGGATTATCCGTCCCGCTCGACCAAGAATCGGTGCGGGCGCTCCGTCAGAGCGTCTTGGCCCACTCGCGCAATACATACTTCTGGATCTTGCCGGTGGAGGTTTTCGGCAACTCGGTGAAGACCACGGTTTTCGGCAATTTGAAACTCGCCAGATGCTCACGGCAGAACCCGATGATGTCGGCTTCCACGGTGTCCTGGCAGTCGGTTTTCAGGGTGACGTAGGCGCACGGGGTTTCCCCCCACTTGTCGTGTGGCCGGGCGACCACCGCCGCTTCGAGCACCGAGGGATGCCGGTAGAGCACGTCCTCGACTTCGATGGTGGAAATGTTCTCGCCGCCGGAAATGATGATGTCTTTGAGGCGATCCTTGATCTCCACATAACCGTCCGGGTGCCGCACCGCCAGGTCGCCGGTGTGGAACCATCCGCCGGCGAAGGCTTCGCGGGTCGCTTCAGGGTTTTTCAGGTAGCCCTTCATCACCGTGTTGCCGCGCATGAAGATTTCGCCAACGGTCAGCCCGTCCGACGGCACCGGCTCCAGGGTTTGCGGATCGGCCACCATCAGCCCTTCCAGGGTCGGATAACGCACGCCCTGGCGCGCCTTGATCTTCGTCCGTTCGAGCAACGGTTGTTCGTCCCATTGCGCATGCCAGGCACACACCGTCACTGGCCCGTAGACCTCGGTCAGACCGTAGACGTGGGTGATTTTGATGCCCATCGCCTCGACTGCGCCGATCACCTTGGCCGGCGGTGCCGCGCCCGCGACCATGGCGTTGACCGGGTGTTCGATGGCGACTTTTTGCGAGTCCGGGCAGTTGACCAAGGCATTGAGCACGATCGGCGCGCCGCACAGGTGACTGACCCGGTGTTCGCGGATCAGACTGAAGATTTTCTGCGGGTCGACCCGACGTAGAAACACGTGGGTGCCGGCCAGCGCGGTGACAGTCCACGGGTAGCACCAGCCATTGCAATGGAACATCGGCAACGTCCAGAGGTACACCGGGTGGTTGCCCATGGCCCAGGTCATCTGGTTGCCGATGGCATTCAGGTAGGCGCCGCGATGGTGATAGATCACGCCTTTGGGGTTACCGGTGGTGCCGGAGGTGTAGTTGAGCGAAATGGCCTGCCATTCGTCTTCCGGCCACTGCCAGGGGAATTGCGGGTCGCCTTCGCCGAGGAAGGCTTCATAGTCCAGCGCGCTGATCGCCTGGCCTTCGCCATATTCCGGATCGTCGACATCGACCACCAGCGGCGGATTGGCCAGCAGGCTCAAGGCCTCGCTGACGACGGCGTGAAACTCGCGGTCGGTGATCAACACCTTGGCCTCGCCGTGTTCCAGCATGAAGGCAATCGCGGGCGCATCCAGGCGCACGTTGAGGGTGTTGAGCACCGCGCCGATCATCGGCACGCCGAAGTGCACTTCGAGCATCGCCGGGGTGTTCGGCAGCATCACCGCCACCGTGTCGCCCTTGCCGATGCCCTGGCCGCTGAGTGCGCCCGCGAGTTGGCGGCAGCGTGCGTAGGTGTCGCGCCAGTTGCGGCGGATGGCGCCGTGGATCACCGCCGGGTAATCGCCGTAGACCGCGGCCGTGCGTTCGATGAAGCTCAGCGGCGACAGCGCGATGTGGTTGACCGCCGAGGGCGCGAGGCCCGTTTCAAAAATCGACATGAAGGAGTCCTGTTGGGCGATCACCGGCACCGATACCGGTGCCGGAGCCCGCCGATGGCTGATTGTTAGCTCTGTTCAGGGTTACGCGTTGTGTTTCTTGCGCTGATAAGCGCGCCAGGTCATGGCCCAGTGTCGCGGGTCTTCCAGTGGTGCGCTCTTCAAGCGGTGAATGGCCTGGTTGTGCGGTGACGTCTTGACGATCTCCGGGTTCGAGTAAGCCTCGTCGCAGATGTGCGCGAGCACCGCAATCCAGGTGTCCAGCGCCTCCTTGCCATACATTTCCCCTGCTTCCGGCGTGAACGGTTCGGGCACCAGCCACGGGTGGTGGCTGCTCCACATCGGGTCGATGCCGAAATCGCTCATGCGGTTCTGCACATCGTGCACATCGACCCCGGTGTCCTCCTTGAGCTGCTCCAGACTGTAGCGGGTCATCTCCATCCGTGGGCTGGTGGCTTCCGGGTGCGAGCGGGTCACGCCACGGATCGCCAGCAGGCCTTTTTCCATGTAGTTGTTGGCCAGCACCGAGATATCCGACGCCTGTGCCATCCCCGCCGCGCCCATTGCCCGCGACCAGGCATAGGCCTTGAGAATCACCGGCACGTTGCCCCAGAACTCACGAATCTTGCCGGCGCTGTGCGGACGATCGTAATCCAGGCTGTAGCGCTCACCGTCGAACGCCACCACCGGCGCCGGCAGGAAAGGTGCCAGCTCCGCCGAGCACCCATAAGCCCCCACCGCCGGGCCACCCACCCCACTCTTCGGCGCGCCGAAGGTTTTGTGCAGCATGAACATGCAGGCATCGAAGCCCAGCTCGCGCGCACGAATCTTGGTCATCGCGCCGTTGAAGTTGGCGTGGTCGTAGAAGCATAGACCACCGGCCTCGTGCACCACCCGCACCCACTCGCGGATTTCGGGGTTGTACACGCCCATGTCATCCGGGTTGTTGACCATCAGCGCAGCGGTGCGATTGGACACCGCCGCCTTCAGCGATTCGAGCGACGGATAGCCGTTGTCCTCGATCATCAGGGTGATGACCTTGAAACCAGCGGCCGCAGCGGTGGCGGCACTGCTCGGGTGGGTCTGGATGGTGGTGATGATTTCGTCGCGCTGCGCCAATTCGCCACGGGACTGGTGATAGGCACGGGTCACCGCACAACTGGTATACGCCGCGTCGGCCCCGCCGCCGGCCTGGAAGATGAACTGATCCATGCCCGACAACTCGCGCAGAATCGTGTCCATGCCGTGCACCACTTCGAGCGAGCCTTGCAGAGTGTCTTCGTCCTGATACGGATGGACGTGGGTGATTTCCGGCCGCCAGGCCATGGCTTCATTGATCTGCGCGTTGTACTTCATGGTGCAGGTGCCGAACAGGCTGATGTTCATCATGCCCAGGGTCTGCTGCGACAGGCGCAGGTAGTGATAGAGCACTTCCGGCTCGGACATTTCCGGCAGTGCCGCCGGGCGCGAGCGGCGCATGCTCGCCGGAATCAGGTCCTCAACGCCGCCGACCTGCGCCCTTATATCGGCTTCAACTTCGGAGAAAATCACCCCGCGACGGCCCGGATAGCCCATCTCCAAAATGACCGGTTCGCTCCAGACAGGCGCATGGTATTCCTTGAGTGTGGTGCTCATTGTGCGATTACCTTTTTCAGTGCGGCGGTCAGCCGCTCGAGATCGGCCTGGGTGTGGATCTCGGTGACGCAATACAGGGCGCTGGCGCCCAGTTCCGGGAAGTCCGCGCTCAGGTCCTTGCCGCCGAAGATGCCGAGGGCGAGCAGGCGCTTGTTGATGTCTTTGACGCTGAGCCCGGTGCCGTCGAAATTGACCACGAACTCCTTGAAGAAGCCCTTGGCAAACGTCACCCGCACACCGGGAATGTCGCCCAGCAATTTCGCCGCGTAGTGGGCCCGCTGCAGGATCACCGTGCCAACGTCTTCGAAGCCTTTGGGGCCCATCATGGCCATGTACACCGCATTGGCGATGGCCCACATGTACACCGAGTGGCCAGTCCAGTCGTTGCCCTTGTCGCGCAAACCGTAGGACGACTGCTCGAACAGACTCAAACCAAAACCGTATTCGCCGGGCTTGGTGGTTTCGGCGATGCTGATGAACAGCGTCGGGTATTGATGCGCGTAGAGTTCTTCGTCGCGGGTGGCGATAAAGCCGCTGACGCCGCCGCCGCAATTCATGTGCACGCCCAAAGGCTGGGTGGTGCCGACCACGATGTCGGCGCCGAAATCGATCGGTGCCGCCAGCACGCCGAGGGAAATCGGGTCGACGCCGACAATCACTTCAGCCCCCGCCGCGTGGGCAATTGCGGCAATCTCGGCGCCCTGCTGTTCGATCACGCCGAAGTACGACGGCGTTTCGAAATACACCGCTGCCGTCTGCGCACCGATCGAGGCGCGCAGGTGGTCGAGGTCGAGCAAACCGGTGGCCGGGTCATAGTCGACCAGGCGTACAACGATGTGGCTCGGCATGTCCACCGGTTCGCAGTAATTGCGGATAATCGACAGCCGCTCCGGGTCGATGGCACGCACCACCGCCACCTCGTTACGCCCGGTGATGCGCGTGGCCATGCGGATCGCGTGGCCGGCGGCACAACCCCAACTGCGTACCGGCAGCCCGACCAGGTCCATGTTCAGCAATTCGCCGAGCTGGCTGCAGAACTCGAACCAGGCCTGGTTACGACCATGGTCGGAACTCGGCTCGCCGAACACCGAGGTCAGCCATTCGTTGCGGCGTACCACCTCGTCGCACGCGGCGGGCACGTGATGCTGCCAGCAACCGGCGCCGAGGAAGTTGAGGTTCTGCTCGCAGGTTTTGTTTTTCGCCAGGGTGCTGACCAGGTGCCGACGCAGCTCGCTTTCGTTTAGCGCTGGCGGCAAGTCGATCGGCCGTTGCAGGCGATGCGCCTCGGGGATCTGCTGGAACAATTCTTCGATGCTGTCGACGCCGATCGAATCCAGCATTTGCTGCTGGAGCGCCGGCACGGAGTTCGCCATATAGGGGTGGGCGACATGTTGACTCATGGGGGTATCCTCAATTTTTCGGATGAAACAAATAGTCAGGCTCGAACCCTGAAGAAAACCGACCGGTCGGGCCCGGTGTGCACGCGTAAATGGCCGCTGAGCAGGGCGTCGACCTCGGCATCGCCGGTGTCGACGCGCAGGCAACCGGCGTCGAGGGAAATCAGTTTGTCCATGGAAGTGATCACGATGATCTGCTCGCGCCCGACGCGGCGGATGATCTCGGCGCTGATCTGCTGGTTGCCGCGGCCGAACAGGCTGCCATGGCCGCCGAGCACGCCGACGATGATGTGGGTCTCGCGTCCCTCCATCAGTTGCAGCAAGGCTTGTTCGTTGAGATCGGCGCCCAGCAGCGCCCCGTCCATGACCGCGTCGACGCCCAGCAACGTCGACGGCAGGCCGAGTTCGTCCATGACCCGCCGCGTGGTGGTGCCGGGCCCGAGCAGGTAAAGGCAGCCGGGTTTCATCTGCCGCACGACTTGCCGGGCGACGGCGTCGAGCGCGAGGTTTTCGTTAGCCCCGGAGCCGGACTTGGCGTTCTGCACCAAGTGCCGCTGATGCGGGCTGCGGGCGTAGCCATACAACTGCGCCGACATCTGATCGGTGCGCATCGCGGCTTCGTCGATGTCCATCACCTCGGCCTCGCGAAAACGTACCGAGGTTTCAGCGCCCATCACCCGTGCCGCCAGGCGCCCGGCGTTCTGTGGGTTGGTGCCGAAGACTGCGGAATACATCTTCACGCCACTGGGGATGCCGAGGATCGGCACCCGGTCACTGACCATCGCCAGCACGTCCCGCGCGGTGCCGTCGCCGCCAGCGAACAGCAGCAGATCAACCTTGGCATAAGCCATGACCAGCGCCGCATTACGCGTGTCATCCGGCCGGCTCCCGCCCGGCGTTGCGGTGTACACGACGATTGGCTCCAGGCCGGCGGCCCGCGCCACGTCTTCACCGAGATCGCCGGAGCCCGTGAGTAACCGAAACGGCGTACCCGATGCCGCCAGGCCTTGCAGGGCGAGCAACGCGCGTTCGCTGGACACCGGCAGCGCGCCACGACGCCGGGCTTCTTCCAGGACTTCGGGGCCGTCGGTGCCCTTGAGCCCGACGCGCCCGCCCATACCGGCCACAGGGTTGACGATCAGCCCAAGGGTTTTGCCGTGGCCGGCGCCTAGGAGTGAACTATCGAAGTCGCGCTGTTCACGCATTGCTCGGTATCCTGTGCTGAACGACGATGCCCTGGAGTCATTGCATACGCCTCGTATGTCGGACACAATAAGGCATACATGTCGTATGTCAACTCACATACGTCAAGAATGTTAAATTTTCAGAAAGGAAGAGGACCGATGGCGCAGAAGCGTGCGGACATGATTGTGGAAACCCGCGGCAAACTGATTAAAGCCGCGCGAGACGCGTTCGCTGCGAAGGGTTATGCCGACAGTTCAATGGATGATTTAACCGCCAACGCCGGCCTGACCCGTGGCGCGCTGTACCATCACTTCGGCGACAAAAAGGGGTTGCTGCAGGCCGTCATCGCGCAGATCGATGAGGAAATGACCGCGCGCCTGGCGGTGATCATCGATGAAGCGAGCACGACCTGGGACGGCTTCATCGACGAATCCATTGCCTACATCAAAATGTCGCTGGAACCGGAGATCCAGCGCATCGTGTTCCTCGACGGCCCGGCAGTGCTCGGTGATCCGTCGCAATGGCCGAGCCAGAATGCGTGCATCCGCAGCACCCAGCGCAGTATTCAAAAGCTGATCGATGAGGGCACGATCCGCGCGGTCGACACTGAAGCCACCGCGCGGCTGATCATGGGCGCCCTGCTTGGCGCTTCATTGTGGATCGCCCATGCCGAGGATCCTCACACCGCCTCGGAGAAAGTCGCCGAGAGTTTCATCGCATTGGCGTCCGGCTTGCTGCTGCCGACACAAACGGCGGCTGAATAGTCTTGACCGCTGGCGCTGCACCCACGGGTTGAGAGAAACCAGCCACTCTTTGATGGGATCTGCACAATCCGGCGAATCCGCGACGCTTAGTATCGCTATCACCCGCAGTGCGATACGACCATCAAGGAGAACGCCATGAGCAGTGAACACCCTTCTGGAATGACCCGGCGCAACGTCATTTACGGCGCCGCCACTGGCATGGCCGCCGTGGCCGCGGCGTCGATTGCGTCGACCGCCCACGCCGCCCAGCCCGAGGCTCAAGAGGCCAAACAGGGCCAATCGAATGAACTGGCCGGCAAGCGCGTGCTGGTGACGGGCGCGTCGCGCGGCATCGGCGCCGGGATCGCCCTGGCCATGGCGGACAAGGGCGCAGACGTGGTGATCACCTTCCTCAATTCCCCCGACAAGGCCGCCGCCGTGGTGCGGGCCATCGAGGCCAAAGGACGGCGCGCACTGGCGATCAAGGCCGACAGCGCCGACCCGGCCGCCGTGCGTCGCTCGGTTGAGCAAGCCGTGGACAAACTGGGTGGCCTCGACGTGTTGGTCAACAACGTGGGGATTGCCCGCTCCGGACCCTTGGCGGACATGAGCCTGGTGGACATCGACGCGGTGCTGAACATCAACACCCGCGCCGCCGCCCTCGCCGCGCAAGCGGCCATTGCGCACCTGAAAAAGGGCGGGCGGATCATCACCGTCGGTTCGTGCCTCGCCGAGCGAGTGCCCTACCCCAACCTGACGATCTATTCGATGTCGAAATCGGCGCTGCTCGCCTTCACCCGCGGCCTCGCCCGTGAATTGGGGCCGCAAGCGATCACCGTCAACCTGGTGCAGCCGGGGCCTATCGACACGGATCAAAACCCGGCCAATGGCGACTGGTCGGAACCGAACCGTCGGCTGACCTCACTCAACCGCTACGGCAAACCGTCGGATATCGCTGCAGCTGTGGCTTTTCTCGCCAGCCCGGCGGCGGACTTCATGACCGGTTCGGTGGTCACGGTGGACGCCGGTTTCAACGCCTGATCTGCCCGGCAACCCAAGCCCTCAGCGCGCCACTTGCGGCTGAGGCGCTTGCAGGTCCTGGCGCACGCGGATCACGTCCTGACTGGGCGACAGGCCGTATAACTTGCGGTAATCGCGGTTGAATTGCGACAGGCTTTCATAGCCAACGTCATACGCCACCAGCCCAATCCCCTCCGACGCCAGCAAGCGTCGACGTGCCATGTGCAGGCGTACCTGTTTCTGGAATTGCAGCGGCGAGACCGTGGTAATCGTCTTGAAATGCCGGTGAAGGCTCGGCGCGCTCATGCTGACAAAATCCGCCAGTTCCGCGACCCGCAACGGCTTGGCGAAATTGTCGCGGATCCAGTTAGTGGCGCGAGCGATGCGCGCGACGTTGCCATCCGGCCAGGCCAATTGCCGAAGCACCGGCGCGAACGGCCCTTGCAACAGGCGCCAGATAATCTCGCGGCGAATCAGTGGCATCAGCACCGGGATGTCGTTGGGGTGATCCAGCAACTCCAACAAACGCGCCAGCGGATCGGCCAGGCGCGTATCGAACTCACTGATCTCGAACGGCACCACCGGTTGTCCGGGCGAGTGCTCGGTGGGATGCTCGCCGAGTAGCTCCAGCACCGTGGCGTGGTCAAGTTCAAAACTCACCGACAGATACGGCGTCTGGCTGGTCGCTTCGACAATCCGTGAAGTCACGGGCAAGTCGACCCCGGCAATCAAGGATTCCCCCGCGCGGTAGCGAATCAGCCGATCCCCCAGCATCGCCTCTTTCATGCCTTGCACGATCACGCTGTACACCGGCCGTTGCACGGTGGCGATAGGTTCGCTGGGGCTGAAAAAGCGCGACACCATCAGGCCTTCGATGGGCGTGTAGAGGCCATAACGCGCCGCCTGGCGCTCGATCAATGGCGCCAGGCGGCGGATCGCTGCTTGAGGTTCATCTGACATGGTTTGCCTGCCGTTTCGGCTGATGAGGTGGATCGGGAGCCGCGCGTGAAAACGAGATTATCTAGGTCGGAACCTGGACAACTCGTTACAAAATCTTGCACAGCCAACTTAGCTTTTCACGGATGTCTGGACCACCGGGTCTTCAGCGTTTAATTGTTGCAGCTAATGTCGTGCTTGCTCAGCCAAGCTCAGCACCACGGCGGTGAGGCTTGAGAAACGGCGTGGTCCCCAGCATCACCACACTCACCCCGACCATCAGCCACAGCGACAGATGAAAGCCACCGGTCAAGTCCCGCAGATAACCCATCAACAACGGCCCAGAGGCCGCGACCACGTAGCTGACCAGCAACACAAAGGCATTCCAGGCATTCGCTTCATCGGCGTTTTCAGTGTTGTCCAACGGCAGGGTCATGGCCAGGGTGAACGCGCCACCCGTGCCGAACGCCACCAGCGGTATCGAAACGAACGGCATTGCGTTGGGGGCAACGGCCAGGGACAGCGTGCCGAGCAAGGCAATCGCCGAACTCACCGCCAATGCCACGCGCCGGTCTTCATGGCGACTGAGCACGCCGAACAGTGGATTGGAGATCATGAACGCCAGGGTAAAACTCGCCAGGATCAGCCCGGCCGTGGTCGGGAGCCGGCCGTATTCCACGAACATCGGCGCGGTCCACGAGATGAACGCGTAGAACACAATGTTGTTGCAGGCGAAGAACAACGCGATCAACCACGCCGTGCGGTTGCCCAAGGGCATTGCATACCGCCGGGCCGACACCTTGCCCTGCGCCGCCGTGCGGAAATGCCGTTCGACCAACCACCAGGCGGCGATGGCAATCACCACCGGCAACATCCACACGCTCGCCCCCAGGCGCCAGCTCGCGGTCGCTTCGGCCACCGGCCCGGTGACGGCGGCGGCAATCGTGCTGCCCAATGCCAGTGCAGTGGCGTAGAGGCTCATCAGCAACGCCGCTTGCTTCGGGTAATGGCCTTTGACGAACCCAGCCAGCAAGGCCCCCGCCACGGCAATCCCGGCACCGATGCCGACGGTGGTCAGGAACAGCCCGGAGATCGAGCCGGCGACCGCGCGTAATCCGGTGGTGGCCAGCAGCACCAGCAGCGCGATGAGGATCACTCGGTCGCGGCCGAATCGTCGCGCCAGCCACGGCGTCGGCAGCGCCATCAAGCCCATCAGCAGTGTGGGGATGGCGGTCAGCAATGAGGCCTGGGTGTGGGACAGACCGAAGTCGGCGATGATGCCCGGCAACAACGGCCCGACCGAGACAATCGCCGGGCGCAAGGTCAGCGCCACCAGCACGATGCAGATGATCGCGAGCAGCAACGATGGGGTTTTCTGCGGCGGGCTTACGGGCTCGCACAGGCGCAAGTGCGGCGCGGATTCAAGAGCGGTCACCGGTAACGGTTCGGCCAGCGGAATCTGAGAGTTGGCTAACATGGTTCATCCTCCAGGGCTGGCCGGACCCGCGTCGCGCGGGGTCCGGCCAGCAGGTCGGTGGTCAGCCGGCGTAGACCGGATAATCAGTGAATCCGGCCTCGGCACCGCCGTATAGCGAGGCGGCATTCAGCGGGTTGAGCGGCCAGCCATTGACGATTCGCGCCGGCAAATCCGGGTTGGCAATGAACGGCCGGCCAAACGCGACCAGGTCCGCCAGGCCCGCTTCAATCAGCCGCGCGCCGCGCTCGGCGGTGTAGCGGCCGGCGTAGATGATCCGGCCACTGAAGGTGCTGCGCACATCACGGCGGAACTGCTCGGGCAAGTCGGGAGCGTTGTCCCAGTCCGCTTCGGCAATCGAGACGTAGGCGATGCCCGATGCTTCCAACACCTTGATCGCTTCGATGTAAGTCTGGTGCGGATCTTTCTCCACCAGGCCGATGTACACCCGCTCCTGGTCGGTGCTGGTGAACAGCGGCGTGAAGCGCACGCCCAGGCGATCCGGGCCGACCACCGCAACAACCGCCTCGACCACTTCACGCAAAAACCGCAGGCGGTTTTCCAGCGAACCACCGTAGTGGTCATCGCGCTGGTTGGCGTGCTCGGAGATGAACTGATTGATCAAATAGCCGTTCGCCGCGTGGATCTCCACACCGTCGAACCCGGCATCGATCGCATTACGCGCGGCGGTGGCATAGAGGCCGACCAGTTCCTTGATTTCGGCCACGCTCAGCGCGCGCGGCATGGACGGCGCAACCAGTTCGCCGGTGCCGGCGCCGGTCTCGATAAAGGCTTTGGCATTGCCGGCCTGGATCGCCGATGGCGCGACGGGCGGCTGACCGTCAGGCTGCAAGGCGTGGTGGGAAATCCGCCCGACGTGCCACAGCTGGGCGAAGATCACCCCGCCATCGGCGTGCACCGCGTCGGTGACTTTGCGCCAACCCTCGACCTGCGCCGGGGTGTAGATGCCGGGCGTCCAGGCGTAGCCCTGGCCACGGGGTTCGATCTGTGTGCCTTCGCTGACCATGAAACCCGCCGAGGCGCGCTGACGGTAATAAACCGACATCAGGTCCGAGGCCACATCACCCGGTTGCGCACTGCGCTGACGGGTCAGCGGCGGAAACACGATGCGGTTTTTCAGGTTGAGGCCACCCAATTGAACAGGGGTAAACGGCGCTTGATGGTTCATGTCGATAACTCCCAATAAAGAAAAAATAAAAAGCCCGGGCCCCTGCACATGAGGCAGGCCTGCAAAGACTTGGAAAAAATGCGCGGCCCCCGGAAGCAGGGGCCGCAGCAGGACTTACTTCTTGATCAGCACGGTTTTCGGGTTGGTGAACAGCAGGCGGCCTTCATGCCCGCCTTCGGTGCCCACACCGGACTGCTTGTGGCCACCGAACGGAATGTCCACGCCTTGGGTGTGCATCTCGTTGACCCACACCATGCCGGTCTCCAAGCGATTGGCCACCGCCACCGCTGCCTGGGTGTCACGCCCCCACACCGAGCCGCCGAGGCCGAACGGGCTGTCGTTGGCACGCTCGACCACATCGTCGACATCGTCATAAACGATGATCGGCACGATCGGGCCAAACTGCTCTTCCTGGACGATCTTCGAATTTTCCGGCGGGTTATCCACCACGGTCACCGGGATGAAATAACCGGCGCGGCTCTCGTCGACGTCGCCACCCAGCACGATTTTCTGGCCGTTGGCCTTGATGTCGTCGAGGAAGGTGCGGACCTTGTCGAATTGCATCTTGTTTTGCACCGGGCCAACGGTGACGCTCGGTTCCAGGCCATCGCCCAGCTTCTGCTCGCGGGCATAAGCAACAAAGGCGTCGACGAACTCACGATGAAACGAACGGTGGATATACAGGCGTTTGGTGCCGACGCACCACTGCCCGGAGTTACCGATCGCTCCCCAGAACAGCTGCGGGATCGCTGCTTGCCAGTCAGCATCGGGCAGCACGATGGCGGCGTCGTTGCCGCCCATTTCCAGAGTCAGGCGCTTGACGGTGCCGGCGGCGGAACGGATGACGTGTTTGCCGGTTTCGGTGGAGCCGGTGAAGCTGATCTTGGCGATGTCCGGGTGAGCGGTCATTTGCGGGCCCAGCTCGTTGCCGCCGGAGACGATCGACAACACGCCGGCAGGAAATACCGATTGCGCGATCTGACCGAAACGCAAGGTAGTCAGCGGGGTGAACGGCGACGGCTTGATGACCATGGTGTTGCCGGTCAGCAACGCCGGCGCGACTTTCCACAGCGCCAGCAGTACCGGGAAGTTCCACGGGGTGATCGCGCCGACCACGCCCAGCGGGGTGTGATGCAGTTCGACGGTGTGGCTGTCGGTGTCTTCAATAATTTCCACCGGAATCCGCCGGGCAGCGATCTGGCGAATCCAGGAAATCGACTGATCGACTTCCGGTTCGGCGCCGGTCTTCAGCGGCTTGCCTTGCTCCAACGTCAGCAAACGGGACAATTCGTCGCGATGAACTTCAAGGGCATCGGCAAAAGCATTCAAATACGTCTGACGCTGGTCATAAGTCAGCACCGACCAACTTTTAAAGGCTTTTTTCGCGGAGGCCACGGCTTCATCAAGTTGCTCAGCCGTACCGGCGGGCGCATTAGCGAGTACGGTGGCAGTGGCCGGGTTAAACACTTCGAAAGTATCTTTGGTTTCAACCAACTTACCGGCGATGCTCAAGTAGTAAGGGCCATCAAAGATGTTATTCGACACAAGATGACGGGATGCAGTAGGCATGACAATATCTCCAGGATTTACAGGATAGTGAGTCAGTTATATTCAAGCGTTAAGTGGCGCTGCTAATTAGACGTGTTGCGTAAAGTTGTGATTTCAGTGGTGATCGGCACCTCCCACCGTCCTGCGCGTCATCAACATGGCTTCGTCGAATGACACGCTCGTCCGGGTGATCTTGGCCATGACACTCGCCCCCAGCCACAAGGCGTAAAGTCGCAGCGCAACAGCGCCAGGTTGATCATCGAGGGTCACCGAGCCCTCAGCGACGCCGCGAGCCAGGGCCTCGGCGAGCAAGCCAATGATCTGCGACGTGCCGCGATCCAGCGCAGCGCGCATGGGTTCCGAGAGGTCGGTGACCTCGGCGCCCAGCTTCACCGCCAGGCATTTGCCCGAATCGGTCAGCAAGGTCTGGTTGGCGATCCAGCGCTGCCAGTAGTTCATCAACTTCTGACTTTCCGACACGCCGTGTTGCTGGAAAATCTGCCGCATGTCTTCCAGATAACCATCGAAATAGTGATCCAGCAGCGCCACGCCAAAAGCATCTTTGGAACCGAAGTAATGATAAAAAGAACCTTTCGGTACATCGGCAGCCTGCAACACTTCATTCAAACCGACGGCGGAAAATCCTTTATTACTCACAATCAATTGGGCGGCATCCAGAATGTTCTGCCTTACACTTTTAGTTGCGATCATCGTCAACTCCAACGGTCTGAGTAGACCAGTCGTCTAGCTCGTTGGAATGAATCTTATGAGCCACCCTGAACATCCACAATGTCAAATCCGCAAGGATTCCGGACATTCAATCGCCGATGTCCGTTTTTATCTGAAAGTACGTTGCCGTTTACCGAAACAACCCCGACAATCGCCCAGCCATCACCGTTCTGGAGAGAGATGTAATGCACAGCGTTGCATTAGTGGTTTACCCGAATTTCCAATCACTCAGCCTGTCCCTCGGCTCGGTGTTCGAATGCGCCAACCTGATGCTCGGCGAGCCGGCTTACGACTTTCACCTGGTCTCGGAAACCGGCGGCGCGGTGATGTCGTCCCTGGGTTTTTCGGTCAACAGCACCTCGATGAGGGCCGAGGGCTACGACACCGTCATCGTCAGCGGCTACCTCGAATACCACGCGCCGGAAACCAACTTGCTGGAATTCGTCAAAGCCGCTTCCGCGCAGTCGCGGCGCATCGTCTCGCTGTGCACCGGGATCTTCGTACTCGCCGAAGCGGGTTTGCTGGAGGGCAAACGCACCACCACTCATTGGCTGCATGCACCGGCCTTCAAGAAGCGCCATCCGCACATTCAGATGGAAGAAGACAAACTGTTTCTGGTCGACGGCCAGGTGTGGACCGGTGCCGGCATGAGCGCCGGGGTCGACCTGGCGCTGGCCATGGTCGAGAACGACTTCGGCAGCGACCTCGCACGCCGCATCGCGCGCAAACTGGTGATTTACCAACGGCGTGGCAGCGAGCAATCGCAACTGTCGGCGCTGTTGGAACTGGACCCGAAATCCGACCGCGTGCAACTGGCGATGGCCTACGCACGAGAAAACCTCACCGACGACCTCTCGGTGGACGCCCTCGCCGCCGTCGCGCGCCTCAGCCCGCGCCAGTTCAGCCGCGTGTTCCGCGAAGAAACCGGGCAAACCCCGGCCAAAGCCATCGAAGCCCTGCGCGTCGAAGCCGCCCGAATCATGATGGAAACCAGCCGCCACCCCGTCGAAGTCATCGCCAGGGAAACCGGCTTCGGCGACCGCGAACGCATGCGCCAAGCCTTCCTCCGCGCCTTCGGCCAACCGCCCCAGGCGATGCAGCAAGCGCTGTTCAATGGCGGGGCTGGCACGCAGGTCTAACAACGCGCGGGTAAAACGAGCGCTGCGCAACACACTAACGGCTCAGCCACCCCGCCCCCCTGTGACACCACGCTCCTGTGGTGAGGGGGCTTGTGCACCTATCTCGCGTCACACCCGCACTCTGTGGTGAGGGGCTTGCCCCCGTTGGGCCGCGCAGCGGCCCCCAATCAGTCACTGCAATCGGTGACCGTCGCAGCGTTTAACCATTCCTCCCAAGCGTTTAAAGACACTCAGTGTTACGTCATAAGCGGCTACAAGACCTTGCGCCGTTACCTACGCGCACGCCAGAATCCGCTGGCTTGTCTGCCTTGGGGCTCGCCGGTAACTTTGTTCCGTCACTGCACATCAGTGAGCGGGTTTAGTAGCTCGGCAATCACCTTCGGTTGTACAAGTGCCATCCAGTCAGGTATCGCCTGCATTAAATGGTGGTTGTGTACAGGGCGCCCTTGGGCGCGCCGGGTTTTAGGTGACTTTGCCGGTCTACTAACCTGTGCACAGCCGCCACCCTCTCGTATTAGTAGCGAGTCGGTTGCAGCCTTACTGGAGAAAGTCCCTATGTTCAAAGTAACGCCCAACCCCCCCTACACAGATCCAGTGCCCTACGACGCCTCTTTCGATCTTGATCCCAAGAAACTGAAAGCGTCGGCCGATCGCGCGCTCAACCTTTACCTCAACCCCGGGGCGACGAAAACGCAGATACCGCCCCGGCAGCCCGGCAACCTGTTCATCGTCGACCCGGCGGTGAATGACGAAACGTTGCTCGTTCACCTCTGTGAATCGCTGGGCGCAGCCAGCGTCATGGCCGGTGATATCGCCGACTCAATGGACGGCCCGCAACGTAAACGGTTGCTGATGCTGCAACAGGTCATCCTGTTGAGTGAGTCAGCGGTCAACCACGTACTGGATCACCACAAGCCTGGATAGCAGCCGGGCGCGGCAGTGAGGGGGCTTGCTCCCTCACTGCACTAATACCGATGGCACACCCGGTCGCCATCTTCTTGCCCCAGACTCCACAAAACCCTGCACACCGATCTCGCGTCGCACTTCCATTCTGTGGTGAGGGGAGAGGCTGTGGGATTAAGATGCTCAGCTGTCAGGGCGCTGCGTAGCATCCTGGCCCGTTTCTACGAATCGCCCTCCCCCAAATCATCCCAATACGGCGGCGACCCAATCGCCGCCAGAAAGTAATCCCACACCACCCGAACCTTCTGCGAACGCAGGCGGTTTTCCGGGGAGATGAGGTGGATCTGGCTGGGAGATTGTTCCACCGAGCCTTGCCATTCGGGCAGGAGGCGGATGAGGTGTTTGTTGACGAAGCTGTCGCGGTTGAACAGCCACGACGGGAAGAACACGATGCCGCGGCCGGCCAGGGCAGCGGCCAGCAGGGCCTGGCCGTTGTTGCTGCGCAGCGGGCCGTGGACTTCGATGATTTGCACGGTGTCGCTGCCCGGCGCACGGAAGTACCAGCGTTGCGCCCCGCCGCTGCCTTTGTAAACCAGGCAGGCGTGTTGTTGCAGGTCTTGCGGTGACTGCGGTTTGCCGTGTTTTTGCACGTAGTCGGCGCTGGCGGCCAAGACGTATTGCTGGTCGCAGATTTTGCGGCCGATCAAGCCCGAATCTTCCAGGTGTCCGACGCGGAAGGTGATGTCGGCGCCTTCCTGGATTGGGTCGACGAAGGCGTCGGTGACGATCAGTTCCACGGTCAGTTCCGGGTACTGGTCGTACAGGCCATTGAGCAGTTTGACGATGTGCAGGCTGCCGAAGGCGATGGGCGCATTGATGCGCACCAGGCCGCGCACGGCGCCGCTTTTGCCGGTGATTTCTTCGTCGGCGGTGTCCAGCAGCTCCAGCACTTCGCGAATGCTGGCGTAGTACCGTTCGCCCGCATCGGTCAGTTTGACCGCGCGGGTGTTGCGGTACAGCAACTGCTGGCCGACCTCCCGCTCCAGCGCCGCGATGAAGCGCGACACTGACGACGCCGGAACCTGGAAGTGCCGCGCCGTTGCCGAGAAGCTGCCGGTGACGGCGACCATGGCGAAGTAGCGATGCGCTTTGAGATGCATGAAAAACTCCGCCACAGAACACTGAAACCCCGAGGATACAGTGAGCCGTGGCGCATTTCCCGTTATCGATCTCAGCCCTGATGCGGGGCGTAGTCGATGTAGCCTTCGGCGCCGCCGCCGTAGAAAGTGGCGCGGTTGGCCTCGGCCAGCGGCCAGTTGTGTTTCAGGCGCGCCACCAGGTCCGGGTTGCTGATGTAAGCGGTGCCGAACGCGGCCAGGTCAATCACGCCGTCGTTGATCATCTCCTCGGCGCGGATGCGGCTCATGCCGCCGGCCAGAATCAACGCGGTCTCCGGCAGTTTGGCTTTCATCGCCGAGAGCAGATTGAGGAACGCCGCTTTCGGGCCGCCGCCGCTTTCTACCGTGCCGGGCGCCGGGAAACCCGATTGGTCCATGACATGCACATACGCCAGTTTGCGCGCGCCGATTTCGGCGGCCAGCGCGGTGTAGGTTTCATCGATCTGCTCGTACAGCGGCATGTCGAACAACTGGCCGTATGGCGAAACGCGAATGCCAACCCGATCAGCGCCGATGCGCGCGACCACCGCGTCGATCACCTCCAGGGTGAAGCGCAACCGATTGGCCAACTCGCCCGCCGAATACTGGTCGGTGCGGTCGTTGACCAATGGATTCAAAAACTGCTCGTGCAAGTAGCCGTTGGCACCGTGAATTTCCACGCCATCGAAACCGGCCTCGATGGCGTTCTGCGCGGCTTGGGCGAATTCACCCACCACACGGGCAACCTCGGCGGTGCTCAGTTGACGCGGGGCTGGCGGCTCGACCAGGGCTGGCGTGCCGTTGGCGCCGTAGCCAAACGCGGTGGCGCCTACCGGTTGCTTGGTCGAGGCACTGACCGGCAGTTGCCCGCCGTTCTGGATCGACGGATGCGAGACCCGACCGACGTGCCAGATTTGCGCGAACATTTTGCCGCCCGCCGCGTGCACCGAATCGGTGACCAGACGCCAACCGGCGATTTGCTCAGGGGTGTAGATCCCTGGGTTGAACAGGTAGCCCTGGCCTTCGCGGGAAATCGGCGTGCCTTCGCTGACGATCAAACCGGCGGTGGCGCGTTGTGCGTAATACAGCGCGATGCGTTCGCTGGCCACGTCATCCGGGGCGCGGGAGCGGGTCAACGGCGCCATGACAATACGGTTTTGCAGGGTGGCGCCGCCCAACGGGAAAGCTTCGAATAAATTCGTCATGGGATATCCAGAATGTAAGGGAAAGAAAGTGGCAGTGGGTCTATGGGTGGCGATGCTAGACCCGTGTCGGATTAGCCACAATCCATTGGAAAGACAAATGACTATTGCTTTTTCAGCAATGCACGACCGTTCCTGTTCTGCGAAAAAACGCCCCCGGCAGGTGATTCACCTGGCGGGGCGTTGTCGGTCAGGCGATAGCCTTGGGTACGTCGTCCATCAGTTTTTCCAGGCTGATCGGCAGGTCGCGCACGCGCTTGCCGGTGGCGTGATACACGGCGTTGGCCACTGCCGCTGCGAGCCCGGTCACGCCGATTTCGCCCACCCCGCGAGCGCCGAACTCGTTGAGGTTGTAGTCGGGGTAATCCAGCAGAATCACGTCGATGTCCGGTTGGTCGGCATGCACCGGCACCATGTACTCGGCGTAGTTGTTGTTGACCGGCATGGCGTTGCGCTCGTCGAAGTCGGCGGACTCGAACAGCGCCATGCCGATGGCCATGACAATCGCCCCTTCGACCTGATTGCGCGCGGTGGTGGCGTTGACGATTTTGCCGACATCAATCGCACTGACCACCCGCGAGACGCGCAAGCGCGAAATGCCCGGATCCCAGCGCACTTCGACAAAATGCGCGCCGAACGAACTGAACGCATGCTTGGCGGTGTCGGCCATACCGGTGTGGGCTTCGCCCTCGGCGCTGGCGACCTTCAGCCGCTTGAGTACCTCACCGAACGCCAGTTTTTTCGAACCGTCGTCCAACTGGCCGTTGCTGACTTTGAGCGTGTCCGGTTTGACGTTGGCAAAACCACCGTCGGCGCTGGCGGCGAAGCTTTTCAGTTGGGTCAGCGCCGCGCGGGTTGCCTCGGCCACCGCCGGCAGCACGCTGGCGGTAATCCACGAACCGCCGGAAACCGGCGCCGGTGGGTAGGACGAATTGCCCAACTCAACGGTGATCTGCTCCAGCGGCAACCCGGTCAGTTCACTCACGCACTGGGCGATCACCGTGTAGGTGCCGGTGCCGATGTCCTGGGCGCCGCAATACACGTCGGCGCGGCCATCGGACTTGAGCGAGACCCGTGCCTCCGCCGGGGTGCGGAAGGCATCCCAGTTGCACTGCGCCATGCCGTAGCCGATCACTTCATGGCCGTCCCGCATGCTGCCGATGCCCGGTGTGCGCTGGGCCCAACCGAAACGCTCGGCACCCTGGGCCAGGGCTTCGCGCAGATGATTGCCGGACCACGGCAGGTTCTCCTGCTCGTTCTGCTCGGCCCAATTGAGTTGGCGGAACGCCAGCGGGTCCATCTTGCATTTTTCCGCCAGCTCATCGATGGCCGACTCCAGGGCAAACAAACCCGGCGCGGCGCCAGGCGCACGCATGGACGTCGGCGCGCCACGGTTGACCTGCACGGTGCCATGGGTGATTTCGACGTTGGCGCAGGAATACAGGCTGGCACTCATGCCGCCGCAATTCTCGACGTATTGGTCGCCGAAACCGCAGGTGTTGAGCGACTCATGACGCAGGGAAACCAGTTTGCCCTGGCCATCGGCGGCCAGGCGCATGCGTTGCTGGGTCTCCGGGCGATGGCCGACCGTGGTGAACATTTGCGCGCGCGGCACCACCAGTTGCACCGGCCTGCCGACGACTTTGGCGGCGGCACAGGCAGCCACCGAGTGCGGCCAGATCCACAACTTGCCGCCAAAACCCGAACCAATGAACGGCGCCCGCACCTCTACCCGCTCGGTCGGCAAACCAAAGATCTGCGCCAGGGTGTTGCGGTGCACCACCACCGATTGCGTGGCTTCATAGACGATCAATCGGCCGTCGTCCCACAGCGCCACCGTGGCGTGCATTTCCATCGGGTTATGGGTTTCCACCGGGGTGGTGTAGGTCGCATCAACGCGCTGCGCGCCGCCGTCGAACGCCGTCGCCGGGTCGCCACGCTTATGCCCTTGGCCGCCATCCGCCGGCGCTCGCTGCTTGAGCCCTTGCTGCAAATTGGCGAACGAGGCGCTGCCGTTGTAGCTGACCTTGACCTTGTACGCCGCCTCGCGGGCATGTTCGAAGGTGTCGGCAATCACCAGCGCCACGAACTGCCCGGCGTAGCGGATGACTTCGTCCTCGAACGGCAGGCGCTTTTCATCGGTGCGCGAGCCGGTCAGCACGCCGGCCAGGGAAAACGGTACTGGCGAGGTGTGGAAGGCCTGGGGGAAATTGCCATGGTGCAGAATCTCGATCACCCCGGTCGAACCACGCGCGGCGGCGATGTCGAGGGACTTGATCGAACCGCTGGCCACGGTGCTGAACACACCGTAGGCAAACACCATGTCTTTGGGATGTTGGTCCGCCGCGTACTGGGCGCGACCGGTGACTTTCAAGCGCCCGTCGATGCGCCGTGGGGAAGCCCCGATGCTTGAGTCGCTCATGCGATGGCTCCTGTTCCGAGTGTCGTGAGGTTGCGCACGATGGCCTGCTGCGCCAGCGGAATTTTGTAGGCGTTGTGCGAATAGGGTTTCGCGCCTTGCAGCGCCAGTGCCGCGGCCTTGGCAAAGTTTTCCTGAGTGGCCGCCGCGCCGCGCAATGCATGCTCGGCCTCCAGCGCGCGCCAGGGTTTAGTGCCGACGCCGCCCATGGCGATGCGCGCTTCGCGAATCACCTGGCCGTCCATCACCAGCACGATGGCACTGGAGGCCAGGGCGAATTGGTAGGACGCGCGATCGCGCAGCTTCAAATACGCCGAGCGATTGCCCGCCAGCGGCGCATTCAAGGTGATATGGGTGATGAGCTCGTTCGGCTGCAACGCGTGTTCTTTCCACGGCGTGCTGCCAGGCAGCAAGTGGAAGTCGAGGAAGTCGATCTCACGTTTGCCCGACGGCCCCTGCACTTGCACGGTGGCGCCGAGTGCGGCCATGGCGACGCACATATCCGACGGGTGCGTGGCGATGCACTGGTCGCTGGTGCCGAGCACCGCGTGCACGCTGCGGTTGTGCCCGCCAATCGCCGCGCAACCTGAACCGGGCACGCGTTTGTTGCACTCGGAAACGCCGTCGCGGAAATAGTTACAGCGCACCCGCTGCATCACATTGCCGGCGGTGGTCGCCTTGTTGCGCAACTGGGTGGTGGCGCCGGACAGCAGCGCCTCGGACAACACCGCGTAGTCCTTTTTGATGCGCGGATGATGGGCCAGTTGCGTGTTAGTGACCATGGCGCCAATCCGCGTGCGGCCGTCGCTCAACGTCTCAATCTGATTCAGCGCCAGGGTGTGCACATCGACCACGCGATCGGGCTGCATGATGTCGAGTTTCACCAGGTCCAGCAGCGTGGTGCCGCCCGCCAGAAACGCCGTGGCTTCGCTGCGGGCGTGGGTGGCGATGGCCTGTTCGGGACTGGTGGCGCGAGTGTATTCGAGGGCTCTCATTAGCGGGCTCCTTGCACTTTGCTACGCGCATCCTGCACCGCTGCGAGGATGTTCTTGTAAGCGCCGCAACGGCAGATATTGCCGCTCATGGCTTCGCGCACGCTGGCATCGTCGGCGCCGATGTTCGGGTCCTTGATGATCGCGGCCGCCGTCATCATCTGCCCCGAGGTGCAGTAACCGCACTGGAACGCATCGTGGGCCCAGAAGGCTTCCTGGATCGGATGCAACTGACCGTTGCGTTCCAGGCCTTCAATGGTGGTGATCTCGTCGCCCTGGTGCATGGCCGCCAGCGACAGGCAGCTGTTCACCGGCTGGCCATTGACGTGCAAGGTGCAGGCGCCGCACTGGCCGTGGTCACAGCCCTTTTTGGTGCCAGTCAGATGCAGGCGATCACGCAGCACGTCGAGCAACACGGCGTTGCCCGGCACGTTAAGGGTGTGCGCCTGGCCATTGACCTTCAGGGTGATGCGTTGCTCGCCCTTGGCCAACGGCTTCTGGCTGTCGTCCAGTGGCTCGGCCAACTGAGCGGCCTGGGCCCAGACCGGCGCGGTGGCCGCGGCCATGCCGGAGATGCCCACCGTGCGCAGGAAGTTGCGCCGCGAGGGGGTCACCAACTCCTCGAACAATTGGCCAGGGCTGGCGGAGTCGGAACGGTCTTTTTCGGTCGAATCGGTCATAACGGTGGTCCTCATCGTTTTGGCAGGCGGTTCATCACGGTGATGCCTCTTCGGCGGCGGACATCTGAAGAATCAGGCCCGATCGGGCGCGGCTTGGTTCCCGCGTTTTTTTATTTGGCATTACATCGTGTTTCGGGCGGCATCGGCTGGCGGCGCCGTGTGTGGGGCGTTAAACGAGGGCGGCGGGGAGTGAGTGGCGTGCCGCGGAATGAAACACGAAACATTGAGTATGGCGGTTGCCTGCACAAGGCTCTTGCACGATAGAAGCGGATTTTTGCCTATTCCGGCGAATAACACCGTTTCCGGCATGCGCATTTCATTATTGACCGATCATTCCAATACTCTTAAGCTCCCCCACCATGGCCAGACCTAAAGAATTCGACATTGATGTAGCACTCGACGCCGCCGTCGAGGTTTTTCGCGAGCATGGCTTCGCCGGTACGTCGGCGCAGATGCTCACGGCGGCCATGCGCATTGGCAAACAAAGCCTCTACGACACCTTCGGCGGCAAGTGGCAGCTGTACTGCGCCGCGCTGGAAAAATACGGCGCCGGCGAAACCCGTGCGCACATTGAAAAGCTTCAAGGCAGCCCTACCGCTCTCGAAGGTCTGGAACAGATGCTCGAACGGGTGGTGCTGGAAGCGCGTCGGCCTTGTCTGGGCGTGGGTTCGATCAACGAATTCAGCGATCACGAAGACGCGCTGATCAAAGTCCGCCGACCCGCCGGCCGCTCGTTGCGCGCGGCGCTACTGCGGACGATTCGCGAGGCGAAACAGGCCGGCGATCTGGCAGCCGACCTCGATCCGAAACATGCCGTGGCGTTTGTGCTGGCGAATGTGGCGGGGATTCGCATCGCCGCGCGCGGTGGTGCAGACCCGGACGAATTACGCGCGTTGGCGCGCCTCGCTATCAAGGCTCTTAAGTGAGCCCTTTTTTTGCCCCATTCTGGAATGATCGTTCAACAACAAAGGTTCGAACTATGAAAGCAATCGTCATGACCCAACCGGGTGGCCCTGAAGTCATCGAATACGTCGACTTGCCCGCACCTCAGCCCGGTGCAGGCGAAGTCCTGGTGGCAGTCGATGCCGCAGGCGTGAATTTCATGGACATCGGCGCCCGGCAAGGCAACCTATGGCGTGATGCCCCCTGCCCCCGAGGCCTGGGGGCTGAAGGTGCGGGCCGTGTCCTGGCCGTGGGGGATGGAGTGCTGGACCTGGCGCCCGGACAACGGGTGGCCTGGGTTTATGCACCGGGCAGTTACGCAGAGCAACTGGTGGTTCCGGCGACCGCGCTGGTGCCGATACCTGACCACATCGATGCCCGAACCGCCGCTGCGGTGATGATGCAGGGGCTGACCGCCAACCACTTCGCGACCGAGTTCTACCCCGTGCAACCGGGTGACATCGCGTTGGTGCACGCCGCGGCTGGCGGCCTCGGCTTGCTGCTGACGCAATTGATCAAGCTCAGGGGCGGACAGGTGATTGGTCGAGTGTCCTCGCCGGACAAAGTCGCTGTCGCCAAGCAGGCCGGCGCCGACCATGTGATCGTCGATAGCCAGGGGGATTTTGCACAAGAGGTCCTTCGCCTGACGGGCGGTGAAGGTGTGCATGTGGTCTATGACGGTTCCGGGCCATCGACCTTCCAGGGCTCGCTCGACGCGCTGCGAATCTGCGGGACCTTTTGCTGGTATGGCCCGGTCCTGGGTGGGCCGGGCGCGCTGGATATCATGAGCCTGCCAAAGAGCATCAAGATCGGTTACGCGACCTTCATGCACCATATCCGCACGCCGCAATTGCTGCGCTCGCGAACCGAGAGGCTATTCGAGCTGATCCAGGCCAAACAGCTGCAGGTCCGCATCGGCGCCACTTATTCCCTGGCGGATGCGGCCAAGGCACACGCCGACATGGAAAGCCGCAACACCACTGGAAAGCTGCTGCTGATCCCGTCGACGTCACGCAGCTAGATACCTGCAAAGCCTGCCCCTACGGATTGTCCAGCGGGTGATTGCGCCCATTGCTCACCGGCAGCAACCCGAGGTCGGTGGGCTCGACGCCCTCCAGACAACCGAGGTTGTAACCGCACAGCGAGGGATCGCTGCGGCGGATGTGGTGGGTGTAGATGCCGCAGATCGAGCAAAAATAATGGCAAGCCTGCTGCGTGTTGAAGCGATAACTCTTCAACACGTCAGCGCCTTCAACCACTCGCAACGCCGCGAGCGGTACGGTGCCCATCACCGCCCCCCGGCGCCGGCACAGCGAGCAATTGCAGCGTTTGGGCTCAACCACACCGTCCGGCAATTCCAGTTCGAGCACCACCGCGCCGCAGTGGCAGGATGCGCGGTGCAGCGGTTTGATCTCGGTCTCACCAATACGCTTAATCATCAGAGACGCCCCCCTCCGGTCGAGGTGTTAATCGTAGAACGGCTCGACCGCCGCGCGGCTGCCGACGAAGAAGCTGTCCGCCACCAGGCGCAATGGCTGCAGGTCGAGGTCGCTGGCCTTGTCGCGGATCAACTGCTGGAAGTGCCGGTACACCGCCGCGTACTCACCCTCCTCCGATACGCCCTGGTGCACGCCGTCGATACTCAACAGCGCACCCCCATTGTCCAGGCGCAGGACGCCTTCGGTGCAGCGGATCTCGATGCTCCACAGCTCGTCATGGCCGTGGTCGAAATCGAACTCGGCACGCACGTCCAGCCGTTGCGCGTCGGACATTTTGATCGAAGCGGCAATCGGTGACTGGCAGTTGCTCGGCACACGCAGTTCGGCGGCTTCGACAAACAGCGGCAACGGCAGCAGATCAGTGACGATCGACAAGGCATTGATGCCCGGATCGAACACACCCAAACCGCCGGGTTGCCAGATCCACGCCTGGCCGGGGTGCCACTTGCGCACGTCTTCTTTCCAGTCGATCTGCACGCTTTGCAGCGTACGGCTGGCCAGCCAGTCGCGGGCGGCGGCGATGCCTGGCGCGTACCGCGAATGCCAGGCGAACAAACCGCTCACACCCTGCTGCGCCACCTGATCCACCAGGGTCATTGCTTCGCCGAGGGTGGCGCACGGCGGTTTTTCCACCAGCACATGTTTGCCTGCCGCGAGCGCTTGCTGCACCAACGCAAAACGGCCCTGGGGTGGCGTGCAAAAAGCGATCGCATCCACCGCCGGGCCGTTTTCCAGCAATTCACTCAGCGAAGCGAAGTTCTCCACCCCGGCGCAGGGTTGCCCTTGCGTGGCCACCGCCACCAATTCAAATGCCGGGTTGGCGTTGATCGCGGGAACATGTTGATCCTGGGCAATCTTGCCGTAACCCACCAGACCGAGACGGATCGCTTGCATCAATGACTCCTGTTGTTTTTCTTGTCGTGGAAAACGAAACGGCAAGATTACGTTTCTCTCGACGGGAAGTCATTGCTCATGTGCTGACGTTTTTCTAACGATCCGGTTACTGCCGCCGTTCCAGCGACACGCTGTACGCCGCGCTGCGCGCCTTGAGCACCGGATCGTCCGAAGGCTCGATGCCGGTCGGCAAGCGCAACGGGTCGAACACGCCGCGATCGCAGTCGATGTCCGGGGTGATCTGCTGCACGTTCAAGCGCCCCAGTTCGATCGGCGCGCTGCCGTTATCGCCCCACAACTGCGACGGATCGACCAGGGAGTCGTCCGGCCCGGCCGGCTGAATGAACAAAGCGAAGTTCGCCCCGTCGCCCTGCAGGCGGGTGCCCAGTTCGTCGGTGAGGAACGTGTCCGGCAGCGCTGCTTCCTGCTCGCTGCTGAGAAACACCGTGCCGGCCAACGGCTGCATCACCAGCCGGCCCCACAGGCCCTCGCCGTTGGCATTGACGAAACGAAAAGCGTGAGTGGAAAAGTACGCGGTCGTGGCATAGGACGCCGGCGCCGGATGCGCGGCGAGCAATTGCGGTTGCAACTTGCCGTCGGGGAACCGTGCTTCGTAGGCCTTGACGTTGTCCGGGTTGGGTTTCTTGGTTTCGGGATCAGCTACCCGCGCTTGCAGGAACGCCACGAACGACGCCGGGGTCGCGGCGAAAAACACCGGCTCGGAAATCATCAGCAAATCGTAGGTTTCAGTGGCGTTCTTCAAGCGCAGCGACAAGCCACGCACCGTTCGGCTTTTGTCCGAGACATTCGGGTTGCCGCCGCCCACCGAAAAGCGCAACACCGCCGGCACGTTGCCTTGCGCGAACAGGCTCGACGCGACCCAGCGCGGGGCATCAGCAGCGGGGATAAATTCACCGTTCGCACACAGACCTTTGGCGTGGGACCCTCGGGCGGCCTTGTGTTTGCCGAAAACAGAATTGAGGGCGTCGATCAGCTCGACGGGAGTAGTTTCTTGTAGGGTGCTCATCAAAATCGGCTCTGACTGACGGGAATAGGGCTGCGCAGCCTTTCAGGAACCGTGCCAGGGAAAAATCCTATAAAAATCAATCAACCCACTACTCAACAGGTCAAAGAGACCACGAACAACGGAGTCATGTTGACTCGATAAGCGTCATAACGACCAAGAAACACCATACCTGTGGCGATCAAACTTGCTCGCGCTAAGACGCGAAGCGGCACTGAATGCAATGGATCAACGCTCCAGACAGTGCGCAGTGGAAATCACCGGCGATATTCCCGCGGCGTCATCCCCGTGTGGCGCCGAAACACCTGGGCGAAATGCCCCGGGCTCTCGTAGCCGACTTCGAGGGCCACTTCGATGATGCTCAGCGGCGTGCTCGACAGCAATTCGCGGGCCTTCGCCAGGCGCAGTTGGATAAAGTATTGCGACGGCGAGCAGCCGGTTGCCTGGCGGAACAAGCGGCTGAAGTAGAACTCGCTCAGCCCGGCTTCAGCGGCCAGGGCGGACAGACTGAAAGCGCTGGCCAGCGAGCGATCCATGCGTTTGAGCACGCGGTGCAGTCGATAAGCCGGCAACGCCGTGCGATATTTCGGCCCCACCTGATCATCACGGTAATGACGCACCAGATGCACCGCCAACGCCTGGGCGATGCCGTCGATATACAGCGTGTTGGGCTCTCTGCCCTCAACCAGTTCCTGATACAGCAGACGCACCAGTTGCGCCACTTGAGGATCCTTGGCGCCCGAAACGTCCAGCAGGCGCAGGTTCTTGCTCTTGCCTGCCCAGACACTCGCGGCCGCCATGTCCAGCAAGCGCTGGCTCAAGTACAGGTGCACCACCCGAAACTCATGACCGCCGTGGGTCTGCCACTGCATTTCGTAAGGCTCGTGGGTCATGGTCAGGAAGAAGTCATCTGCCACCACTTCACTCGTGCTCCAGTCTTCCCCGGCGGCGCGTTCCTGCACCCGCGCGCCACCGGACAACACCAGCACCAGCATCGGTTCCGCCACGGCGGGCACGGTGATGCTGCTGGTGGCGCTGCGGTGGGCGTAAACCTGCATCTGCACGTCCGGATGCAGTCGACGTCCCGAGCCGCTACAGGAATTGGCCGGCAAGTGCTCCGGCATCTGCGGCGCGGAAATCCGTGGCAGCGGTCCAGGGTCGTCGTAGGTTTCAGGTGTCTTCATCTGTGATCAATATCCCGCGCCATCCATCGATCGATAAAAAAGCAAGAACCCGACAGTAGCGCAAGACGCCGTCAGACTCTATGAATCGATGGGAGCACAGTAGGCACTCGATGAGCGTAGCCACGCTCGACCCTACTCACCGATGAGGTATAACCCATGACTTCCCTTGATAAAGAGTTCGCTGGCAAAGTCGTTCTGGTCACCGGCGCCGGCAGCGGCATCGGCCGTGCGGTCGCCCTGCTGATGCACGCCAGAGGTGCCAGCGTGATCGCCGAAGACAAGAGCCCGACAGTCGAAGAATTGGCCTGCCCCGGCCTGGTGCCGCTGGTGGCCGACATCACCCTTGACGGCGCCGCCGAACAGGCCGTGGGCAAAGCCATCGAGCACTTCGGTCGGCTGGATATCCTGGTCAACAACGCCGGGATCATTCTCAACAAATTGCTGGTGGACATGACCCGAGAGGACTGGGAGCAGGTGCAACAGGTCAACGTCACGGCAGCCTTCCTGCACGCGAGGGAGGCGGCCAAAGTGATGATTCCCCAGCGCTCGAGTGCCATCGTCAACATCGCTTCATACGCGGCGTACCAGGCCTTCCCGACCATCGCCGCCTACGCTGCATCGAAAGGTGCGCTGGTGCAACTGACACGGGCGTTGGCGCTGGAAGTCATCGAACATGGCATCCGAGTCAACGCCGTGGGTTCTGGCGATGTGGTGACCAATATTCTCAATGATGTCGTCGAGGACGGCCCAAGTGCCTTGGCCGACCACGGCCAAACCACGCCGATCAAGCGCGCCGCGCAAGCGGATGAAATTGCCGAAGTGGTGGCGTTCCTGGCCTCGGAGCGGGCTTCTTATCTGGTCGGATCGGTGGTGATGGCGGACGGCGGCATGAGCGTCATGGCGGGTTGAGTCACCCTGATTTCTACGCAGTGACGCGCTTTACAGCCAGATCGGCGCCACCCACGGTCACCTCGAGGAGCTGTTCGCTAATGCCGGCGGCGGCTCGATGGTGCCGATGGGTGAAATCACCGAACAGCACTACGACGACACCTTCGACCGCAATGTCAAAGGCGTGCAGTTCACCGTGCACGCCAGTTTCGTTAACGGCATCGAGCTGTTTGTCGATGGCGGACAGGCTTCAAATCTAATTCCTGCACGGCTCCTGAAGCCCCGCGAGCGCTCTGTTTCGCGGCTTTGCACCATCATTGATCAGCTCAATAGCAACCATTAACTTAATGAAGTTCTCTTATTAATACCGAGGCGTAAGCTCAGCGCCATACCCAACCACTACACCACGGAGCACACAACATCATGAAACGCCAAACTATCCTCGGTATCGCCTTCTCAATCTTCGCCCTGAACGCTTTTGCCGCGACTGAAACTGATCCACTGTTCAGCGACGCTGTTGCCGCGACCCAAACTGACGCACTGTTCAGCGATGCCGTCGCCGCTGCCGAAACCGATCCACTGTTCAGCGATGCTGTCGCCGCTGCCGAAACCGACCCACTGTTCAGTGATGCGGTCGCCGCTGCCGAAACCGACCCACTGTTCAGTGATGCGGTCGCCGCTGCCGAAACCGACCCACTGTTCAGCGATGCGGTCGCCGCTGCCGAAACCGACCCGCTGTTCAGCGATGCGGTCGCCGCAGCCGAAACCGATCCACTGTTCAGCGATGCCGTTGCTGCTGATGGTTCGGATCGTCTGAAAGGCAACCTGGTTGCTGAAGGTGGTGCTGACCGTCTGCTCGACCGTCGTGCGGCTGTCTGAATGCACGGCTTCAGCGCAGGACTCGACTAAAACCCGGCCTAATCCGCCGGGTTTTTTCGTTCTTGGCTACGCTCAATCACGCCTTCATTCACTGGAGCGCTGATGAGCAACTTCCCTATCGTGGCCACGGTTCTCTCGATGATCCTCGGGCTCTCGGTCACCCGCCTGCTGCTGGGTGCGCTGACGGTCTTCCGCATTCGTCGCGCGGCGGCGCCGGACTGGGTGGCGTTGCTCTGGGCCGTGATGCTGTTCGCCACGCAGCTGGATTTCTGGTGGGCGGTCAATTCTTTGCCAGCAATCAAAACCACCTTCTCGTTTGCCGAGTTTCTCTTGTTAGTGCTCCTGGCGCTCTCGCTGTTCGTCGCCGCCGCGCTGTTGCTGCCCAGCCGCAGTGAGGATGAACAACAAGGCCTTCGCGTGTATTTCGAGCAGGATGGCCGATATGCGCTGCTGTCACTCTCGACCTATCTAGTGCTCGGCCTGATCGTCAATGTCACTTTATTCCAGGCCTCGCCGATTGCGCTCTGGGGCTTGCTGGACGTGATCATGATCGTCTTGCCGGTCTGTGGCTTTTACGCCAGATCCCGCAAAGTCTATTCAGCCATCACCCTCGCCTACCTGCCGCTGACCGCGATTGACCTGGCGATTTCGCTGAGCACTTAGGCGCAAGATCCAACAACCATAGCGGCCATTGAGCACGGCCACCGTTCGAGTTTGTCGAAAATACCTTTGGAGACTGCCCGGATTGTTTGATCAATGGCCGGTGGTTAGCCTCATTGCCACCTGCCCTTCCAGAGTTGATCAATCATGTCGGACCTGCAAAAACGCGCTGCCGCTGACAGCGGCCACAGTGAAGCTGTCCGCCATCAACCCTCTGCCGATGACAACCCGATTTCCTTCGCTCGCCGCAAAGTGCTGGGGGCCGCCGTAACCGCAGGCGCCGCGCTGCCACTGCTGTCGAGCGCAGGTTTCCTGGCGATGACGACGGGTGCCGCCCTGCCGCTGATCTCCAGCCCGAGCCTGGCCGCCACAGCGCCCGCCGTGAAAACCTCCGGCGAGAGCATCGTGCCGTTCCGCATCGCGATCCCGCAAAGCGACCTCGACGACTTGCGCCAACGTCTGGCCCTGACGCGCTGGCCGGAGAAAGAAACCGTGCAGGACTGGTCGCAAGGTGTGCCGCTGGCCAAGGCGCAAGCGCTGGTCGCGGCCTGGCGTGACCGGTACGACTGGCGCGCTTTCGAGCGCAAGGCCAACCAGTTTCCGCAGTTCCTGACGCAAATCGACGGCCTGGACATTCACTTTATCCACGTCAAATCCCCCGAGCCGAATGCCCTGCCGATCATCCTTACCCACGGCTGGCCGGGCTCGTTCTCGGAGTTCATCGAGACCATTGGCCCGCTGACGGATCCGGTGCGCCACGGTGGTAAAGCCAGCGAGGCGTTCGATGTGGTCATCCCGTCGCTGCCCGGTTATGCCTTTTCCGGCAAACCCACGGCACCGGGCTGGAACATCGAAAAAACCGCAGCCACCTGGGCCAAGCTGATGCAGCGGCTGGGCTACAAACGCTGGGTCGCGCAAGGCGGCGACTGGGGCGCGAGCGTCACCAGCACGCTGGGCCAATTACGCCCCGAAGGCCTGATCGGCATTCACCTGAACTGGGCGTTCGTGTTCCCCGAAGTGCTGCCCGAGAAGCTGTCGGCGGAGGAGCAACGCGCGGTGGATCAAGCCAATGTCTTCAAGACCCAAGGCATCGGCTACTTCAAGCAACTGTCGACCAAGCCGCAAACCATGGGGTACGGCTTGCTCGATTCCCCCGTGGCGCTGGCGACCTATATCTACGAAAAATTCCAGGTCTGGTCGGATAACAACGGCGATCCGGAACAAGCGTTGTCCACGACCACAATGCTCGATGACATCACCTTGTATTGGCTGACCCGCAGCGGCGCCTCCGCCGGCCGTTTCTACTGGGAAAACCCAGGCAACAGCTTCGCCGGCGGCACCATCGAGGTGCCGGTCGCGGTCAGCGTGTTCCCCCGCGAGATCTACCAAGTGCCGAAAAGCTGGGCCATCAAAACCTTCCCCAAATTGATCTACTTCAACGAAGTGGACAAGGGCGGGCACTTCGCGGCGATGGAACAACCGAAAATCTTTACCGATGAACTGCGCCGGGCGTTTGTTTCGCTGCGCTGAGCATCGCTGGAACGACCACGCGCAATCTGCCTGCATCTTCGCCCACGCTTTAACGCCGTAGAGGTGGCTTATGAACGACACCCTTCCCGTCGCCCACGATGAACATCAAGGCCCGAACCGCCGTCTGGTGCTGAAAACCGGCCTGGTCGGTGCGGCCGCGATCGCCGCATCCTCAGCGCCATTTTCGCTGCTCGCGCAAACCGCGACTCAAGATGTACGCCCCTTCGAGGTCAAATGGGACAGCGCCAAACTGGCGGGGGTGCTGGAGAAGGTCCGTGCCTATGAGTTCCCCATCGAACCCATCAGCGCCGGCTGGCGATATGGCTGTGATCCGGTGTTCCTGAAGTCGCTGTGTGACTACTGGGTGAAGGGCTTCGACCCGCAAAAAGCCGTCGCTGACCTGAACCGTTACCCGCAATTCGTCACCACCATCGAAGGCCTGGATGTGCATTTCCTGCATGTCGTTGGCGAAGCCAAGGGCAAACGGCCGCTGCTGATGACCCACGGCTGGCCTGGCTCGGTGTTTGAGTTCTGGCAAGCCGCCGAACGCCTGGCCTACCCCTCGAAATTCGGCGGCAACAGCGCCGATGCGTTCGACCTGGTCATCCCTTCGTTGCCCGGTTTCGGCTCCAGCGGCAAACCGCAACGGCCGATTGGCGCGCGCACCACGGCGAGGCTGTTCGACAGCTTGATGCGTGAACGCCTGGGTTACAAAACCTATCTCGCCCAGGGCGGTGACTGGGGTGCGGGCGTGGCCGGATGGCTGGGTCTGGACCACGCCGCCTCGCTGCGCGGTATCCATTTGAACTTGCTGATCGTGTCGCCGGCATCCGCGCCGGGCGATGCCGCCGAGGACGCGTACGCGTCATCCCACGCGGAATATGAATCGCGGCTCGGCGCCTACTACCAATTGCAGTCGACCAAACCGCACTCCCTCGCCTACGCCATGGCCAACAATCCGGTGGGCCAGGCCGCGTGGCTGATCGAGCGCTATCACGATTGGTCGGATTTGCGCGATCGCCCCTTCGACCAGGTGTTCAGCAAGGACCAACTGCTGACCTCGGTGATGATCTACATCATGAACGATGCGTTCGCCAGCGCTGCCTGGTTCTACACCGGCGAGCGCATGGAGCAAGTCACGCAGATGCCGGTCGGGCAACGGGTCGAGGTGCCGACCGGGTTCTCGGCCTACCCGGACTCACGCTCGCCCAACCCGCCGAGAAGCCTGATCGAACGCGGCTACAACCTCAAATACTGGCGCGTGATGGAGCAAGGTGGCCACTTCGCCGCCATGGAAGTGCCCGAGGCGTTCGCGCGGGACATCCAGGAATGGGGCCGCTCAATCGCCTGATCCGCCACTGCCGAATCTGACTAAAAGGTGCGAAAACCATGAGTTCCGAACGAGTTGTATTGCGGGAAGGTCCGTTCAAACGGCTGATCAACGACGGCGTGACAGTCGGCGACTGGATCTACCTTTCCGGCCAGTTAAGCGTCGACGCCAGCGGGCAAACCGTGGGCGAAAACGACATCGCCGAACAAGTGCGCATGGCTTACCAGAACGTCAAAACCACGCTGCAGGGTTTCGGCGCCGAGATGCACCATGTGGTGGAGGAAACTTTGTTCGTCACCGATATCCGCCACTTCCTGTCCCGCGCCGACGAACTGTTCGCCATTCGCGCCCATGCTTATGGCGAAGAACCGCAAGTGGCCCAGACGCTGGTGCAAGTGGTCGCGCTGGGCGTATCGACCTCAATGATTGAAATCAAATGCGTGGCGAAGGTGTAGGTTTCACCGATGACGTCGCTCCCCCGGCAGCAAGCCAGAGGCCTGTGCCGGGCGCGCTGATGTCCACTCCATTCTGGCCGCGTCGATAAATCTCATCCCGTCCGGCAAACTTTTCGCGCCAGCAGACGTCCCTTCTTGAAGGCGGCCGACACGGTCGTACCACTCAAGACAGCTGACCCCAGCTAAGGACAGGCGATGACGTTTTTTATTTTCCTCTTGGCGTGCGCAGCCGCCGCCAGCACGGGCCTGATGTTCAAACCGGGCGAATGGTACGAATCGCTCAACAAACCCGGCTTCACCCCGCCCAACTGGTTGTTCCCGGTGGCCTGGTCGATCATCTACCTGCTGCTCGCCTGGGCCGGCTACCGCTTGAGCCTGATACCCGGCAGCCAGCAAGTGTTGGCGTTATGGGCAGCGCAGATCGCCTTGAATACCTTATGGACACCGGTGTTCTTCGGCGCGCACCGGATCGCCGCCGGCATGGTGATCCTCGCAGTGTTGTGGCTGGTGGTCGCGGCCATGGTGGTGATGGCGTTGCGACTGGACCTGATTACTGGATTGATCCTGTTCCCGTACCTAGTGTGGCTGTGCGTTGCGGCGGCGTTGAATTTCTCGATTCTGCGTCATAACCGCTGATGCTGAATGCCCAGCAAGATGCTGACGGCGCTTGGTTCGCCAGCGAGCAAGAGTTGCTCCAGGTGCGCAACTTCAACAAAAAGCTCGCGTGGTTACCGCGCTTCAAAATCCGCAACCGCGTCACGCCGCGAGTGATTCAGGCGCTACTGCTCGCCAGCCAAATCGGCGGCGCGGCCAGGTTACTCAAACATGGGCTCACCGCTGAATGCACCGTGATTGCGGCCGGCGGCGTCAACCTGCCGCTGCGCATCATCCGCCCCACAGGCCAAAGCCAAGGCGTGGTGCTGGATTTCCATGGCGGCGGCTGGGTGATCGGCAATGCGCAGATGAACGATGCCTTCAACGTGGCCATGGTCAAGACCTGCAACGTGACGGTGGTCTCGGTCGACTACCGGCTCGCGGTCTCGACGCCGATTGAAGGCGTAATGGCCGATTGTCTGGCAGCCGCGCGCTGGGTGCTGGCCAGCGACCACGCGGAATTTGCCGGCCTGCCGGTGATCGTCGTCGGTGAATCGGCGGGCGCACATCTGGCGGCCGCCACCCTGTTGGCGCTCAAACAATGGCCCGATTTGCTGCAACGGGTCAGCGGTGCGCTGTTGTACTACGGCGTCTATGACCTGACCGGCACCCCGAGCGTCCACAATGCGCCGCCGCAGACGCTGGTACTGGACGGACCTGGCATGGTCGACGCATTGCGTCTGCTGACACCGGAATTGAATGACGAGCAGCGTCGGCAGCCACCCCTGTCGCCGCTGTATGGCGACTTCACTGGCTTCCCGCCGGCGCTGATGTTTGCCGGCGAACTCGACCCGTTGCGGGACGACACCGTGCAAATGGCCGAGCGCTGGCAGTCAGCGGCGCCGGTCGAAGTCCACGTACTGCCCGCGTCTCCCCACGGTTTTATCCATTTCCCTACGCCATTCGCCGAGCGCGTGCTTACCCACAGCCGCGCCTGGATCAGTGCACGGATTGATGCAGCGACTCGCCGAAGCTGACATCATTCGCGCATTGCCCCGTAGAGCAGAAACACATGAATCGTCGTAAGAAAATCCAGCAATTGCTAAAGGCCCACGCAAAAAAGGCCAGCGCCAAACTGGCACCGGCCAGCAAGACCAAATACGTGAGCAAGGCGGATCGGTTGAAACTGGCGGCTGAGGTGGGGGATGAGCCGAACATTGACTCTATGGGTTGATCCGAGGCTGTTAGCCTTCAAATGGCGAGCAGGCGCCCGCCACCCTACGCCGTGCTTAAGCAGGCGGATCCAGCCGATCCAGCGCGCGGTTCACCGCGAGTTCGCCGAGCATGATGATTTGCGCGATGCCCAGTAGCGCATTGCGACTTGGACCTTCCAGCGTGCCGGCGAGGTCACCGGCCATGACATTGGCCGAGGCCAATGATTCGCAAGCGTGCACTAACAAAGTTTCCGCGTCGAAATCTGGATTGATAACGAACATGGTGCTGGGTGTGCGAGAGCTGGACTTGATGCCTTCGGTGTTGAGGTAATAGTCGAGGGCACGCTCGGCGGCTTCGTGGAATTTTTTGGTATGAGGATTTTCGTAGGGCGACGCAGAGTCGTTTTCAGACTCGGTTTCGGGCGGGTTCGGCGTTGGTTTGAACATTGATGACACTCCATGTGGGATCAAAGGAGCCTTCACCCTCGCTACCAAACGAAGGGTGGCGGCCATACGAAGGTTGGTAGACCGGCCCACATGGAAATCCGGCGCGCTCGGGAGCGCCCTGCGCATGGCCACCATCAAGCAGATGCGAAATGCACCTGTACAGGTAACGCGATGCGTCATGTGGGGGACGGGCTACCAAACCCGGTCGCTGTTGTTTTCAGCGACTCGGAAACGATAAAACCCGTGCCCTGGACGCACAAGCCGGCGGATTCTGTCTTAACCGTAGGCAACGGCACAAGGCCTTGTAGCTTTCAGGACGTAACCCCGCCGCTGAATAAACACTGCTCGCCAAATGCGTTTAATCAGCACCCAGACGTCGGCAACCACAGCCGTCAGTTCCCGCCACTGCACCCCAACCACCGCGCCGCCGCATCAGCCGTATCCCCCGGTCCGGTGTTGAAGGCGATTGAGGCTCGCGGGGCGCCTCGGTGGACCGCATTGGCCACGGTCTCGAACAGCGCCAGATGGCTGGGCATCTGCCGGATGCCGGCGCCGATGACTACGCAATCGTAGACGTTGCTGGCCAGTTGTCGGTCCAGAACCACGCCCGCGTTAGCATCCTGCTGGATGTAGCACACTTCGGCCTGCCAGCCACGCCCGAGCATTTCCTCGTGGGCCAACTTCAGGGCGCCTTGCATCATGTCGGCGTTTAAACCGGGCGGTAATCCCGGGTCGGAAAAGTCGACTGACTTCGGATCAAGGGCAATTAACAATACAGTTGGCATGAAGTGAATATCCTGCACTTTTAGTTCAAGTGGGTGACTTCAAAGTGGTACCCGTCCGGATCAATAACATCCGCGGAATAATAGCCCGGGTAATATTCAAGTCGGGCCCGTGGAGAGATACGATCAATCGCGCCTGCTGCTATTGCCGCTGCATAAAAGGCATCGACGACCTCATTATTGTCCGCGTCAAAACCCCAATGAATGGCATCAGGATTGGGCGTACCTTGTTTGAGCCAGAAAATCGCCCGGGTGCCGTCGCCAAAACCCCACAAGTCATCATGCCCGTCCACACCCTTGAACGGCATGAACATCGAGATATTCAGCGGTTTCAGCGCCGCTTCGTAGAACTTCAAAGAACGCTCGATATCGCTGACACTCAGAATAATGTGACCAATCATCGTCTTTTCCTCTTCGCTTAAATTTATGTTCAGTGACTTACGCCAAGTAAGTCGCTTTACTTTGTAGCCCGAGGATATAGTGCTTGGTAAATCTCCGTAAGGAGGCACGTTTAACTCCGCCACGCACCTGGAGGTAAGTAATGAAGAACACTGAACATAAAAGCGGTCCGCCTGATCCGGTGACACTGTGTAAGAGCAAAGACCCGGCGGCGATTCGCGAGATCCTTACCAAAGTCGGGGATAAATGGAGCATTTTTATCCTGCTGACGTTGAAGATGTGTCCCGATTACCGTGCGCGATTTACCGTTATCGAAAAATGCATCCCCGGTATCTCGCAAAAAATGCTCACGGTCACCGTGCGTAACCTGGAACGCGATGGCCTGGTGTTGCGCGAAATCTTCGCCGAGATCCCGCCTCGGGTTGAATATCAACTCACGCCGCTGGGCGAAAGCCTGCTGGACCCGCTGCAAAACCTGCTGGATTGGGTGAACCTTAATTGCGAACAAGTGCGCAAAGCGCAAAGCCAGTTCGATGAGCGCTGAACAAGCGCCTTGAAGGGAGAACAAGCGGTCCCCGGGATTTAATCCTGGCAGATTGAAAGAGGATCACCACAACCCGCACGCGGGCGAGCCGCAAAAATCTCGAACTCCCACCCCGGCGCTGCATCCAAGTTCCATAACCACCAGGAGGCACGCGCCATGAAGACCAACGACCGCAATACCACGACGTCCACCAACGCCCCACCCACCGACAGTTCCGGCCAACCGGTCAACGTGGTCGAACGCGACCTTGAAGACCGCGATGGCGATACTGAAGGCGTCGACAAGGTCATCACGCCCTCCTCGACCCGCACCAAGGAGCAGGACGCCGAGGAATTACAGCGCAAGACCGCCGAGATCGAGCGCAAAGTCGCCGACGGCAATTGACGGCTTTTTGCTACCCACGCTGTGGCACTCGGTAACACCCGGCCCTGTTGCGGTGCGTGATCGCCGGGGTCGGGCGGCCACGGTGCCGTCATTCAGGGGCATAAGGGCCGTGGCGTAATTTGTGCATCACTTGTAGTCCCTTTCCGACTGAACGTGTCATGCGCCCCAAGGAATTGAAACACTGGACCAGCGGCGTCGCCCATTTGCTTGACTTGCCGGCAGGTCACGGACGGCTGGCGGGGTTGTGCCACTGGCTGCAGCACATTTGTCCGGTCGATCATTTCGTGCTGTTCGTTTACGAAGGCAATCACCGGCCGCTGGCGCTGTTCGATACGTTTTCCGCCGACAAGCGCGGTGTGTATGTCGACGACTATCAGTGCGGGCCGTATCTGCTCGATCCGTTCTACCTCGCCTGCACCCGTGGTCAAGCACCGGGGCTGTGGCGCCTGCGCCAGTTCGCCCCCGACCACTTTTACCTCGGTGAGTATTACCTGACCTATTACCAGCAAACCGGTCTGGCCGAGGAAGTGGCGTTTTTCGTCGACCTGGGCGACGGCGCGATTGCTGTGCTGTCGCTGATGCGCTCCCGCGCCAGCTGTGCGTTCAGCCGTGACGAAATGCAGTTGATGGAATGCGCGCAACCGGTGGTCGAGCAAGTGATCAACGAAGCCTGGCGCCTGCGCCAGATCCAGCAACCGCGCCCGGCCCAGGACCTCGACTTCAAGATCCGCGAAGCCTTCGATCAATTCGGCGCGCACATCCTCACGGGCCGGGAGCAGGAGATCGTGCAACTGCTATTGCGCGGCCACTCCAGCGCCTCGGTGGCCGAGCAACTGAACATCAGCCCCGGCACGGTGAAGATTCATCGCAAGAACATCTACGCCAAGCTCGGCATCGGCAGCCAGTCGGAATTGCTCGGGCTGTTTATCCGCGATCTCACCGGCCAGGAGCCGGTTGTCGACGCCTGACGCCTGAAAACGACTCTATCCCCCAAGGGATATATACAGCGCAAAACCGCCATTGCTAGTTTGGCTCTCGACGCATTGATCAGCGATGCACTGCGAGGGAGCCCGCCCGTGAACAACACCGTCAACGATAGCCAGGCCAGCGACATCGAGTTCTGCAACGTGGTCAAGCGCTATGGCGGCGTAACGGCCGTCGATGGCCTCAACTTCGCCGTGCGGCGCGGCTCGTTCCATTCCTTCCTCGGCGGCTCGGGCTGCGGCAAAACCACCACCCTGCGGATGATTGCCGGCTTCGAACAACCGAGCAGCGGCGAAGTGCAACTGGCCGGGAAATGCGTCGCCGGTGTGCCGGCTTTCGAGCGACCGGTGAACATGGTATTCCAGCATTACGCCTTGTTTCCGCACATGACCGTGGCGCAGAACATTGCCTACGGCCTGCGCTATCGCACACCGCGCCCGGACAAAAAAACCCAGTTGCGCATGGCCGACGAAGCACTGGAAATGGTGCGCCTGAGCGGTTTCGGCCAGCGCAAGCCGAGTGAGTTGTCCGGCGGCCAGCAACAGCGCGTCGCCCTCGCCCGCGCCTTGGTCAACAAGCCTACCGTGCTACTGCTCGACGAGCCGCTGGCGGCGCTGGACCGCAAGTTGCGCAAGGAGATGCAGTCAGAACTGCTGCGCCTGCAACGGGAAGTCGGCATCACCTTTGTGCTGGTCACCCACGATCAGGAAGAAGCCCTCTCGATGAGCGACAGCATCAGCGTGATGCACAACGGCTCGATCATCCAGACCGCGACCCCCGAACAACTCTACGAAACCCCGGCCAGCCGCTACGTTGCGGACTTCATCGGCGAATCCAACCTGTTCAACGGCACCGTGCGCCACCTGCACGGCAACAACGTGGTGCTGCGTACCGAGCAAGGCCTGGAACTCACCAGCCCGTTGACGCCCACTGGCCAAGGCCTGAGCGCCGACGCCGCCGGTTGCATCGCGGTGCGCCCGGAGCTGATCAGCATTGCCGGCGCCCACGCCGAAATGCCTCGGGAAGTGACGCTACAAGGCTGCGTCGAAGACCGCATCTACCTCGGCAACTCCACGGAATATCGCGTACGCACCCAGGCCTTCGGCGTGGTGTGCGTGCGGGTGCCCCGTCATCAGGATCACGGCAGTCACGCCTTCGAACACGGCGCGGCAGTCAACGTCGGCTGGGATCACGCCAATGGTTTGGCGATGGCCCTGTAATTCACCAATAGGTTTCATCAACCGGATGTGGAGCGTGCTATGGACCAGAAGACGTTTATCAAAACCCTGCGCAGTTGGCAGAACGGCTCGATCAGCCGCCGCGAGTTCCTCGGCCGAACGGGCCTGGGGCTGGCTGCCGCCGTGGTCGCGACCAATATGCCGGGCCTGCTGACCTCCACCGCCGAAGCTGCAGAACAGGGCAAGATCGGTGATCGCCTGTCGCTGGCCACCTGGCCGAATTACCACAGCCAGGAAAACCTCGACAGTTTCGCCAAGACCACCGGCGCCCGGGTGTCGATGAGCGTGTTCGGTTCCAACGAAGAGATGCTCGCCAAGTTGCAGGCCGGCGGCAGTGGCTGGGACGTGCTGGTGCCGACCAACTACACCATCAGCACCTACGTTGGCCTGGGCCTGATCGAACCACTGGATCTGGCGCGCATTCCGAATTTCGACGCCTCGGCGTTCCAGCAGAAATTCATGGCCCAAGGCACGGTCGACGGCAAGGTCTACGCGGTGCCGAAAAACTGGGGCACCACCGGCATGCTCTACGACAGCGGCAAATTGAAGAACGGCCCCAGCAGTTGGAAAGCGTTCTGGGCGGCGGCGCAAGGCCCGGCGAGCGGCCGAACCATGGTCCACGATTACCAGCTCACCGCCATCGGCAACGCGCTGAAAAGCTTCGGCTACAGTTTCAATTCCCTCGACCCGAAAGAACTGGCCGACGCCGAAAAACTGCTGATCGAGGTCAAGCCGCACTTGTTCGCGATCAACTCCGATATCCAGCCGTCGATGCGCAGCGGCGATGCCTGGCTGGCGATGTCCTGGACCGGCGATGCCTCGCAGTTGCATCGCGACAACGCCAAGATGCAGTTCGAGCTGGGCAAGGAAGGTGGCGAGTTGTGGAGCGACTTCTTCGCCATCCCGAAAAGCTCCGAGCACAAGGACGCTGCCTACGCCTTCATCAATTACCTGCTCGATCCACAGCACAACAAGCTCGAAGTGTTGAGCCACGGCTATCCGAGTGGCGACAAACGGGTCGACGCGCTGCTGCCGCCGGCGATGCTCAGCGACCCGATCATGTACCCGGCCGCCGAAGCACTGAGCCCGTTGGAGTTCGGCGCCGCCGCGACCCTGACCAGCCCGGCGCGGGCCGAACTGATGGCGCGGTTCAAATCCGCCTGATGACCTGCCATGGCCAATAAGGAGTCGTCCATGAATGCCGCCGCCCACCCGTCAACGGTGCAGCCGGGCCGTGCCCTGTCGGTCGAGGTGCGCCAGCGGCGCAGCCTCGGGCGGCGGATCACCCTGCTCATGCTGTTGCCCTCGACCCTGTGGTTTCTGCTGATGTTGCTGATGCCGCTGGTGATCATCCTGGTCTTCAGTTTCGGCGAGCGCAGTGCCGTGGGCGGTTACGCCGGAGGCTTCACCCTGGCCAACTACCTGAACCTCGGTTCACGGGCGGCGGCGTTCAGCAACACCCTGATCCTCGCGCCGCTGGGCACTTTGGTGTGCCTGGTGGCGGCGTATCCGCTGGCGTACTTCCTGGCGGTCAAGGTCAGCCGCAATCGGTCGCTGTTGCTGACCCTGGTGATCGTGCCGTTCTGGACCAGTTTCCTGATCCGCACCTACGCCTGGATTTTCATCCTCAGCGGCAAAGGCATTCCGGCGCTGCTCGCCAGCTTCGGCCTGGAAGACGTGCGGTTGATTAATACGCCGTGGGCGGTGCTGATCGGCATCGTCTACGGCTACTTGCCGCTGATGGTGTTCCCGATTTACGTCAGCCTGGAAAAACTCGACAAGCGCCTGCTCGAGGCCTCCGCCGACCTGGGTGCCAGTGCCTTCGAGAGCTTTCGGCGGATCACCCTGCCACTGTCCGCGCCGGGGATCATCACCGGCGTCATGCTGGTGTTCATTCTGCTCATGGGCGAATTCCTGATCCCGGCGATTCTCGGCGGCGGCAAGGTGTTTTTTGTCGGCAACGCCCTGGTCGACCTGTTCCTGCAATCACGCAACTGGCCGTTCGGCAGTGCGCTGGCCATGACCCTGGTGGCGATGATGTTGCTGATCATCGGCGTGTATCTGAAACTGGTGGCGCGCTACGGCGGCCGCCCCACTGACGGAGGCGTGTGACATGTGGCTGCGCAGTTATTCGACCTCGTTGTACCTGTTCCTCTACGCGCCGATTGCCTTGATCGTACTGTTCAGCTTCAACGCCGGGCGCAGTGGCCTGGCGTTCGAATGTTGCTCGGTGCAGTGGTTCGGTCGCGCGTTCGGCAACCCTTTCATCATGGAAGCGCTGGGCAACAGTGCGTTGATCGCGTTCAGCTCGGCGCTGATCGCCACGCTGTTCGGCACCCTCGCGGTGTTCGGCCTGCAACGGGCCGGGCCGAAGGTGCGGCTGCTGTTCGATGCGCTGACCTATTGCGCGATCATCGTGCCTGGCATCGTGATCGGTATTTCGACCCTGATCGCCTTTATCAGCCTGTTCGACCTGATCAACCCGTTGCTGGCGGCGCTGCTGCCAAACCTGCCGCGCCTGAATATGGGCTTTTTCACGGTGATCGCCGCGCACTCGCTGTTCACCATGGCGCTGGTCATGGTGATCGTGCGCAGCCGCGTCGACAGCCTCGACAAAGCCCTGCTTGAAGCCTCGGCTGACCTGTATGCGCCGCCGATGCAGACGTTCTGGCGGGTGACGCTGCCGCAAATCAGCCCCGCGATCATGGCCGGGTTCCTGTTGGCGTTCACCTTCAGCTTCGACGATTTCATCATCGCGTTTTTCGTCGCGGGGTCGGAAACCACCTTGCCGATTTACATTTTTTCGTCGATCCGCCGTGGCGTCACCCCGGAAATCAACGCGGTCTCGACCGTGATCATCTGCGCCTCGCTGGCCCTGCTGTTCACCTCCCGCCACCTGCAAAACCGCCGCACTGACGCTCAGGAGTCGCACCATGCGTGATCAGCTTTATATCAACGGCGAGTGGGTCAGCCCCGACCTGGGCGGCTACCTGGACGTGGTCGACCCGGCCACCGGGCAGACCTTCCAAAAAGTCGCTGCCGGCACCGAAGAAGACATCGACCACGCGGTCCGCGCCGCGCGCCGCGCGTTCGATAATGGCTGGGGCCAGACCAGTGGCGCCGAACGCGGGCAATGGTTGGACGCCCTCGCCGACGAACTGGAAAGCGGCCAACAGGCACTGGCCGAACTGGAAGTGCGCGACAACGGCAAGCCGCTACCGGAGGCGCAGTGGGACGTGGGCGATGCGATCGGCTGTTTTCGCTACTACGCCGGGCTGGCCCGTGAACTCGACAGCCAGCAGGATCAGCCGCTGACGCTGCCGGACGAACGTTTTCGTTGCCGGATTCGCCACGAACCGATTGGCGTGGCCGGGCAGATCATTCCGTGGAACTACCCGTTGCTGATGGCGGCGTGGAAAGTCGCCCCGGCCCTCGCCGCCGGCGCGACGGTGGTGTTGAAGCCGTCGGAACTGACGCCGCTGACCGCCCTCGAACTGGCCGCTGCCGCCGACCGCATCGGCCTGCCCGCCGGGGTGTTGAACGTGGTCACGGGCTTGGGTGCCGAGGCCGGCAGCCCGCTCACCGAGCACCGTGGGGTCGACAAACTGGCCTTCACCGGCAGCGTGCCGACCGGGGCGAAAATCATGTCGGCGGCGGCACGGGACATCAAGAACATCAGCCTTGAGCTAGGGGGGAAATCGGCGTTCATTGTGTTCGACGATGCAGAAGTCGAAGCCGCGGTGGAGTGGATTCTGTTCGGGATCTTCTGGAACCAGGGCCAGGTGTGCAGCGCCACTTCGCGGCTGCTGGTGCAGGAGACCATCGCGCCACGCCTGATCGAACGGCTGGTGGAAGAAACCCGCAACATCACGATCGGCCCGGGTATGCAACCGGGGGTGCTGCTGGGGCCGTTGGTTAGCCAGGGCCAGTACGACAAGGTGCTGGGTTTTGTTGATCAAGGTCTGGCCAGTGGTGCGCACCTGTTGACCGGTGGCCGTCGCCCGGTGCACTTGAGCGAGGGCTATTTCATGGAGCCGGCGATTTTCGACGAGCCGGACCAGGGCAGCATTCTCTGGCGCGAAGAAGTGTTCGGCCCGGTGCTGTGCATCAAACGTTTCAAGACCGAAGAACAAGCGCTGCAGATGGCCAACGCCAGCCGTTTCGGCCTCGCCGCCGCCGTGATGAGCGCCGACCCGCAACGCACCGTGCGCGTGGCCAATCAACTGCGCGCCGGGATTGTCTGGGTCAATTGCTCGCAACCGACCTTCGTCGAAGCGCCGTGGGGCGGCATGAAACACAGCGGTATCGGCCGTGAGCTCGGGCAGTGGGGTTTGCACAATTACCTGGAGGTCAAACAAGTGACCGAATACCTTAGCGATCAGCCGTGGAGCTGGTATCTGAAGTAGCCGCTGAATCGGGGGGGATGAATAACGTCGCGGTTTCGGCCAGAATTGCACCTTTCGACGCGCCGGCCGGTCACAGCCGTACCGACGCGTGACGCCGTGCAACGAGGGCCGCTATGAACAGTTATTTTCAACAGGTTGATGGATGGGCGGTGAGCCAATGATCGAAGTCACCGAAGTCTCCATCGCCCAACTGCGCGCCGCGCTGGAATCCGGCCAGACCACTGCGGTGGAATTGGTCGAAGCGTACCTGGCGCGGATCGACGCCTACGATGGCCCGGCCACTGCCACCGCGCTTAACGCCGTGGTGGTGCGCAATCCCGAAGCGCTGGACGAAGCGCGCGCCTCTGATGAACGCCGGGCCAGCGGCCAGCCCCTCAGCCCGCTCGACGGCATCCCCTACACCGCCAAGGACAGTTACTTGGTCAAGGGCCTGACCGCCGCTTCCGGCAGCCCGGCTTTCGCCAAACTGATCGCCCATCGCGATGCCTTCACCATCGAACGCCTGCGCGGCGCCGGGGCGATCTGCCTGGGCAAGACCAACATGCCGCCAATGGCCAACGGCGGCATGCAGCGCGGCGTCTATGGCCGGGCCGAGAGCCCGTACAACGCTGATTACCTCACCGCGCCCTTTGCCTCCGGCTCGTCGAACGGCGCCGGCACCGCGACCGCCGCCAGTTATGCCGCGTTCGGGCTTGCCGAGGAAACCTGGTCGAGCGGTCGCGGGCCGGCTTCAAACAACGGTTTGTGCGCTTACACGCCGTCGCGCGGGGTGATCTCGGTGCGCGGCAACTGGCCGCTGACCCCGACCATGGACGTGGTGGTGCCCTACGCACGGACCATGGCCGACCTGCTCGAAGTGCTCGACGTGGTGGTCGCTGAAGACCCCGACACCCGTGGCGACCTGTGGCGCCTGCAACCCTGGGTGCCGATCCCCAGCGTCGACTTTGTGCGCCCCGTGTCATACGCCGCACTGGCCGCCGATCACAGCGCGCTCGCCGGTAAACGCTTCGGCGTGCCACGCATGTACATCAACGCCGACCCCGACGCCGGCACCAGCGACAAGCCCGGCATCGGCGGCCCGACCGGGCAACGCATCCACACCCGTGATTCGGTGATCGAGCTGTGGCAGCAGGCGCGGCAAGCCTTGGAAGCAGCGGGTGCCGAAGTCATCGAGGTCGACTTCCCGCTGGTCTCCAACTGCGAAGGCGATCGCCCTGGCGCACCGACCGTGTTCACTCGCGGCCTGGTGTCGAAGGAATTCCTCAACGACGAATTGTGGGGCCTGTCGGCCTGGGCGTTCGATGATTTCCTACGAGCCAACGGTGATCCAGACTTGAACCGCCTAGCCGATGTCGACGGCCCGCAGATCTTCCCCCACGACCCCGGCACCCTGCCCAATCGCGAAGACGACCTGGCAGCGGGCATGGACGAATACGTGAAAATGGCCCAACGGGGCATCACCCCGTGGGACCAGATCAGCACCCTGCCCGATGGCTTGCGCGGCCTGGAACAGACCCGGCGCATTGACCTGGAAGAATGGATGGACAGCCTGGGGCTCGACGCGGTGATCTTCCCCACCGTGGCGGACGTCGGCCCGGCAGACGCCGACGTCAACCCGGCCTCGGCGGACATCGCCTGGAGCAACGGCGTCTGGGTGGCCAACGGCAACCTCGCCATCCGCCACCTCGGCGTGCCCACCGTCACCGTGCCCATGGGCGTCATGGCCGACATCGGCATGCCCGTCGGCCTCACCTTCGCCGGCCGCGCCTACGACGACTCCACCCTGCTACGCCTGGCCTCGGCGTTCGAATCCACCGACCACAAACGCCTGATCCCGCCAAGAACACCGGCGCTTGGCTGAGAATCTGAAGTGAGCCTGATCCAATGTGGGAGTGAGCCTGCTCGCGAAAGCTGACTGTCAGGACATAGAGATATGTCGCCTGACAATAAGCCTTCGGGAACGCCGCCCGGAGCAGGCTCGCTCCCACAGGGGAATGCGTACAACCGAGACCAGGTCGGCTACTAGGCCGCCTCGGGCGCTGTGCTGTTGATCTGGCTTTTGATCTGCTCTGCCCCGTTAACCAGAGGCTGAACGCAGGTCTTGCGCAGTGGGCACCTCGGCAGGGATGCCGAGGTAGCCGCCCCCGGCCAGGGATGGCCGATGGCGGCGGGCCCACGGAGCAAGGCCGGAGTGAAGGCATGCCGAGCCTTAGCGAGGCACCGAATGGAGGGGATCAAGCGCTTGGTTACTTGGCGCTTTTCCAAGTAACCCGCTGTAAGAGCGGAACCTATTTCAGCCATCACCAAGGGAATGGATATGTACACCAGCAAAATTTCTAGTGCCTGATAA
>NZ_JAVLSB010000059.1:0-244588 GCF_031583775.1 Pseudomonas rhizozeae
GCTCCCGCCGGATCGACTCAGCGATCTGGCAGGGTGATATTGAGTTCCAGAATCGAGCAACTGCCCTGGTTTTCCAGAGCCACATGCACGTCATCGGACCCGATATTGACGTATTTGCGAATCACCTCGACCAGTTCCTTCTGCAAGGCTGGCAGGTAGTCCGGCGTAGTGCGCTGGCCGCGTTCGTGCGCCACGATGATCTGTAGACGCTCTTTCGCAACCGAGGCAGTACTTGGCTTCTTGTTGGCACGAAAGAAGTCAAAAATATTCATTACCTACCTCCAAACAGGCGCTCGAAGAAGCCCTTCTTCGTGACATCGAGGAAACGATGCTCGACGGTTTTGCCCAGCAGGCGATCGACAGCATCGCTGTACGCCTGGCCGGCGTCGCTCTGGTCGTCGAGAATCACCGGCACGCCGGAGTTGGAAGCCTTGAGCACCGCTTGGGATTCCGGGATCACGCCCAGCAGGGTCACGGCGAGGATTTCCTTGACGTCTTCCACGCCCAGCATCTCGCCGTCGCTGACGCGCTGAGGGTTGTAACGGGTCAGCAGCAGGTGTTCCTTGATCGGGTCTTCGCCCAGTTCGGCGCGGCGCGATTTGCTGGCCAGCAGGCCGAGCATGCGGTCCGAGTCACGTACCGAGGAGACTTCCGGGTTGGTCACGACGATCGCTTCATCCGCGAAGTACATGGCCAGGTGGGCGCCTTTCTCAATGCCGGCCGGGGAGTCGCAGACCACGAACTCAAATTGTTCCTTGAGCTCCATCAGGACTTTTTCCACGCCTTCCTGAGTCAGTGCGTCTTTGTCGCGGGTCTGGCTGGCCGCCAGTACGTAGAGATTTTCCAGGCGCTTGTCTTTGATCAGCGCCTGTTGCAGGTTGGCTTCGCCGTTGACCACGTTGACGAAGTCATACACCACGCGACGCTCGCAGCCCATGATCAGGTCGAGGTTACGCAAACCGACGTCGAAGTCGACGATTACTGTTTTGTGGCCGCGCAGAGCGAGACCGGTACCGATAGCGGCGCTGGTGGTGGTCTTACCCACACCACCCTTGCCGGATGTAACCACGAGAATCTTGGCCAAGGTGTTTCACCCCTAAGGAAAAAGGACATTGAGCCCCTGAAAAACATCTCTTGAAAAACTACTGCAGTCGGACAGCCTTGGCTGGAATCGGACCTGGGCGGAGTTACCGGCGGTAAACACTGCCTGCGGTCTTTTTTCCTACTTCGTTTGAGCCGTTTTCGCTACGTTTTAGAGATGCTTGGAAAATGCGGCAGTATCCGTTAAAGCCGAATGATGTTCAACACGTCGCCTGACAGGCTGACCTGTACGCCGGAGCCCCACAGCGGGTCGCGGCGAAGGTCTTCGGAAACCTTGTAATGGCCTGCGATGGAGAGCAATTCAGCGCTCATTTGCTGGCAGAAAATCCGTGCCTTGCTGTCGCCCTTGACCCCGGCGAGCGCACGACCGCGCATCGGTCCGTATACATGGATGTTTCCATCGGCGAGAAGTTCCGCCCCCGGACTGACCGAGGAGACCACCACCAGATCGCCACCCTGGGCATAAATCTGCTGCCCGCCGCGTACCGGCGAAGTGATCACACGGGTCGGTTTGATGGTCGGTTCGGCGGGTTTTTCGACTTTCTTTTTGACCTCGCCTTCCTGCGGATCCAGGGGCCGTTCGCGGGCACCGGACGGCGGCAACACCGGAATGTCCACGGCAATCGCCGCGGCGATGTCTTCGATGCGGCTGGCGCGGATCGCCAGCGTGCGCAAACCATGCTGCCGGCATACGCGCATCAGCCCGGGCAAATCCACCGCGCCTTCGCCGGCCGGGAGCTTGTCCAGGGCCAGGACCAGTGGTGCATTACTGAAGAAGTTCGGTGCCTGGGCGACCTTGGCGGCCAATTGCCGGTCCAGGCCCTCGAGGTCATTGCGGGCCAGCTCCAGCACCGTAATGGCGAGCATGCTGCCCTTCAACTGGAACACGGGATCTTGGTCTAGCGGTTCGGTTCGGCTCATGGTCGGCATACAACGGCTTGTCACTAAAAGTGCCGAGACTTATAACGAGAACGCCCGCAGGCCGCAAGCCGGGTCGAACGATGTAGAATGCGCGGCCCTTGTCTTTCCGGAAGCTGTAATGGATCGCCCGCGTTTGAAAGCTGCCTTTTTTATGCCGCGTTTCTGGCCCCTGTGGTTGGGACTGGGCCTGCTGTGGCTGGTCGTTCAATTGCCATACCCGATGCTGCTGGCGATCGGCCGCGCCTTGGGTGCCCTGATGTATCGCCTGGCAGGCGACCGACGGCGCATCGCCAAGCGCAATCTGGAGCTGTGCTTCCCGGAAAAATCCGCCGCCGAGCGCAAACGCCTGCTCAAGGAAAACTTCGCCTCCACCGGCATCGCGTTCTTTGAAATGGCCATGAGCTGGTGGTGGTCGCGAGCGCGTCTGGCGAAACTGGCGCACGTCGTAGGCCTGGAGCATTTGCAGCAGGCGCAGCGTGATGGCAAGGGCGTGATCCTGATGGCGCTGCATTTCACCACCCTGGAAATCGGCGCGGCGCTGCTCGGTCAGCAGCACACCATCGACGGCATGTACCGCGAGCACAAGAACCCGCTGTTCGACTTCATTCAGCGTCGCGGCCGTGAGCGGCATAACCTCGATTCGCTGGCGGTGGAGCGCGACGACGTGCGCGGGATGCTCAAGCTGCTGCGCGCCGGTCGGGCGATCTGGTACGCACCGGATCAGGACTACGGCGCCAAGCAAAGCATCTTCGTGCCGCTGTTCGGCATCCAGGCGGCGACAGTGACCGCCACCAGTAAATTCGCGCGCTTGGGCAAGGCCTTGGTGGTGCCGTTCACTCAGGAGCGCCTGGCGGACGGCAGCGGCTATCGGCTGGTGATCCACGCGCCGTTGCCAGGCTTCCCCGGTGAAACCGAAGAACAAGACTGCATCCGCATCAACCAGTGGGTCGAAGCCTCACTGCGTGATTGCCCCGAACAATACCTGTGGGCTCACCGGCGCTTCAAAAGCCGTCCACCCGGCGAGCCGAAGCTGTACGCCAAACGTGGCTGAGGCCGTCAGCCACTTTCTTTTCCGCAGTCAGCACAACGGAGTGTTGCGATGAGCCCAGCGAAACCGGTCACAGGTCTGATTCTTTCCGGTGGCGGGGCTCGTGCGGCCTATCAAGTGGGTGTGCTGGCGGCAATCGCCGAGTTGCTGCCAGAAGGCGCGGACAATCCGTTCCCGGTGATCGTCGGCACCTCGGCGGGGGCGATCAATGCCGTGACCCTGGCCAGCGGCGCCATGGATTTCAGAGCCGCGATTCAGCGTCTGACTGCGTTTTGGCAAGGCTTTCGCAGTCACTTGGTGTTGCGTAGCGACTGGCCCGGCGTCATACGCCAGGCCAGTCGTTTTGTGATCCACAGCCTGCTGGGGATCGGCGCCAAAGTGCCGGTGGCACTGCTCAACAGTTCGCCGCTGCGTGAGTTGCTCAATGACAAACTCAACCTCGATGGCATCGACCACGCCATTGCCCAGCGGCAATTGCAGGCAGTGGCGGTGACGGCCTTCGGCTACGAATCCGGGCAAGCCGTAACGTTTTATCAGGGGGGCGGCACCATCGATGCCTGGCTGCGCCATCGGCGGATCGGCGTGCCAACCGAACTGAGCGTCGAGCACCTGTTGGCCAGTTCAGCGATCCCGCTGCTGTTCGCCCCGGTGAAAATTGGCGACGAGTATTTCGGCGACGGCGCGGTGCGCCAATCGGCACCGATCAGCCCGGCGTTGCACTTGGGCGCGAATCGAGTGCTGGTGGTGGGTGTCAGTGGCAACCCTCGTGGCGTCGAGGCCAATCAGCCGCTGCCGCGCGCCTTCACCGGTCAGCAGCCGAGCCTGGCGCAGATCGGCGGGCACCTGCTCAACAGCACCTTCATTGACAGCCTGGAAAGCGACATCGAATTGCTCCAGCGTTTGAACCAGTTCAGCCAGTGGCTGCCCGACGGCACGCCGGCCCGTGCCCTGGGGGTGGCGCCGGTGGAGGTGCTGGTGATTTCGCCGAGCCAGCCGATCGACGAAATCGCCGCGCGGCATCGTCAGGATTTACCGGCGGCCTTGCGCCTGTTTCTGCGCGGGCCGGGCGCGACCAAAACCAGTGGCGCAGGGGTGCTCAGTTACCTGCTGTTCGAGGCGGGGTATTGCAGCGAGTTGATTGAGCTGGGACGGCGCGATGCGTTGGCCCAGCGCCGGGAGTTGTGTCGGTTTTTGGGGTTGGAGGAACCAGTGGTCCCGGCTTGATTGCGGTGTTTCGGCGATTCGCGAGCAGGCTCGCTCCCACAAGGGACAGCATGTCAGAGTGAGAGCGAGCTTGCTTCGGGCGGATGCGGTGCCGATCAGAAGTGGAACTTCACCAGGAAGCTGGTGGTGCTCTGGTCGGTCTTGAAGTATTGGTTGTCCTTGATCCCGTATTTGTCCGACCAGTAGTCGTACTCGACACCGACGTACAACTGCTTCTCGCCCAGGCTCAGCGCCTTGCCCAAGTCATATTTGACCTGTGGGTTGAAGTGCAGGTTGGCGTGGTAGTCGCCTTTGGAATTGGAGTCGTTGTCGACCACCCAGTCCATGAAGCCGTCGATCAGGATGTTCGAGTTGCCGACTGGAATCGTGTAGGACCACACCGGCGTGATCTGCCAGACGTTGTCCCCGGCCCGCGCGCCATCGGTGTGGCGCTGGTAGAAGTTGATCTGGAAGTAGTCGAAGCCAGGGATCGCCAGGTCGAAGCCCGGACCGATCAGGTAAGACTCGGTATCGCCTTCACCGAACTCGTACGTCATCGCCAGCAGCACGTCCTTGACCGGACCGAACTCGAGCTTCTGGTCGAAGATCTTGCCGAACGACAGCCGTGGGCTGAACTCGCCGTAATAGGTGTTCGAACCGACGCCGCCATCGTCCTTGCCGTTATAGAAGATCTTGTCAAAGAAGAAAAAGTTGTCGCCGTACTTCCACGCATCGGCGTGCTCGAAAGTCACTGTCTGCTGAATGCGCGGGTTGACCTGGAAGTCCTTGCCGTAGAGGTAGGTCAGGCTGTTGTTCTGCCACTGCAGCAAGTCGCCCGCCATGGCTTGGCCGCCGGCCAATAAGGAACCTGCCAGCATCAGGCTGTTGCACGTACGTTTCATTCGGTTGCTCCCAAAAAGTAGGTGGTGCTGCGATATTTTTTTAAGGTGGGCGCTCTGGTGTGGCGCCTTGTTCTGTTGCTGTAATAAATCATCCGATCGGTCAGCTTCTGTGCTGATAGCAAGAGCTGGGCCAAGGCATTTAAAAAGCCAAAAAACGCCCAGTCGGCTGTTGTAAAACAGTCGATTGCGCGTGGTATTCGGGTGCCTTGAAACTGACCGGGGCCGGGATAAGTTGGCCTTTTGGTCAGGAAATAAGTTCGGGCTTTTTTTTACCCTGGACGCTGGCGGCCGCGGAGAATACTGAGTCCTTGGCCCGCTCTCAAGTGCCCTGCAACAGGGCGCCGACGACGGGTGTGGGGCACGGGTGTGAATCATCTATTGCTCCCTCTGTTGTTTTTGTTTGAGGCGCAGGCAACCGCTGACCGCAGGCGGTGATGCCGCCAGCAGTCGGGTGTATTCAGTGGATCAGTGCGGGTGGGCGTGGCAGTCGTTGATCGCCGCGCGCTCGCGACCGCCGAGGATGTTGAACAGCAGGTTCAGCGCCAGGGCACTGAGGGTGGCCATGGCGATGCCGCTGTGGGTAATCGGGCTCATCCACAATGGCAAGTGGGCGAAGAACTCCGGCCGCACCACCGGGATCAGCCCCATGCCGATGCTCACTGCCACCAGCAACTGGTTGCGGCGGTCACCGATGTCGGCTTCCTGGAGGATCTTGATCCCAGTGGCGGCGACCATGCCGAACATTGCAATCGCCGCGCCACCGAGTACCGCCGGCGGAATCGACGCCACCAGGAACGCGGCTTTGGGTAGCAGGCTCAACAGGATCAGCAAGCCGCCGGCAACGATGGTGACCGAGCGGCAGCGCACGCCGGTCATTTGCACCAGGCCGATGTTTTGCGCGAACGAGGAGTGGGTGAAGGTGTTGAAGAACCCGGCGAAAAACGACGCGCCGGCATCGCACAGCAAGCCACGCCGGAGCATCCGAGGGCAGACGTCCTGGCCGGTGATTTTGCCCAGTGCCAGGAACATCCCGGTGGACTCGACGAAGATGATGACGACCACCAGACACATCGACAGGATCGGCGCCAGTTCAAATGTGGGCATGCCGAAATGCAGCGGCGTGACCACTTGCAGCCATGGCGCCTGGGCCATGCCGCTGAGGTCGACCATGCCCAGTACACCGCATAGCGCATAGCCCAGGCACATGCCGATCAGCACGGAGATATTGACCCAGAAACCGCGCATGAAGCGGTGAATCAGCAGGATGGTTGCCAGCACCAGTGCGGCGATGGCCAGGTAGATCGGCGAGCCGAATTGCACTGCAGTGCTGCCGCCACCGGCCCAATTCACGGCGACGGGGAACAGCGACAGACCGATTGAGGTGATGACGGTGCCAGTCACCAGCGGCGGGAAGAAACGAACGACTTTCGACATGAACGGCGCGATCAGCATGCCGAAGAAGCCGGCGGCGATGGTCGCGCCAAAGATCCCTTGCAGGCCGATGCCGGGCATGCCGGCCATGGCCACCATGCTGCCGACCGCCGCGAAACTGGCGCCCATCATCACCGGCATGCGAATGCCCATCGGCCCGATGCCCAGCGATTGCACGATGGTGGCGATGCCGGCGACCAGCAGGTCGGCGTTGATCAGGAAGGCGATTTCTTCACGACTCAGGCCGGCGGCCTGTCCGATGATCAAGGGCACCGCGATGGCACCACCGTACATCAGCAGAACATGTTGCAGACCGACCAGGATCAGTTGCAAAAGGGGCAAACGCTGAATAGCGGGTGCGTCGGGGATGCGTGCTTCGGACAGCTCGGACATGCAACACCTCGGATCTTTTTTATTCTTGTGATTAACAGCTGTTGGGTTGCTCACAGCTGTTTCTTTGCATCAGGTAAACCGCGTTGCGGCTAATCGCTGGCAAGCCAGCTCCCACACAGGCAGTGCAAAACCCTGTGGGAGCTGGCTTGCCAGCGATGCTTTTAACGATTAGTTGGTCTGGGCTCCCTGCGCGATCCACGCCCCAATCAGATCACGTTCCTGCTGAGTCATCTGGGTGATGTTGCCCAGTGGCATGATCTGGCTGGCGACGGCTTGCGCCTGGATGCGCGGGGCGTTTTGGCGGATCTGTTCCGGGGTGTCGAACATCACGCCGCCGGGTGCGGCGCTGAACAATGGGCTGGTGGGCTTGGCCGAGTGGCAGACCGAGCAGCGCTCCTGAATCACACTGTGCACCTTGTCGAACGCCGGGCCGGCATTCGACGCCTGGGCCGGTGCGGCAGCCGGCGCGGCGGCGGCTGCTTCAGCGGGTTTGGCACCGCCCCCCAGGGCCGTTTCCGGCAAGGGCTGATACTCGATGGTGCCCGGTGCCTTGGCCACGTCAGGGGTGGTGGGCATCGGTTTCGGACCGGACACGTACGCCAGGCAAATCATGCCAACCGCTGCCACCGGCAGGGTCCAGGCATATTTGTGGCTGTCGTGCCGAGTGTTGAAGTAATGCCGCACCAACACCGCCAGCACCGCGATCCCGGCCAGGATCAGCCAGTTGTATTGGCTGCCGTAAGTGCTCGGGAAGTGGTTGCTGATCATGATGAACAGCACCGGCAGGGTGAAGTAGTTGTTGTGCCGCGAACGCAGCAGACCTTTGGCCGGCAGGGCCGGGTCCGGCGTGCGGTTCTCGGCGATCGCCGCCACCAGCGCCCGCTGTGCCGGCATGATGATGCGGAACACGTTACCGACCATGATGGTGCCGATGATCGCGCCAACGTGCAGGTACGCACCGCGGCCGCTGAACACTTTGCTGAAGCCATAGGCCGCGCCAATGATCAGCACAAACAGAATGAAACCGAGCAGGGCAGGGCGTTTGCCCAGGGCCGAGTCACAGAGGAAGGAGTAGACGAACCAGCCGATGAACAGCGAGCCGATACCGATGGCCACGCCTTCGGGGCCGCTCAGGGTACTGCCGGGTGCCAGCAGGTAGAGCGTAGGGTTGGAGTAGAACACCACGCACAGCAGCGCGATGCCGGACAGCCAGGTGAAATAGGCTTCCCATTTGAACCAGTGCAGGTTGTCCGGCATGGTCGGGGGAGCCAGTTTGTATTTTTCCAGGTGGTAGATGCCGCCGCCGTGGATCGCCCACAGGTCACCGGCCAGACCGTTTTTCGGGTTGACCCGATTGAGGTTGTTCTCCAGCCAGACGAAATAGAACGACGCGCCGATCCAGGCCACGCCAGTGATCATGTGAACCCAGCGCACGCTGAGGTTCAGCCATTCCAACAGATGTGCTTCCACAGTCTTTACCTCTCGCCTGTCACTCTGTCGTCGAGTGATCAGACCTTCTCTTATTGGTGGGGGGCGAGGATCAACCGCTCATCCTCTTTGAAAAAATGCTCATCGCAGTTATTGCCTGTGCCACTGCGATCAACCACCAGGAAGTCATCCCGCTTTTCGATCGTCAGCACCGGGTGGTGCCAAACGCCGCGATGGTAATTAATGCCCTGCCTGCCGTTGGTGACGAAGGCGCGGACCAAGCCTGATACAGGTTCATCGCCAAGTGGCGCGACCACGATCAGAAAGGGGTTGCCGAGCAGCGGAATAAAAGCCTGGCTGCCCAGCGGGTGACGCTCCAGCATGCATACGGTCAGCGGCATGTCCTGCGCGTCGGCGCGGAAAATGCTGATGATCGCGTTGTCCTCTGGCGTGGCGGTCTCTACCGTCGCCAGTTTGTGAAAGCGCATGGTCGAACCGTTGTTGATCATGAAGTGATCGCTGCCGTCGGTTTCAATCACGTCACCGAAAGGGGCGAAGTCTTCTTTGGTCAGCGGTTCAATCGTCAGTGTGCGCATGCTGTTTTTATCCGAATTCTGTGTTGTTAGAACTATCGCCATCGCTGGCAAGCCAGCTCCCACAGTGGAATGTGGCGTTCACAAAACTTGTGGGAGCTGGCTTGCCAGCGATGGGTTCAACCTTATTTAGCGACCTTGCCCAAAACGCGCAGGCGGCTCACGCCACCATCCGGGAACACATTGAGGCGGATGTGGGTGATCGGACCCAGTGCCTTGATCTGCTCGGCAAAGGTGTGTTCGGCGTGCATTTCCAGTTTTTGCGCCGGCAGCAGTTCGCGCCAGAACAGCGATTGGGTTTCGATCTGGCTGTCGGTGCCGCCCTTGACGAACGCGCCCTGGATCGAGCAAGTGTCCGGGTAGTTGCCCTTGAAGTGCAGGGTGTCGACGATGATTTTCTCGATCTCGCCTGGATGTCCCAGGGCGACGATCACCCAGTCATTGCCCGGCGTGCGGCGGCGGGCGGTTTCCCAGCCGTCGCCCATGTTGATGCCACGGCCCGGGTTGAGGATGTTGCTCATGCGCCCGAAGTGTTCATCGGAGCAGGCGAGGGCGCGGCCACCATTGAGGGCTGCGGCCAGATCGACTTGTTCGTTGTCGCCAACGGCGGACCAGTCGCGGAACGGGATACCGTAGACGCGCAGACGCGCCACGCCACCATCCGGGTAAATGTTGAAGCGCAAGTGGCTGAAGGCCTGGTCGTTGCTGATTTCGTGATAGTGGTGGCTATTGCCTTGCAGCTCGACGGCGGACAGCACTTCCGTCCACTGGGTGTTGGCGTCCGGTTCGCCCGAGGCCAGGAAGCAGGCCTCCAGGGAAGCCGACGGCGGGTAGTTGCCGGTGAAGAATGAAGTGTCGATGTCCACGCCTTTGATCGAACCCGGCACGCCGAGGCGGATCACTGCGCTGTCGTAGCCTTCAAAGCGCTTGCGGCGCGACTCCCAGCCGTCCATCCACTTGCCGTTGTCATCGAACACGCCCTCCTTCCACACGGCCGGGGTCGGCTGGAACAGACGATTGGCGTCGGCGAACCAGTCATCGGTGACCGAGATAATTTTGGTGCCCAGACGGGCGTCGGCCAGGTTGACGAACTTCTCGAAGGGTACGGCGTAAGCTTTCATTCTTCTTGTCTGCCTTTAATAAGTTGGCTTGGGATGCTTGCAGTGCCCTGGGTGTATTGGCGTTCAAACACTCGGGCAAAGCTTGCTAGAGAGTCAGTAATCGGAACAGGGCGATCTTGTTGATCTCGGCCAGCGCACATTTGAATTCGGTGTCCACCGAGTTATGAATGCGCGTTTCGAACGCCGCGAGGATCTGATGCCGGTTGCTGCCTTTTACCGCCATGATGAAGGGAAACTTGAACTTGGCTTTATAGGCGTCGTTCAGCTCGGTGAAGCGCTGGAACTCTTCGGCCGTGCATTGGTGAATCCCGGCGCCAGCCTGTTCATTTGTGCTGGCTTCGGTGAGTTGTCCCTGGACGGCGGCTTTGCCGGCCAGGTCCGGGTGAGCGTTGATCAGCGCCAGTTGCCTGGCGTGATCGGCGCTCAACAGGATGTCGCTCATGCGCTGGTGCAGGGTTTCGATCTCGTCGATCGACGGGTCCTGGCCCAGGTCGAAGGCCTTCTCGGCCACCCATGGCGAATGTTCGTAGATGTCGGCGAAGGCTGTGACGAAAGCATCACGGCGCAGGTTCGACGGTTGCAGGGTTTGAAAGCGGCTCATTCGGCGGCCTCCTGGTACGGGTGGGTCGCGTGCCAGTGACGCGCGATGTCGACGCGACGGCTGAACCACACCTGTTCATGACTTTTAGCGTATTCGAGAAAACGCTTGAGCGAAGCCAGGCGCGCCGGGCGGCCGATCAAGCGGCAGTGCAAGCCGATCGACAGCATCTTCGGCGCTTCGGCGCCCTCGGCGTACAGCACGTCGAACGCATCCTTGAGGTATTCGAAGAAATCGTCGCCCTTGTTGAAACCCTGGACCTGGGTGAAGCGCATGTCGTTGGTGTCCAGGGTGTAGGGGATCACCAAGTGCGGCTTGCCGGTCGGGTTGTTTGGCTCCCAATAGGGCAAATCGTCGTCGTAAGTGTCGCAGTCGTAGAGGAAACCGCCTTCCTCCATCACCAGCCTCCGGGTGTTTGGCCCGGTGCGGCCGGTGTACCAACCCAGCGGGCGCTCACCGGTGAGCTCGGTGAGGATGCGGATCGCTTCAAGCATGTGCTCGCGTTCCTGGGCTTCGTCCATGTATTGGTAGTCGATCCAGCGGTAGCCGTGGCTGCAGATCTCATGGCCAGCCGCGACCATCGCGCGGATCACATCCGGATGACGCTGGGCAGCCATGGCCACGGCGAAGATGGTCAGCGGAATGTCGAATGCCTTGAACAGTTTCAGAATCCGCCACACGCCGGCACGGCTGCCATACTCATAGAGAGATTCCATGCTCATGTTGCGCACGCCTTGCAGCGGCTGAGCCGAGACCATTTCCGACAGGAAGGCTTCGGACTCCTTATCGCCATGCAGGATATTGCGCTCGCCGCCCTCTTCGTAATTGAGCACGAAGGACAGAGCAATGCGGGCATTGCCCGGCCAGTGGGGGTGAGGAGGGTTACTGCCGTAACCGATCAGGTCGCGTGGGTAGTCAGCGCTCACTGCAGTCTTCCTTCTTGTTCGTGTGGGCAATGTGTGTGGCGGCCTAGCGATGGTGGGCGGGCTGGCGTCACAGCGATGAGCTGATTGTATACAACTTTATATTCACTTTGTAAGCCTGAATTTTCGCATTTTTTACCGATGGCCCCCTTGCGGGAGTCTTGCAAGAAACCTGCCTGACTGGTCAGCTCCTGAATATAGGGCCTTTGCTGGCTATGCCTGTCAGGGCAATGGGTAGTAAACGCGGGGGATACCAGGTGAATCGGAAAAATGTGATTTTTATTGTGTACAATTTTTTTTAAAAGTGTCTTAATCAGTCGCTCGCCGTGCTGTTTGGTGCTCCGAAACGGTGCGGCCTCCTTTTCATCTGACTCCGGGAGGCGCGAAGTCTGGCTGCTGTACAGCGGGCAGGCGCGCAGAATCAATGGGACGTTTGACTACTCACGTTTTGGACGCAGCACACGGTTGCCCGGGCAGCTCGATCAAGGTCGAGCTGTATCGCGTTGAAGGTTCACAACTGGAATTGGTTGCCACGGCTGTCACCAACAGCGATGGCCGGGTCGATGCACCTCTGCTGCAAGGGGATGACTACCGTTCCGGGGTCTATCAAGTGCAATTCCATGCCGGCGATTACTACCGTGCTCGCGGCGTGCAGCTGCCGGATCCGGCGTTCCTCGATGTGGTGGTGCTGCGTTTTGGCATCTGCGCCGAGCAGGACCATTACCACGTCCCGCTGCTGATTTCGCCCTACAGCTATTCGACGTATCGAGGCAGCTGATCCCCCAAGTAGCTGCCTCCACCGGGAAGCGACTGCGCATATAGCTTCTTTGGTCTTTCGCCCGCTCACACTGCGGGCTTTTTTTCGCCCGTACACATGTGCCAGCGATGCTGTTAACGGCTCAGCAGGGAAGCCGCCCCCGCGCCACTGAACAACCCGGCGCTGATACGGTTGAACCAGCTCTGCCCCTTGCCGGTGCGCAGGTACCGCGCCGCGCCATGCGCGCCGAGCCCATACGCCAACTTGCAGAGCAGATCGAGCACGGTCCAGGTCGCGATCATCACCAGCAATTGCGGGAGGAACGGCAACTCGGCGCTGAGGAACTGCGGCAGGAATGCGGCGAAGAACAGAATGTCTTTCGGGTTGCTCGCACCCAGCACAAACGCGCGACCGAACAGCGCGCGGAACCGTGGGACCGGCGCGGCCTGCGGCACGTCAGCGGCTACAGACGGCAACCGCGACTGTTGCCAGCTCTGCCAGGCGAGGTAGAACAGGTACAACGCACCGACGATTTTCAACGCACTGAACAGCTGTTCCGACGCCAGCAACAATGCACCCAGGCCCAACGCCGAAGCACTTAGCAAGCAGATCGACGCCATCACGCCGCCGAGAAACGCCGGGTACGAGCGGCGCAAACCGTAATTGAGGCTGTTGCTGATCATCAGCAGCGACAACGGCCCCGGGATCAGGATCACCACCAGCGCAGCGCCGCTGAACAGCAGCCAGGTTTCCAGACTCATCACTTTCCTCCATGTACAAAAGCCCCACCCGATCGGGTGAGGCTGATTCAAACGCGTGCCGCCTCGGTTACAGGAAGATGAACTTGGCGATGAAAATCGCGCAGAGCACCCAGAGGCTGACCGAAATTTCCTTGTACTTACCGGTGCCGGCCTTCAACGCCACGTAAGTGATAAAGCCCAGCGCGATGCCGTCAGCGACCGAGAAGGTCAGCGGCATCATGATCGCGGTAACGATCGCCGGAATGCTGTCGGTGGCTTCGTCCCACTCGATATGGGCCATGCCGCCCATCATCAGCATCGCCACATAAATCAGCGCGCCGGCCGTGGCGTAGGCGGGGATCATGCCGGCCAACGGAGCAAAAAACATGGCGGCTATAAATAGCATGCCAACGGTCACGGCGGTGAGACCCGTCCGGCCACCTGCGGCGACACCCGCGGCACTTTCCACGTAGCTGGTCACCGGCGGCACACCGACCATGGCGCCGAAGACGCTGGAGGCGCTGTCGGCTTTTAACGCACGGGAAAGGTTTTCGATCTTGCCGTCCGGGTTCACCAGACCGGCGCGCTGGGCAACACCCATCAAGGTACCGGCAGTGTCGAACATGTGCACAAAGAGGAACGCCAGCACCACGCTGATCATGCTGACGTTGAACACACCGGCGATGTCCATGGCCATCCAGGTCGGGGCCAGGCTCGGCGGGGCGGACATGATGCCTTCGTAATGGACGAGGCCCAGGCCCCAACCGGCCAGGGTCACGGTAATGATGCTGATCAGAATCGCGCCAAACACGCGGTGGTAGCTGAGGATCGCGATCATCAGGAAGCAAATGGCCGCGAGCAACGGGCCGGGCTCACGCAAGGAGCCGAGCTTGATCAGGGTGGCCGGGCTGTCTACCACAATGCCAGCGGTTTTCAGGCCGATCAGCCCGAGGAACAAGCCGACGCCGGCGCCCATGGCGAAGCGCAAACTGACTGGAATGCTGTTGAGCAGCCATTCGCGAATGCGCGAAAAGGTCAGGAACATGAACAGCACACCCGAGACAAACACCGCACCGAGGGCGGTTTCCCAGTTGTAGCCCATGGTGCCGACCACTGTGTAAGTGAAGAACGCGTTGAGGCCCATGCCTGGCGCCAGGCCCACCGGCCAGTTGGCGTACAGGCCCATCAACAGGCAGCCCAGGGCGGCGGCGATGCAGGTGGCGACGAACGCCGCGCCGTGATCGATCCCGGCGTCAGCCATGATGTTAGGGTTGACGAAGATGATGTAGGCCATGGTGATGAAGGTGGTCAGGCCGGCAATAAGCTCGGTCTTCACCGTGGTGCCGTGCAAGCTGAGTTTGAACAGGCGTTCCAGCAAGCCCTTGCGAAGGGGCGGCGAGAGATCCAGCGTCGGGGCTTCGGATTTGCGGCTTTCCACAGCGAGTACTCCTCAAGAGTTTTATTGTTATTTCCAGGGCTGGACCGATGAGGGTGGCAGCAGCCCTTTGAGGTATTTGCGATTTTGTTGACCGCTTGGTCAGAAAGTCGCACGAAGCGAATTATGCTTTTGTATACAAATAAAGCAAATAATGTTTTTGGTTTTGTCGACGAAATATCGGGCGATATGGCTATATCGCACTTTACGGTGCCTTCGCGGGCAAGCCCGCTCCCACAGTTTTTGTCTGGTCCATACGCTCAGCGAACGACGCAAAACGTTTGGGAGCGTGGCTTGCCCGCGATGACTGACTTCAGGAAAAGCAGATATTTACTGGGATTGCCCCAACGCCACATTCACCGCCAACCACCCATCCACCGCACTTTCGCCGGCCTCGGCAAACACCCGCTCCAGCAATTTCACCTGCTCGCGGCGCAGGGATTGTTCGAAGCGCGCACCCTCGGCGGTCAGTTCCAGCAGGCGTTTGCGCTTATCGGTCTCGGACGCGACGCTGTCCACCAGGCTCATTTCCACCAATTGGCGCAGCGGCATGTTCAGCGCTTGCTTGGTCACGCCAAGCAGCGCAAGCAATTCCTTCACGCTGAGGTTCGGGTAGCGGGCAATGAAAAACACGATGCGTTGATGCACCCGGCTCAAGCCGCGACGCTCAAGCATTTCATCGGCTTTAGCGGTGAACGCCTGGTAGCCGAAAAAAAAAGCTTCCATGGCTGCTTGCTGGGTAGCAGGGTTTTTAAGGTCAAGCATATTGACGTATGTATCCGTGTTGTCGTAATTTCGGTCAACCAGTTTGACTCATATTTCGCCCCTCAGGCTAGCGGTGACCTCCATGGCATTTTCCGAACGTGTTTCACGCCTCAAAAGTTCTTTGATCCGAGAAATCCTCGCCGCCGCCCAGCGTCCGGAAGTGATGTCGTTCGCCGGCGGGCTGCCCGCTGAAGCCATGCTGCCGAAAGTCGACTGGGCGGACATGCCCGTCAGCCTCGGCCAATACGGTATGAGCGAAGGCGAACCGGCCCTTCGCGAAGCCCTAGCCGCCGAAGCGCGGGCCTTGGGCGTACCGTGCGACGCGAGCCAGGTGTTGGTGGTCAGCGGTTCCCAGCAAACCCTCGATCTGGCGGCCAAGCTCTATATCGACAAAGGCACGCAAATCCTGCTTGAGGCGCCGACCTACCTGGCGGCCCTGCAGATCTTCCAGTTGTTCGGCGCCGACTGCATCACCGTCCCGCAAGAAGCCGACGGCCCCAATCTAGTGGAGCTGCGCGCGCGCCTGGAGCAACACCGCCCGGCCTTCATTTATCTGATCCCGACGTTCCAGAACCCGTCGGCGGTGCGCTACAGCGAAGCCAAGCGCGAAGCGGTCGCGGCGTTGCTCGATGAATTCGGCGTGACTCTGGTCGAAGACGAACCCTACCGCGAACTGACCTTCGACGGCGCCAGCGCCACGCCGATCGTCAGTCGCTTGCAGAAAGCCAGTTGGATCTACACCGGCACCGTGTCCAAAACCTTGCTGCCGGGGCTGCGCGTCGGTTACCTGATCGCCAGCCCCGACCTGTTCCCGCATCTGCTGAAACTCAAGCAGTCGGCGGACTTGCACACCAACCGCATCGGTCAATGGCAAGCCTTGCAGTGGATTGGCAGCGAACGATTCCAGGCGCACCTGGGCGAGCTGCGGGATTTTTACCGCACACGCCGTGACGCCTTCCAAACTTCGCTCGAAACCCACTTCGCCGAGCTGGCGGACTGGAACGTGCCGCAGGGCGGGCTGTTTTTCTGGCTGACCTTGAAACAGCCGCTGGACACGCGGACCTTGCTCGACGCAGCGCTGGCCAATGACGTGGCGTTTATGCCCGGCGAACCGTTCTTCCCCGAGCCGGACCGGCACCACGGCCATCTGCGCCTGAACTTCAGCCACATCGACCCGGCACGCCTGGACGAAGGGCTCAAGCGTCTGGCCGCCGTCGTGCGCCAGGCGCAGTTGGCCAGAGCCGCCTGAATCAACCCCGGCGCAACGCAGTCAGCGTGCGCCGGGGCCCATCACTTGCGTCAGCAGTTCAAAGCAGCGCTGCGCCGCCGGGCTCAATTGCAGGCCGGTGCGGCTGATCAGGCCAATCTCGCGGTTGACTCCGGGGTGGTCGATGCTGATTCGCTTCAAGCCCTCCAGGCTGTCCGCCGCCGATTCCGGCAATACGCTGATGCCCAGTCCCTGGCGCACCAGCGCCAGCACGGTCGACATGTAATTGGCCTCCATCCCGGCCAGCATCGTCAGCCGTTGTTCGTCGAACAACGTGTCCACTTGCTCGCGCACGCTACTGTCGCGGCCGGTGAGGATCATCGGTTGCTCGGCCAATTGCGCCAGGGTCACGCGGCGTTGTCGCGCCAGCGGGTGACCGAGCGGCACGAAGGCGCACAAACGATCGTTGAGCACCGGGACGAACGCCAGGCCATGGCTCAACCGCGCCCGCACCCCGATGCCGAAATCCACCTCGCCGGCGCGCACTTGGGCATGAATCCGATGCGCCACTACGTCGTGCAGGCGCACGTCGATCCCGGCATAGCGCTCGCGAAACATTCGCAGGGCCGGCGGCAAGGTGCCGGCACACACCGAAGGCAATGCGGCGATGGTCACCACGCCCCGGCGTAGGGCGGCCAGATCCCGCGAGCCACTGACGATGTCGTCCAGGTCCAGCAACAATTTTTCCATCGGCCCACGGGCCTCGATCCCGGCCACGGTCAAACTGACGTGGCGCGGGCTACGGTCGAGCAGGGCGACGCCGAGCCAGTCTTCGAGTTGCTGAATCTGCACGGTCAACGCTGAGGGCGACAGATGCAGTTCGCTGGCGGCTTTGGTGAAGTTGCCGGTGCGCGCCACAGCGAGAAATGCCTGTATGTGCTGGATTGAATTCTTCATGGTGGTTGTCCCGATCATTCGGTTTTTTCGAACGTGAACCGCCGAATATTCCAATTTACAAAGAGTAGCGTGGTTCCAATACTCCGGGGAAAACAATAACCGGCCGTTCCCGTGCGTCAGCACCGCGAAACGCCACCTCTGGAGTTCCCCATGCTCGCTACTTTGGGTGTCATCACCATCCTGTGCCTGCTCGCCGCTGTCATGAGCAAACGCCTCTCGCCGTTGGTGGCCCTGATCGCTCTGCCGATCATCGCCGCGCTGCTCGGCGGCTTCGGCCTGCAAACCAGTGCCTTCATCATTACCGGGATCAAGAACGTCGCCCCTGTGGTCGGCATGTTCGTGTTTGCCATTCTGTTTTTCGGGATCATGACCGACGCTGGCATGCTCGACCCGATCATCGACCGCATCCTGCGCACCGTCGGCACACGCCCGACACGGATTGTGGTCGGTACCGCGACCCTGGCGTTGCTGGTGCACCTCGACGGTTCCGGTGCGGTGACCTTCCTGGTGACGGTGCCGGCGATGCTGCCGCTGTATACGCGGCTGGGCATCGACAAACGCATCCTCGCCTGTGTCGCGGCGATGGCCGCCGGGGTTAATTTCCTGCCGTGGACCGGGCCGGTGTTGCGCTCGTCGGCGGCCTTGCATGTGCCGGTCGCCGAGCTGTTCCAGCCGCTGATTCCGGTACAGATCGTCGGTTTGCTGTTCGTCTTCGCCTGCGCCTGGTGGTTGGGCCATCGCGAAGAGAAACGCCTGGGGCTGGGCGCCGGCTCGTCGGTGGACGCCGTGCCGCAACGGGTGCTGAGCGCGGACGATGAAGCCCTGCGCCGGCCGCGACTGTTCTGGGTCAACCTGATCCTCACCGTGCTGGTGATGGTGGTGATGATTGCCGGTTGGGTCGATCCGGTGGTGATGTTCATGCTCGGCACCGTGCTGGCGCTGTGCATTAACTATCCGAATGTCGATGCGCAACGGGCGCGGATCGACGCTCATGCGAAAACCGCGCTGACCATGGCCAGCATCCTGCTCGCCGCTGGCGTGTTCACCGGGATCATGCAAGGTACTGGCATGCTCAAGGCTATCGCCGAAGTGGCGGTGGCGCAGATTCCCGCCGGCCACGGCAAATTGATTCCGGCGGTGGTGGGGTTCTTGTCGATGCCGCTGAGCATGCTGTTCGACCCCGATTCCTATTATTTCGGCGTGATGCCGGTGATTGCCGAAGTCGGCAAGGCCCTCGGCGTCGACCCGCTGCAAGTGGCCCAGGCCTCGTTGCTCGGGGTGCACACCACCGGTTTCCCGGTGAGCCCGCTGACCCCGGCGACCTTCCTGCTGGTGGGCCTGTGCAAGATCGAACTGGCGGATCACCAGCGCTTCACCATCCCTTTTCTGTTTGCTGCGTCGGTGTTGATGACCCTGACCGCTTTGCTCCTGGGAGTGTTTTGAGATGAAAACCTTACGCATCGGCTCCGGCGCCGGTTACTCCGGCGACCGCATCGAGCCGGCGGTGGAACTGGCCGAGCAGGGCGACCTGGATTATCTGGTCTTCGAATGCCTGGCCGAACGCACCATCGCCCTGGCCCAACAGGCGCGAATCAACGATCCGGCGGCCGGTTACGACCCATTGCTGAACGAACGCATGCGCCGTGTCTTGCCCTTCGTCGGCCAGCACGCAGGGAAGCGGCGCCTGCGCGTGATCACCAACATGGGCGCCGCCAACCCCCTGGCGGCGGCCGAGCAAGTGCGGCGAATTGCCGGTGACCTGGGCCTGTCGCTTAAAGTGGTGGCGGTGGTCGGCGACGATGTACTTGAGCAACTGCGCGGGCAGCCCGAACAACTGCTGGATAACGGCCAGACTCTCGGCTCGCTGGGTGAGCGCTTGATCTCCGCCAACGCCTACCTCGGCGCTGGCGGCATCGTCCAGGCGTTGCACGCCGATGCCGACGTGGTAATTACCGGGCGCGTTGCCGATCCTTCGCTATTCCTGGCGCCGCAGATGTTCGAGTTCGGCTGGGCCGAGGACGATTGGCTGCGGCTGGGGCGCGGGACTGTGATCGGGCATTTGCTCGAGTGCGCCGGGCAAGTCAGCGGCGGTTATTTCGCCGATCCGGGCTTCAAGGATGTGGACGACCTGGCGCGACTGGGTTTTCCCTTGGCAGAAGTCGACGGCGAGGGCCAGGCATTGATCACCAAAGTCGCGGGCTCTGGCGGTCGCGTCAGCCGCGCCACCTGCGCCGAACAATTGATTTACGAAGTGCACGACCCGGCGGCCTACCTGACGCCGGACGTGTGCGCCGACTTTTCCCAAGTGTCTTTCATCGAGGAATCCCCCAACCGTGTGCGCGCTCAAGGCGCCGCCGGCCGGGCGCGGCCGGAGCAATTGAAAGTCAGCGTCGGTTACCTGGACGGCTGGATCGGCGAAGGGCAAATGTCTTACGGTGGCCCCGGCGCGCTGGCCCGCGCGCAACTGGCGCGGGACGTGGTGCTGAAACGCTTGGAGCTGACCGGTGTGGCGATGCAGGAGGTGCGCGCCGACCTGATTGGCGTCGACTCGCTGCACGCCGGCGTCGCCGCGCCCAGTGCCGCCGAGCCGTGGGAGGTACGCCTGCGAGTGGTCGCCCGGTGCTTGGCGAAGGCCGATGCGGTGGCGATCGGTAATGAGGTCGAAACGCTTTACACCAACGGTCCGGCGGGTGGCGGCGGGGCCAGTAAACAGGTGCGTCAGGTGGTGGCGGTGGCGTCGCTGCTGATGCCACGCCACGCGGTCAACCCGAGGATTCAAGCATGAGCAGCGTGACGTTACAGACCCTGGCCCATTCGCGCACGGGCGACAAGGGCGACACCTCGAACATCTCGATCATTGCCTACCGCGCCGAGGATTACCCATTGCTCTGTGCGCAACTGACCGCCGAGCGGGTCGCGGCGTACTTCGCACCTTTGCTGGAGCCAGATGCGGCGCCAGTGCGGCGCTACGAATTGGCAAACGTACAGGCGTTGAATTTCGTTTTGCCGGGGGTTCTGCGCGGCGGCGTCACCCGTTCGCTGGCGCTGGACGCCCATGGCAAATGCCTGGGCGCGGCGTTGCTGGCGTTGACGATCGAGCGCTAAGGGAGGGCTGACTCAGGCGGCGGCGAACCGCTGATCCAGATACGCGATGATCGCTTTGGATTCGTACAGCCATTGGGTCTGGCCATTCTCTTCGATGCGCAGGCACGGCACTTTGATTTTGCCGCCCTGTTCCAGCAGGGTCTGGCGATCCTGCTCGTTGTTCTTCGCGTCGCGCAGCGCCACCGGGACATTCAGGCGGCGCAAGGCGCGGCGGGTTTTCACGCAGAACGGGCAGGCGTGGAACTGATACAGGGTCAGGTCCTTGGCCGCGCTGTCGACCAAGGCCTGGGCGGCGGCGGGGCGCTGTTTTTTGCCCGGACGGGTCAGAAAGTCGCCGAAGATAATGATTTGGCCGAGACCGACGCGAAGCGCTTTGACGAACACGATGGAAGCCTCACAGGCAATGGGAAAGGGCGCGCAGCTTACCTGATTTTTCACAGACGAAAAAAAACCGGCGATGAATGCCGGTTTTCTTCGTGCCGCGAGTTACTTGATCAGGCTGAGGAATTCGCTGCGAGTCGCTGCGTTTTCGCGGAATTCACCGAGCATCACCGAGGTGATCATCGACGAGTTCTGCTTTTCCACGCCGCGCATCATCATGCACATGTGCTTGGCCTCGATCACCACCGCCACGCCCAGGGCGCCGGTGACTTGCTGCACCGCGTCGGCGATCTGGCGGCTGAGGTTTTCCTGGATCTGCAGACGCCGCGCGTACATGTCGACGATCCGCGCGACCTTCGACAGGCCCAGCACTTTGCCGCTCGGGATGTAGGCGACGTGCGCCTTGCCGATGAAGGGCAGCAAATGGTGTTCGCACAGCGAGTAGAGCTCGATGTCCTTGACCAGCACCATTTCGCTGTTATCGGAGCTGAACAAGGCACCGTTGGTGACTTCTTCGAGGGTTTGCTCATAGCCGCGGCAAAGGTACTGCATGGCTTTGGCGGCACGCTTGGGCGTATCGAGCAGGCCCTCGCGGGTAACGTCCTCGCCCAATTGGCCGAGAATCGCGGTGTAATTCTGTTCCAGGGACATGAAACTACCTGTGGGGTTTTACGCAAAGCGCAAGGGTACGGTGGCGGACACGGCGCTGCAAGTTTGGTTTCACGAGTGTTACTCGTCGCGACCTTCCATCATGGTGCGTTTGAGCATCACGTAGACCGCCCCGGCACCGCCATGCCTGGCCTGGCACGAGGTGAAACCCAGCACTTGCGAATGCTGACGCAGCCAGGTGTTGACGTGGCTTTTGATCATCGGCCGCTTGCCGTCCAGGCGCACGGCCTTGCCATGGGTGACGCGCACGCAGCGGATCTCGAATTTGGTCGCTTCGGCAAGGAAGGCCCAGAGGGTTTCCCGGGCTTTTTCCACGGTCATGCCGTGCAGGTCGAGACTGCCTTCGAATGGAATCTGGCCGGCTTTCAGCTTGCGCATCTGGCTTTCTTGAACCCCGTCGCGGGCCCACATCAGCTCGTCTTCGGGGCCGACGTCGATCACGAACTGATCCGACAACCCATCCACGGTGGTGGCATCGACGCGCACGGTGGCGGCCTGACGCAGCTTGGCGATCTGGGCGCGGTCAGCCTTGGGTTTGCCGGTGTCGGCGCGGTCGTGCTTGATCGGCTTGACGCCTTGGATCGCACTTTTGAACAGGGAAAAATCGTCGTCTTGCATGTCAGCCTCCGCGAAGGGCGGCCAGTTTACCCAAGTCGAGGCGTCATCCCTAACACTTGCGGCCCAGCGCAGCGCCAGGCCGTTCGATCAATCGTGTTTTTTCATCAGGTGCGGGGCCATGTTCAGCTCGCGGGACTGGCGCGCGCGGCGGCGGCAGCGGCGCCACAACCAGATGCCCACGTACAGCACCAGCAAGCCAATCACCAGCATGATCGCCGAGCCGAGCGGGCTGGCGTTCAAGTCGCCGAGCGCCGGGGGGCGGCCCAACAGGCTGGCGGCACCGGCCATCGCCAGCAGCACACCGAAGGTTGCCAACAGGGCCGCAATCGCCGCGCCGAATCTGAATCGCCAGTTACTTTGGCCCTTGGGCCGCAGTCGGCGTGCGTCAAAACCATCGGATAACTTCATTCCGACCTTCCTCAATGGGTATCGGCCCTTCGACCGGGAGATGACGGGGATGTTCCTGAGGCTAGGGCAATTGCGGCCAATCGAAGACTTTTGCGGATGAGCGGCGAAGGGGGCCGCCCATCGTGGTCGATCAAATCAGCGTTTGAGTCTGGGCCAGGGTGGCAAAGTTATCCGACATGATCGCCATTTCGGTCTGCTGCACTTGCTCGGCCGACAGCACGCCATCCTTGAACGGCAGGTCGCGGGTGGCGCAGGCATCTTCGACCAGGGTGCAACGAAAGCCCAGGTTCTTCGCCGCACGCACCGTGGTGCTGACACTGGAATGGCTCATGAACCCGCAGACAATCAGGTCGAGTGCGCCGAGGTCTTGCAGCTTGCTTTGTAATTCAGTGCCGTGAAACGCGCTCGGCAACAGCTTGCTGATGATGGTTTCATCGGCCAGCGGCTCCAGGCCCTTGATGAATTCGCCGCGTTCGCCCTGGGGGTCGAACAGCCCGCCGACGGTGCCCAGGTGACGCACATGCACAATCGGCCGACCGGCCTTGCGTGCCGCGTCCAGCAAGCGAGTGATGTTCGCGACGGCAGCGTCCATGCCACTGAGCGCCAACGGCCCGCTGAGGTATTCCTTCTGGGCATCGATGATGATCAGGGTCGCGTGGCTCAGATTGGCCGCTGCGTAACCGCGACCGCTGAGTTGAAACATCGTTTTTGGAACGGACATTCTGGGGCTCCTTGGAGTGGGGCTTTTGCGACATTCTCCTCTGGCTGAGCGCTTCTGTGAATCGCTACCATCGCAGGCACCGCCGTTGTTGGGCTGCAGCCTGTCAAGACAGGCGCGGATGTTCAATCAAAACCTGCAAATCAAGAATGCTCCTACACTGGGCAGGGCGGTTTTCATGCGTCGTCGTGGGGACTTTTCGCTGTTAGAATCGCCCGTCGTTTTTTCTGGAGCTTGCCGTCGTGATCACTTCCCGCCTTCGCACCCTGCGTGACCATATCCGTTGGGCCGTCAGCCGTTTCCATGGCGAGGATCTGTTTTTCGGTCACGGCACCGACAATGCCTGGGACGAAGCCCGGCAATTGGTGCTCGGCGCATTGCACCTGCCGTGGGAAATCGCCGACAGCTATCTGGACTGCCGCCTCGAAGACGACGAACTGGTGAAACTGCAACGCCTGCTGCGCAAACGCATCGATCAGCGCATTCCCACCGCCTACCTGCTGGGCGAAGCGTGGTTTTGCGGCATGTCGTTCATCGTCGACGAGCGCGTGCTGATCCCGCGTTCACCAATTGGCGAGTTGATCGAAAAACGCTTCGAGCCGTGGCTGGGCGCGGAGCCGGCGCGGATTCTCGACCTGTGCACCGGTTCCGGCTGCATCGGTATCGCTTGTGCCTATGAATTCCAGAACGCTGAAGTGGTGCTCGCCGACTTATCGTTCGAAGCCCTCGAAGTGGCCAACCAGAACATCGAGCGCCATGGCGTTGATGAACGTGTTTATACGGTACAGGGGGACGGTTTCGACGGATTGCCGGGGCAGCGCTTTGACTTGATCGTGTCCAACCCGCCTTATGTCGACGCAGAAGACTTCGCCGACATGCCGCAGGAATACCAGCACGAACCGGAACTAGGCCTGGCCTGCGGTGAAGACGGCTTGAACCTGGTGCGCCGGATGCTCGCCGAAGCGGCGGACCATCTGACCGAGAAGGGTTTGTTGATTGTCGAAGTGGGCAACAGTCAGGTGCACGTCGAGGCGCTGTACCCGGAAGTCGACTTCGCCTGGCTGGACTTCGAACGCGGCGGCCACGGCGTGTTCATGCTCAGCGCCGAACAGTGCCGCGCGCATCAGGCGCTGTTTGCTTCACGGGTGTAACCCGAGACCCGCACTCGTGGCCTGCTTTTGAAGCTTGCTCTTGGTGTTTGCTTTTGCTGTTTGCTTTGGTGGCGAGGGAGCTTGCTCCCGCTCGGGTGCGCAGCAGCCGCAATGATTGTGCCTACGGTGGATCAGGCATTCCGCGCTGGCAGGTTTTAGGGTTGGTTCCCAGCCCAGCGGGAGCAAGCTCCCTCGCCACGGAATGCGCTCGGCCTTTCAGCGATGCGTCGCAATCCAGATCAGTAACCCGGCCTGGAACACCGCAAACGCCACCAGGCAGGTAATGGTGAAGCGCAGTCCGGCGTCTTCGCGCTTGAACTTGCCGACCCGTTCTTCCTGCTGCTTGAGTTTGACTTCCTGCTCGGCCAGATTCTGCTCCGCGGATTGCAGCATCTGCGCTGCTTCGAGAATTTCGACGAATTGCAGTTTCTCGGTGTTCCAGTCGCCCACCAGGTCACCCACGCGCACGTCCTTGACGCTGCCCTTGAGGTGCTGGGCGTCGGCGTAAGCCACTTCAAAGCCGTGCTGCTTCAAGAAATGATCACGGCGCAGGCGCGTGTCTTCGTTCAACGCGTCCTTGTTGTTCAAGTCCGTGCCGTCGACCGTGTAACCCGACCAGTGCTTCTTCGCCCAACTGATGCCCTGGGCCGCGAGGAAGCGGCCGATCCCGCGATTCAGCGGTTCCACCTGCAAGCCGCTGTCCGGCCCGACATGCACGCGTTTACTGACGTGGTCGACCCACACGTCCAGGTGATTCTGTTCCTTGCGCACCCGCTGGCCGGGCAGGCTGATGCTCATGCGCAGCAGGCTTTGCTGCTTGTTGTGGCGCTCGGCGTAGCCGAACTCGACAAAGCGCAACGGCCGGCCGCCGGTGGCGCGGTCGGTCTGCAAGGGGGCCAGTCGGAGCATTTTGTGGTGCTCGGCATGCACGTCCGACCACAGCGACTCGGCCGCCTCTGGCGCGGTCTTCTCAGCGGTAGCGTCGGGTGAAGTCTGGGTATCAGTCATAACGGCGAGATCCTGTCCAAGCCAAGCTTGCCGACAGCCATTGCGCTGTCGACTAAGGCTTATCGGCCGCTTTCGTCAGGACTGGAGTACCAAAAGCGCTTAACTGGCGCGAAGTCCGGCAATAAATCCGAGAATCCGCGAACCCAGTTCTGCCGCCAGTGGCAGTTGCGGGTCTTTGTAAGAAGCCAACTGGCGTTTGACGTCGTTGGGCACGATGCGCAGCACGTGGTTCATGCCTTCGATCAAGGCCAGTTCGGCCTGTGGATTGGCAGCTTTGAGCAACTTGGCGTCGGCTACGCCGACCTGGATATCGTTGCTGCCCTGAACGATCAGCGCCGGCATTTTCAAATGCGCGAAAGCGCCGGCCGGGTCCTGGCGGAACAGTGAGATCAGATAGGGCTGCACGCTCGGACGGAAAATCACCTGCAACGGCTCAGGCACATTGTCGTCAACCTTACCGGCCTTGAGGCTGTCGAGCAGCTCATTGCTGCGCAGCAGCAGTGGTGGCGGCAAGCGGTTGCTCAACTGTTGGCGCAGCACTTCGTCAATCGGCCGCGCACTGCCGGACACGGAAATCACCGCCGCGGCATCGAGCTTGGGCGCGGCGAGGCTGGCTATTAATGCGCCTTCACTGTGGCCGAGCAGGATCAACGGGCCGAGGCGCGCATCGGTCTTGAGTTTCTGGCCCCACGCGACCGCGTCATCGACATAACCCTCGACGCTGAGCGTGCGCTCGTCGGGGCCCGCTGCACGGCTGGCCGCCACGCCGCGCTTGTCGTAGCGCACACTCGCAATGTTGTGCTTGGCCAGCACCCAGGCCAGGCGCTTGAGGCTGTCGTTCTGACCGCCGTCCGGGTTATTGCCGTCGCGATCTGTAGGACCTGACCCGGAAATGATCAGGACAACCGGCACCGGCGTGTCGGATTTCGGCAGCAGCAGCGAGCCAAACAGCTCGCCATGACCGCTGTCGAGGGTCATCGGACGTTGTAGAACCGCGGCCTGGACGAAGCCAGTAAAGAGGGTAAGGCTCAAGGCAAGTACTCGCAGCATCATCACGCCATCATGAACAAGGTGCCGTTTTGACTCACCGACACCCATAAGGTTCGAGGATGAACTCGTTGGGTACCCTGCGTATACTGGCGCGCATTACGTATTCAGCGATTTCACGGAGCGCCCTGCATGTCCGGCAATACTTACGGCAAGCTGTTCACTGTCACCACCGCGGGCGAAAGCCATGGCCCGGCGTTGGTCGCCATTGTCGACGGCTGCCCGCCGGGCCTGGAAATCTCCAGCGAAGACCTGCAACGCGACCTCGACCGGCGCAAGCCCGGCACCAGCCGCCACACCACCCAGCGCCAGGAAGCCGACGAAGTCGAAATTCTCTCCGGCGTGTTCGAGGGCCGCACCACCGGTTGCGCGATTGGCCTGTTGATCCGCAACACCGACCAGAAGTCCAAGGACTACTCGGCGATCAAGGATCTGTTTCGCCCGGCCCATGCCGACTACACCTACCACCACAAGTATGGCGAGCGCGACTACCGCGGCGGCGGTCGCAGCTCGGCGCGGGAAACCGCGATGCGCGTGGCGGCCGGGGCGATTGCCAAGAAATACCTGGCGACCCAGGGCATTGTCATCCGTGGCTACATGAGCCAGCTCGGGCCGATCGAGATCCCGTTCAAGACCTGGGATTCGGTGGAGCAAAACGCTTTCTTCAGCCCCGACCCGGACAAAGTGCCGGAGCTGGAGGCCTACATGGATCAACTGCGCCGCGACCAGGATTCGGTCGGCGCGAAGATCACCGTAGTCGCCGAAGGTGTAATGCCGGGCCTGGGCGAGCCGATTTTTGATCGTCTCGACGCTGAACTGGCCCACGCGCTGATGAGCATCAACGCGGTGAAAGGCGTGGAAATCGGCGCCGGCTTCGCCAGCATTGCCCAGCGTGGCACCGAGCACCGCGACGAACTCACCCCTGAAGGTTTCCTCAGCAACAACGCGGGCGGCATTCTCGGCGGCATCTCTTCGGGGCAGCCGATTGTCGCGCACCTGGCGTTGAAGCCAACCTCGAGCATCACCACACCGGGTCGTTCGATCGACATTCACGGCAACCCGGTGGACGTCATCACCAAGGGCCGTCACGACCCGTGCGTCGGCATCCGCGCCACGCCGATTGCCGAAGCGATGATGGCCATCGTGCTGATGGACCACTTGCTGCGCCACCGCGGGCAGAACGCCGGCGTCCAGGTCAGCACGCCGGTGCTGGGCCAACTGTGACGGTGCGCGCCACGGGCGTTGCGGTCTGACCGCCGTGGCGCCACTTCCGTACTGGCGGTTATCCAGCTTCTACCTGTTTTATTTCGCCTTGCTCGGGTCGACCGCGCCGTTCCTGGCCCTGTACTTCCACCATTTGGGCTTCAGCGCCGCGCGGATTGGCGAGCTGGTGGCGATCCCGATGCTGATGCGCTGCGTGGCGCCGAACATCTGGGGCTGGCTCGGCGATTACACTGGCCGGCGCCTAGCCATCGTGCGCTTTGGCGCGGTGTGCACGCTGCTGACCTTTTCGCTGATCTTCGTCAGCCAGACTTACGCCTGGCTGGCGATGGTCATGGCCTTGCACGCGTTTTTCTGGCACGCGGTGCTGCCGCAATTCGAAGCCATCACCCTCGCGCACTTGCAGGGCCAGACCTCGCGCTACAGCCAGGTTCGGCTATGGGGTTCGATTGGTTTCATCATCACGGTGGTGGCGCTGGGGCGTTTGTTCGAATGGCTGAGCCTGGACATTTATCCGGTGGCGCTGGTGCTGATCATGGCCGGGATCGTGCTCAGCAGCCTGTGGGTGCCGAATGCGCAACCGGTGACCGGCGAACGCCTGGCGGCCAATGGCTTCTTCCGTCAATTGCGCAGCCCCGGGGTGTTGGCGTTTTATGGCTGTGTCGCGCTGATGCAGATGAGCCACGGCCCGTACTACACCTTTTTGACTCTGCATTTGGAACAGCTCGGTTACAGTCGCGGCCTGATCGGCATGCTTTGGGCATTGGGCGTGGTGGCTGAAGTCTTGATGTTTTTGGCCATGAGCCGGATTCTGGCGCGGTTTTCCGTGCGCCGGGTGCTGATGGCGAGTTTCCTGCTGGCGGCGTTGCGCTGGCTGTTGCTGGGTTCGTTCGCCGAGCACCTGTGGCTGCTGTTGTTCGCCCAGGTCCTGCATGCGGCGACCTTCGGCAGCTTTCACGCGGCTGCCATCCAGTTCGTGCAACTTAGCTTCGGCGCGCGCCAGCAAGGGCAAGGGCAAGCGTTGTATGCCGCATTGGCCGGCACCGGCGGCGCGCTCGGCGCCTTGTATTCCGGTTATAGCTGGAACGCGCTGGGCGCGACCCTGACATTTAGTATTGCCAGCATCGCGGCCTTGGCGGCCGCCGTTATCATTGCCACACGTATGCAAGAGGACAGGCCATGAGCCTCAACCGTGAACACCTCGCCCAGCAGATCATCGACGCCGGGCGCTTCCTTTATGGTCGCGGCTGGTCGCCGGCCACCAGTAGCAATTATTCGGCGCGGCTGTCGGCCACCGAGGCGCTGCTGACCGTGTCCGGCAAACACAAAGGCCAGCTCGGCCTCGACGATGTGCTGGCCACCGACCTGGCCGGCAACAGCCTGGAGCCGGGCAAGAAACCTTCCGCCGAAACCCTGCTGCACACTCAGCTCTATCGCTGGCGCGCGGAAATCGGCGCCGTGCTGCACACCCACTCGGTCAACGCCACGGTGTTGTCGCGCCTGACCCCCAGCGAGTTCATCGAGTTCGAGGATTACGAGCTGCAAAAGGCGTTCAGTGGTGTATCGACCCATGAATCCCGGGTGCGCGTGCCGATTTTCGACAACGATCAGGATATTGCGCGGCTGGCCGCCAAGGTGCAGCCTTGGCTCGACGCGCATCCCGATTGCGTCGGTTATCTGATCCGTGGCCATGGTCTCTATACCTGGGGGCCGGCGATGAACGATGCGCTGCGGCAAATCGAAGCCTTTGAATTTCTGTTCGAGTGCGAACTAAAAACCCGTGCGCTGTCGAACCGCTAAACCGATTTTTGGAGCCTGCGGCGTTCATTCGATGCCGCCGAAAAACCTGATGATGAGTGCGATGCCTAACCGGGCGGTCAAAACCGGACGGCAACGCCGACTACGAGGAGTGTCCACATGAGTAGCTTGTCCGTTTATCACGTCTCCACCCCCGATGTACCGAATAAGGTCCTGACCCATTTCGAAGACATCGCCTCGACCCTCGCAGAGCAGGGTGTGCGCTTTGACCGCTGGGAAGCCGCAACGAAAATCCAGCCCGGCGCCAGCCAGGAAGAAGTGATTTCGGCCTATCAGGTGCAGATCGACAAATTGATGACCGAGCGCGGCTACGTCACCGTCGACGTGATCAGCCTCAATAGCGATCACCCGCAGAAAGCCGAACTGCGCGCCAAGTTTCTCGACGAGCATCGTCACGCTGAGGATGAAGTGCGGTTTTTCGTGGCTGGCCGTGGGCTGTTTACCTTGCACATCGAGGATTACGTCTATGCCGTGCTCTGCGAGAAAAACGACCTGATCTCGGTGCCGGCCGGTACGCCGCACTGGTTCGACATGGGCGAGCACCCGCATTTCGTGGCAATTCGTCTGTTCAACAACCCGGAAGGCTGGGTGGCGAACTTTACCGGCGAAGACATCGCCAGCCGCTTCCCGCGCCTGGAGGACTGAGGGCATGTCGATCAAGGCGATTCTCACCGACATTGAAGGCACCACCAGCGCGGTGAGTTTTGTGTTCGACGTGCTCTTCCCCTACGCCGCCAAGCACCTGCCGGATTTCGTCCGGCAGCACGCCGAGCGCGCGGACGTGGTCGAGCAACTGGCAGCCGTGCGCGCTGACAGTGGCGAAACCGGCGCCGACGTTGAACGGGTGATCGAGATTCTGCTGGAGTGGATCGCTGCCGATCGCAAGGCCACGCCGCTCAAGGCACTGCAAGGCATGGTCTGGGAGCAGGGGTATCAGGCCGGGCAGTTGAAGGGCCATGTCTACCCGGATGCCGTCGAAGCACTGCAACGCTGGCACGCCGAGGGTTATCAACTGTTCGTGTATTCGTCGGGCTCGATTCAGGCGCAGAAACTTATTTTCGGCTGCTCCGATGCCGGCGACCTGTCGCCGCTGTTCAGCGGCTATTTCGATACCACTTCCGGGCCCAAGCGCGAAGCGGCGTCCTACCAGCGCATCACCCAGGCGATCGGTGTGCAGGCATCAGAAATTGTCTTTCTCTCGGATATTGTCGAAGAGCTCGACGCCGCCCGGCAGGCCGGCATGGCCACCTGCGGTCTGGCGCGCGAGGGCGGGGAACTGGCGGGGCATGTGACCGTCAATAGCTTCGCGCTTTTCGATCCGGGGACGTTCTAACGCGCAAAAAAAAGCCGCGTTGGCCATCAGGCAAACGCGGCGAGAGAGGATGCGCGTGAGGTGGAGCAAAGAACAGCAAATTACATCGTGTGGTAAGTCGGCAGTGCAAAACGCTGCTGGCTCTGCAGCATGGAAATCTGTGGCAACTCGCTGGCCTGCTCAGCCAAATCGCGACGAATGGCGCTGATCACCCAGGACAATTGATCGCCGGCGTGCAGTTGCTGATACGAAATAGAGCGCTTGAACACACGACCTTCGGTGCTGCGCAACGTCAGCAGAATGCCACCGTCCGGACGAGGTTGGGTGGACACATCGAAGTTGGTGAACAAGGAAGAGAATTTTTCTTGGATCAGGTTCATGTTTATCAGCTCCGTAGGCTCAAATGGGCAAGCATGCAGAGGTAGTTGCAGCGTTTGTGCCAGCATTGGGCTTATAAAAAATTCCTTAAAAAACAAAAGCTTACAAAAATTGAATTTTTTTGGATTCGTGCAAACTGCATGAATGGCCATCGTGCATCCTGCATTTTGCGAGGTTGGCCGATGCCTGATCCGTGCTCATCGCAGTCAACGTAGTGGTCATTGAGCGGATACAAAACATTGCAAAAACCGCGTGTACAGCCAAATGAGCGGTGGCGTATTTTCGGCCTCAATCGCTGCCTTCCTTGAGCACGTCACCAACGCCCGACAGCAAGACCCCGACAATAAGAACAACGGCCTGCAAGAAAACCGGCCGAGAGGGAGCAACCATGGGCCACACCCCAAGCGATACCATTACCTGGGGCATGATGCTGCGAAAGCTGCCTTCCGTGGCCAAGGCGCTGCCGCGAATGCTCAGGGGTATGAAGGCCGCCAATGTCACCGATCCAACGCAACCCTGCGGCCTGGCCTGGACCTTCGAGCGAGCCACGGCGCGCAATCCAGAGGGCGTGGCGCTGTTATATGGCGAGGTGCGGCTCAGTTATGCACAGGTCAACCAGTGGGCCAATCGCATCGCCCATCACCTGATCGGGCAGGGCATCGGCAAGGGCGACGTGATCGGCGTGTTTATCGACAATCGCCCGGAAATGCTCGTGACCCTGCTGGGCATCGCCAAGGTCGGCGCAGTCAGTGCGCTGCTCAACACCTCACAAACCCGCGAGACCCTGGCCCACAGCCTCAACCTGGTGGCGCCAGTGGCGGTGGTGATCGGCGAGGAACTGGCGCCGGCCTTCATGGCCATCCGCGAGCGGGTAGCCCTGGCGTCGAGTCGGGTCTGGTTCGTGGCGGATCGCGATACCTCCAGCGATTGCGGGATCGCCCCGGCGGGCTTCGTCAACCTGATGAGCGCCTGCGCCGACGCCGATAGCGACAACCTCCCCAGCAGCCGGCAGGTGTTTTTCAACGACCGCTGTTTTTACATCTACACCTCGGGCACCACCGGGTTGCCGAAGGCGGGTGTGTTCAAGCATGGCCGCTGGATGCGCACCTCGGTCAGCTTCGGCGTGATTGCCCTGGATATGCGCCCGGAAGATGTCGTCTATTGCACTTTGCCGCTGTACCACGGCACGGGCCTGTGCGTCTGCTGGGGCGCGGCCATCACCGGCGCCAGCGGTTTCGCCATTCGCCGCAAGTTCAGCGCCAGCCAGTTCTGGAGCGACGTGCGCAAGTACCGCGTGACCACCATCGGCTACGTCGGCGAGTTGTGCCGCTACCTGGTGGATCAGCCGCCCAGCCCGGACGATCGCGACAACCCCGTGCGCAAGATGGTCGGCAACGGCCTGCGGCCCGGCGCCTGGCGCGAGTTCAAGCGGCGCTTCGGGGTCGAGCATGTTTGCGAGTTGTATGCCGCCAGCGATGGCAATATCGGTTTCACCAACGTACTGAATTTCGACAACACCATTGGTTTCTCCCTCGGCAGTTGGGCGTTGGTGGCCTATGACCACGACAGCGGTTTGCCACTGCGCCAGGACAACGGTTTCATGCGCCAGGTCGATAAGGGCAGTAACGGCCTGCTGCTGGCCAAGATCGACGACAAGGCGCCGCTCGACGGTTACACCGATCCGGCGAAGACTGACTCGGTGGTGCTGCATGACGTTTTCGAAAGCGGCGATCGTTATTTCAACACCGGCGATCTGTTGCGCAAGATCGGTTTCGGCCATGCACAGTTTGTCGATCGCCTGGGCGACACCTATCGCTGGAAGGGCGAGAACGTCTCCACTACGGAAGTCGAAAACCTGCTGCTGCAGTATCCGCACATTGCCGAGGCCGTGGCCTATGGCGTTGAGGTGCACAACACCAACGGCCGCGCCGGGATGGCGGCGATCACCCCGGCGGAATCCCTGGCGACCCTGGATTTCGCCGAGTTGCTCGCGTTCGCCCGTCAGCATCTGCCTGGCTATGCGGTGCCGTTGTTCCTGCGGGTCAAGGTGAAAATGGACACCACCGGCACTTTCAAGTATCAGAAAACCCGCCTCAAGGACGAAGCATTCGACCCGAGCCGCAGTGGTGATGATCCGATCTACGCCTGGCTGCCGGGGTCGAGCACTTACGTGCCGGTGACTGCGCAGGTGCTGGCGGAAATTCAGACCGGGCAACATCGCTATTGATTGTGCCTATGCCATGGAATCGAGAAAAAAGAAGTGACAGGGCAGCGGCCGCTCAGGAAACTAGCGCCATTCCAAGACCGCCGTATGGAGCCCTGCATGACTGACCAATCCCGCCAGATGACCCCTGAAGAAGCCGCTGAGTTCGCCGAGCAAGTGTTCAACAAGGCCCGCGAAGGCGATGCCGCGATGATGGCTGCCTTGCTCAGCAAAGGCCTGCCGCCGAACCTGCGCAACCACAAGGGTGACACCTTGCTGATGCTCGCCGCTTACCACGGCCACGTCGAAACCGTGAAAGTGCTGCTGGAGCACAAGGCCGACCCGGAAATCCGCAACGACAACGGCCAGAGCCCGATTGCCGGCGCCGCGTTCAAGGGCGACCTGGCCGTGGTCAAGGCATTGGTCGACGGTGGCGCGCAAGTGGAAGGTTCCTCCTTCGACGGCCGCACCGCGCTGATGATGGCCGCGATGTTCAATCGCGTGGAAATCGTCGACTACCTGATCGCCAAAGGCGCCGACCCCAAAGCGAAGGACGCCAACGGCGTCTCCGCCCTCGACGCCGCGAAAACCCTCGGCGCCGTCGACACCACGGCGCAGCTTGAAAAATTGCTCGCCTGATAGCCCCAACCCCTCCGCTGCACAGCTTCGCTTTCGCTCTTGGCTGTTGTGGCGAGGGGGCTTGCCCCCGTTGGGCTGCGCAGCGGCCCCCAAAGCCTGAGCACTCAAACCGCCTGACACAGCGCATGCACCGCGATGGCGGCCGCTGCGCGCACGAGCGGGGGCAAGCCCCCTCACCACAGGGTTGGTCTCAAGCCCTGCATCGGTGGTAGTCGCTTTAGCTTTCAGCGTTTCACTTTGCCTTCCCCATCGCCTCCCGATTCGGAAGCCGCGACGGAATACGCTATTCTTCGGGCCCTGAAATTCCTCCTCGCACAGGATCGCCCCATGACCGCTGCTCTCGTCGAACTCATCAGCAAAATCAGCTCCGGTTGCATGAGCGCCGACGAAGTCCAGAAAGTCGCCGACGAAGCCGCCCAGGCCTACGCCGATCCGGCGGCTTTTCTGACCGCCAATCCCGACATCAACTACGACGACAGCTTCCCGATTCCGCTGGGTGAATGGGTGGTGGTCGGCAGCTTGCCGGACACCGTGCTGTTCCAGGCCGACAGCTACGCGGACCTGTTCGCGCAAATCGTCGCTTCGTTTGGTCCCGGCGTGGACTTCAACCTCAAGCCCAAGCAACTGAACAAAACCGAAGCGCTCACCGCCCTCAACCGCATCCAGGTGCAGATGAGCAGCCTGAACAAGGAAAACGGCGGCTACACGCTGATGAACTTCAGCCAGTTGCTCGACGATGACCTGCAAATGGTGCTGGTGTATGGCAACGATGTGGAGCGTGTGCAGCAACTCGCCGCCGAGGTCGGGATTGCCGCGGCACCGGCCCTGGAAGCCCTGAAAGTCGCGCTCCACGTCTGAGCCTGTGGATAACAGTCAGTGAATAAAACGGAACCCTGACGTGCGCCGTCTATCCTAAGAGTGCACACCATTCTTAGGGAGCAACACCATGGGTTCCACTTTCAACGGCCTGATCGGCCTGATCATCCTCGCGCTGGACATCTGGGCCATTATCAACGTGCTCAAGAGCGGCACCAGCACCGGGATGAAGATCGTCTGGGTCCTGCTGATCCTGCTCCTGCCAGTCCTGGGGCTGATCATTTGGGCCATCGCCGGGCCAAGGGGCAATGTGCGGATCTGATCACCGATCCTCGAACACCCAGCACCCTGTGGGAGCGGGCTTGCCCGCGATAGCGGTCTGTCAGCCAACGAAGATGTTCAAGCTGACGACGCTTTCGCGAGCAGGCTCACTCCCACATTGATGTCCAGTGTCAGAAGGTTCGACCTGTCATCCTCCGCGACGTAGAATGCGCGCCTTTCCCGGCCAATCGAGCAGCTCGATTGCCATCATGGGCGGGTAACCGTCCGCAGTCATCGGAGCGCTTCCCATGAGCACCACCCCCACCGGCGAATACCTGGAAACCCTGTACGAAGGCTACGGCCAACGGTTTCGCATGGCCAAATTGCTGCACGAAGTGCGCACTGACCACCAACACCTGGTGATTTTCGAGAACCCGGTCATGGGCCGCGTCATGGCACTGGACGGCGTGATTCAGACCACCGAAGCCGACGAATACATCTACCACGAGATGCTGACCCACGTGCCGATCCTCGCCCACGGCAGCGCCAAGCGCGTGCTGATCATCGGCGGCGGTGACGGCGGCATGCTGCGTGAAGTGGCCAAGCACGGCGGTGTCGAGCACATCACCATGGTCGAGATCGACGGCACCGTGGTCGACATGTGCAAGGAATTCCTGCCAAACCACTCCAAAGGCGCGTTCGATGACCCGCGTTTGAACCTGGTGATTGACGACGGCATGCGTTTCGTCGCCACCACCACGGAAAAATTCGACGTGATCATCTCCGACTCCACCGACCCGATCGGCCCCGGGGAAGTGCTGTTCTCCGAGAACTTCTACCAAGCGTGCCGTCGCTGTCTGAACGAAGGCGGCATCCTGGTCACGCAGAACGGCACGCCGTTCATGCAACTGGGCGAAGTGCAAACCACCGCCGGACGCCTGCGCAGCCTGTTCCCTGACTGGCATTTCTACCAGGCCGCCGTGCCAACCTACATCGGCGGCGCCATGACGTTCGCCTGGGGCGCCACCAACCCGGCCTACCGCAACTTGTCCCGTGAAGTGCTGCGACAGCGCTTCATCGGCAGCGGCATCGTCACCCGCTACTACAATCCGGAAATTCATATCGGCGCGTTCGCCCTGCCGCAGTACGTGCTGCAAGCGATCAACAAACCGAGCAACGATTGATTCAATGCATTGCAAAAAGGGCCGCCAGGCCCTTTTTTGTGTTTCGGGATATACGTTGAACGAAATTTTCACAATGCGTCCAAGACAATTCGCCGGCTTGAACGGCCTCGCCAGTAATCAATGGCAATGCCGTGACTGATCGTGCAACATTTGCGCACCGCGCAAGCCCCGGGCCGGGATCGGCCAATAGAGGGTAAGGCGCCGCTGTCTTCTTGCAACTTCAACTTCCAATGGGTCCTAAAACGACATGGCAATTCCGGACGCCCTGAGTCAGCAGCGAGCTTCGAATCGCTTGCTGCAACCGACCGTCAAATCGCACCTGGCTTACACATTGTTGTGCGCCCTGGTCATGATGGTGATGTTCAGCCTGTTGCGCGTGGCGCTGCTGGTCTACAACCGCGAGATGATCCTCGACACCCCGGCCTCGACTTTCTTCGAAGCGTTCGCCAACGGTTTGCGCTTTGACCTGCGGCTGGTGGTGTACCTGAGCATTCCGCTGATCCTGGCACTGTTCAGCGTTCGCGCCATGGCGGCGCGGGGCTTCTTCCGTTTCTGGCTGACCATCGCCTCCAGCATCGCGCTGTTCCTTGGCCTGATGGAAATGGACTTCTACCGCGAGTTCCACCAGCGCCTCAACGGCCTGGTGTTCCAGTACGTGAAGGAAGACCCGAAAACCGTCATGAGCATGCTCTGGTACGGGTTCCCGGTGGTGCGCTACCTGCTGGCCTGGGCCTTCGGCACGCTGATTCTGACCCTGGCTTTCAAGGGCGCCGACCGCGCCACCCGGCCACGCGGACCGTTCAGTGGCGGCAGCATCGGCACTCGGCAAATCGCCCCGTGGTATGCGCGCATCGGCGTGTTCGTGGTCTGCCTGCTGATCTGCGTGGTCGCCGCCCGCGGCACTCTGCGCCAGGGCCCGCCGTTGCGTTGGGGTGACGTCTACACCACCGACTCGAACTTCGCCAACCAGTTGGGCCTCAACGGCACCTTGTCGCTGATCGCCGCCGCCAAAAGCCGTATGTCCGAACACCGCGACAACGTCTGGAAAGCCACGATTGAACAGCCAGTGGCCCAGCAGACTGTACGTGAAATGCTGCTGACCCCGAGCGACAAACTGGTCGACGCCGAAACCGCCGCCGTTCGCCGCACCTACACGCCGAACGCCGACAAGACCCTGCCGATCAAGAACGTCGTGGTGATCCTGATGGAAAGCTTCGCCGGTCACTCGGTGGGTGCGCTGGGTCGTCCGGGCAACATCACGCCGTACTTCGACAAGTTGTCGAAAGAAGGCCTGTTGTTCGACCGCTTCTTCTCCAACGGCACGCACACCCACCAGGGCATGTTCGCCACCATGGCCTGCTTCCCCAACCTGCCAGGCTTCGAATACCTGATGCAGACCCCGGAAGGCAGCCACAAATTGTCCGGTCTGCCGCAGTTGCTCAGCGCCCGTGACTACGACGATGTGTACGTCTACAACGGCGACTTCGCCTGGGATAACCAGTCCGGTTTCTTCAGCAACCAGGGCATGACCAACTTCATCGGGCGCAATGACTTCGTCAACCCGGTGTTCTCCGACCCGACCTGGGGCGTGTCCGACCAGGACATGTTCAACCGTGGCCTGGAAGAGTTGAAGGCCCGTGACGGCAAGGACAAAAAACCGTTCTATGCGTTGCTGCAAACCCTCTCCAACCACACGCCTTACGCCTTGCCGACACCCTTGCCGGTCGAGCGCGTGACCGACCGTGGCAGCCTGAACGAACATTTGACCGCCATGCGCTACTCCGACTGGGCGCTGGGGCAGTTCTTCGAGAAAGCACGTAAAGAGCCGTACTTCAATGAAACCCTGTTCGTCGTCGTCGGCGACCACGGCTTCGGCAACGAACAGCAGATCACCGAGATGGACCTGGGCCGCTTCAACGTGCCGATGCTGCTGATCGGTCCGGGCGTGCAGGACAAGTTTGGCCAGATCGACCACACCGTGGGTACACAGATCGACATCGTGCCGACCATCATGGGCCGCATCGGTGGCGACGTGCTGCACCAGTGCTGGGGCCGTGACCTGTTGAACCTGCCGGACGGCGACAAAGGCTTCGGCGTGATCAAGCCATCGGGCAGTGATCAGACCGTGGCGTTGCTGACTGCCGACCGCGTGCTGGTTCTGCCCAAGGAAATGCCGCCCAAGTTGTGGCACTACCAACTGGGGGCCAACGCCAAAGGTGAAGTGATTCCAGCCTCGTCGGATGAAGCTGAATTGAGGCAGAAACTTGAGTCGTTCCTGCAAACCGCGACTAAAAGCCTGATCGATAACACCGCTGGTGTAGTGGACGGCAAGCCGGACTAACTACATTTCGCGGACAAAAAAAGAGGCCCTGTGAAGGGCCTCTTTTTTATTGCCTGTTACACCGTCATATACGGCCGAGGAGCAGCAATACCAACAGCACTACCAGAACGACACCGATGATACCCGACGGGCCATAACCCCAACTTCTGGAGTGCGGGAATACCGGCAGGCCGCCGATCAAGAGGAGGATCAGGATAATGATTAAAATTGTGCCCATGTCGATTTCCTTATTGAAACGTTCAAAAGTGACGGGTGTTTTAGTTGTCAGCCCCATTGCACTAAATACCGGCTGCTTAAAACTTCCGACCTGTGCCGTATCAAAATAATTCAAAGTTTTTTTAAAGCGTTTCGAAGGCAGGCTTATTTCGTTTGTCGTGCGCCAGGGTTTTTGCCTTGAAAGAATTAACTGCGCGTAAGACTGTAGGACGATGCGGCGGTTTGCTTGGGCCATTCAGCAATCTGATGGAGCGTGGGTCGCGCAGGCTCCTTGGTTACACTGGGCGGCATCTTCCCCAGAACAACAAGGCTGTCTGCTATGCAAAATCGCATGATGATCACTGGCGCCGGCTCCGGCCTGGGTCGCGAAATCGCGCTGCGCTGGGCCCGCGAAGGCTGGCAGCTGGCTTTGTCGGACGTCAGCGAACCGGGCCTGCAGGACACCCTGAAAATGGTTCGCGAAGCCGGCGGCGACGGCTTCACCCAGCGCTGCGACGTGCGCGATTACAGCCAGCTCACCGCGTTCGCCCAGGCCTGCGAAGTGAAACTGGGCGGCATCGATATCATCGTCAACAACGCCGGCGTGGCGTCGGGTGGTTTCTTCAGCGAACTGTCCCTGGAAGATTGGGACTGGCAGATCGCGATCAACCTCATGGGCGTGGTCAAGGGTTGCAAGGCGTTCCTGCCGCTGCTGGAACAGAGCAAAGGCAAGATCATCAACATCGCCTCAATGGCAGCGTTGATGCAGGGCCCGGCAATGAGCAATTACAACGTGGCCAAGGCCGGCGTGGTGGCGTTGTCGGAAAGCCTGCTGATCGAACTGGCGCAACAGGAAGTGGCGGTGCATGTGGTCTGTCCGTCATTCTTCCAGACCAATCTGCTCGATTCATTCCGTGGCCCGACGCCGGCAATGAAGGCACAGGTGGGCAAGCTGCTGGAAAGTTCGCCGATCACCGCCGCTGACATTGCCGACTACATCTACCAGCAGGTGGCGGCCGGTGAATTCATGATCCTGCCCCACGAACAGGGACGCATGGCTTGGGCCATCAAGCAGAAGAATCCGCAGTTGCTCTACGACGAAATGACCAGCATGGCCGACAAAATGCGCGCCAAGGCCAAACAAACCGCCGGTTAAGGTTGAACGGGCGGGGACTGGCCGATAGGGTGAGCGCCATCGGCCCATCTGACGGAACACCCCCGCATGCTCAATTACCTGTGGTTTTTCCTCGCCGCGCTGTTTGAAATCGCCGGTTGCTACGGCTTCTGGATGTGGCTGCGGCAAGGTAAAAGTGCCTGGTGGATCGTCCCAGCGTTGCTCAGCCTGACCCTGTTCGCCTTGCTGCTGACCCGCGTCGAAGCGGCCTACGCCGGGCGCGCTTACGCAGCCTACGGCGGCATCTACATCATTGCCTCGATTGGCTGGCTGGCGGTGATCGAGCGGGTGCGCCCCCTCAATTCCGACTGGCTGGGTGTGGCGCTGTGCGTGATCGGCGCCAGCGTGATTCTGTTGGGACCACGCTTTTCCGCATCTTGAGCGCATGTGTTGCGTTGGTGGTTGAGAGACGTGTCTGTAAGGCGTTTCGTCCGGCGCTGTAAGGCATGACTGAATTGCCTTGGGTGCATTGAAGCGCAAGGCTGCGGCGGGCATCTTCAAGGGCCGGTAACCCCTGAAGGACAAATGCCATGCTTGTACTCAGCCGCGTTGTGGGCGAGATGATTTCCATCGGTGACGATATTTCCGTGCGCGTACTGGCCGTCAATGGCAACAGTGTGCGCTTCGGCGTCGAGGCGCCTCAGGACGTGAGCGTCAACCGTGCCGAAGTCCATCGGCGCATCCAGGCCCAGCGTGCCCAGGCCGCACTCAATCAAGCCAAGCTGGCCGAGGCCAAGACCAGTTGAACGGCGTCAGTCGAACAGATGCTTGGGCACGTCGTGCTTGAGCATCAATTGGCATTGCTCGCTGTCCGGGTCGAAGACGATCAGCGCCTGGCCCTTGGTCAGCGCCTGGCGAACCCGCAATACGCGGGTTTCCAGCGGCGTGTCATCGCCGTTGTCAGTGCCGTCACGGGTCACGAAATCCTCGATCAGGCGGGTCAGGGTGTCGACTTCGAGTTGGTCGTAGGGGATCAGCATAAGCACCTCGGCTAAACAATTGGGCGCGATGCTACGGTGAATGCGCATTGGGAGCCAGCCTGCAAGCGTGGGGTCGGCCCCTATTAGTGCCTTCGCGAGCAGGCTCGCCCCCACATGGAAAGGTGGCAGCGAGCCTGCTCGCGAAAGCGCCTGTTCAGGCGCTGTCGACCTCAGGCTTGACACTCAACTGTCCGAACGCTGCCCCACCAGGCTGTCTACCGACGGCACTCGGGTATCGCTTTCCATCTGCGCGTCGTGTTCGATCTGATGACTGAAGCGATCCAGCGAACCCTGAGCCGGTTGCGCATCGCTGGCGAACACTGGCGGGCTGAGGATGTAGGCACCCAGCAGGCGACTGAGTGCTGCAAGACTGTCGATGTGCGTGCGCTCATAACCGTGGGTCGCATCGCAGCCAAAGGCGAGCAGGGCGGTACGGATGTCGTGGCCGGCGGTGACCGCCGAGTGCGCGTCGCTGAAGTAATAGCGGAACAGGTCACGGCGCACCGGCAGTTCGTTTTCGCTGGCCAGGCGCAGCAAATGCCGCGACAAGTGATAGTCATACGGCCCACCGGAATCCTGCATCGCCACGCTCACCGCGTGTTCGCTTGAATGTTGGCCGGGGGCGACCGGGGCGATGTCGATGCCGACGAATTCGCTGACATCCCACGGCAACGCTGCCGCCGCGCCACTGCCGGTTTCTTCGGTGATGGTGAACAGCGGATGGCAGTCGATCATCAATTCTTCGCCGCTGTCGATGATGGCTTTCATCGCTGCCAGCAACGCCGCCACGCCGGCCTTGTCGTCGAGATGGCGGGCGCTGATGTGGCCGCTCTCGGTGAACTCCGGCAGCGGATCGAACGCGACGAAATCACCAACGCTGATGCCCAGCGAATCGCAATCGGCGCGGGTCGCGCAGTAGGCGTCCAGGCGCAGTTCGACGTGATCCCAACTGATCGGCATCTCATCGACCGCGGTATTGAACGCATGCCCGGACGCCATCAGTGGCAACACGCTGCCGCGAATCACCCCGTTGTCGGTAAACAGGCTGACCCGGCTGCCTTCGGCGAAACGGCTCGACCAGCAACCCACCGGCGCCAGGGTCAGGCGGCCGTTGTCCTTGACCGCGCGCACGGCGGCGCCAATGGTGTCCAAGTGCGCTGAGACGGCGCGGTCGGGGCTGTTTTTCTTGCCTTTAAGCGTCGCGCGGATGGTGCCGCGGCGGGTCATTTCAAAGGGCACGCCGAGTTCTTCCAGGCGTTCGGCGACATAGCGCACGATGGTGTCGGTGAAGCCGGTCGGGCTGGGAATGGCGAGCATTTCCAGCAAGACTTTTTGCAGGTAGTTCAGGTCTGGTTCGGGAATTCTGCTGGTCATGGAAACTCCTGATGGGTTGAAGACACCGATGGTTTCGATGAGAAGGGTGGACGTGCAGCGCTTGGCAAATTGATCGCGAGCCGGCTGGCGAAGAGCCGGCTCGGTGACCTGTCAGACCGCCGGCTGACTGTGCGGAAACAACAAATCCACAAAGCGTTCGGCCGTCGGTTGCGGTTCGTGGTTGGCCAGCCCGGCGCGCTCGTTGGCCTCGATAAACACGTACTCCGGTTGATCGGCAGCCGGTACCATCAGGTCAAGACCGACCATGGGAATGTCCAGCGCCCGCGCCGCGCGCACGGCGGCATCGACCAGGGTCGGGTGCAGGATCGCCGTGACATCTTCCAGAATTCCGCCGGTGTGCAGGTTCGCCGTGCGCCGCACAAACAAGTGCTCGCCGGCTGGCAGAATGCTGTTGTAGTCGTAACCCGCTGCGTGCAACGTGCGTTGGGTCTCGTGGTCCAGCGGGATCTTGCTCTCGCCATCGGTGGCCGACTGGCGTCGCCGACTTTGCGCCTCGATCAACGCGCCAATCGAATGCTGGCCATCGCCAACCACTTCCGCTGGCCGGCGAATCGCCGCCGCGACCACTTCAAAACCAATCACCACAATCCGCAAATCGAGGCCTTCGTGAAAGCTTTCCAGCAACACGCGGCTGTCGAACTGACGCGCGGCTTCGATCGCTTGCTGCACCTCGTCGATGTCACGCAGATCCACCGCCACGCCGTGGCCCTGTTCGCCATCCAGTGGCTTGACGACAATCCGCTGGTGCTCGTCGAGAAAACCGAGGTTGTCGTCGGCATTGCCCGCCAGTTGCTGCGCCGGCAGATTCAGGCCGGCGGCTTTCAGGACCTTATGGGTCAGGCTTTTGTCCTGGCACAGGCTCATGCTGATCGCGCTGGTCAAATCGCTCAAGGACTCGCGGCAACGCACCCGGCGCCCGCCATGGCTGAGGGTAAACATCCCGGCCTTGGCATCGTCGACTTGCACGTCGATACCCCGGCGATGGGCTTCCTCGACAATGATCCGTGCGTAAGGGTTGAAATCCGCTTGCGGCCCGGGACCGAGGAACAACTGCTGGTTGATGCCGTTTTTGCGCTTGATGGCAAAGGTCGGCAGGTTGCGAAAACCCAACTTGCCGTAGAGGTTTTTAGCCTGTTGGTTGTTGTGCAGCACCGACAGGTCGAGGTAGCTCAAGCCACGGCTCATGAAATGCTCGATCAAGTGCCGCACCAACACTTCGCCCACGCCGGGGCGCGAGCACTGCGGATCAACCGCCAGGCACCACAGGCTGCTGCCGTTTTCCGGATCGTTGAACGCCTTGTGGTGATTAAGGCCCATGACACTGCCGATCACCGCGCCGCTGTCCTCGTCCTCCGCCAGCCAGTACACCGGCCCGCCCAGGTGACGAGGGGTCAGTAGACTCGAATCGATCGGCAACATCCCGCGCGCCTGGTACAGATGGTTGATCGCCTGCCAGTCGCTGTCGCTTTGCGCCCGGCGGATGCGGAAGCCGCGAAACACCCGGGTAGCCTGGCGATAGTCGCTGAACCACAAACGCAAGGTGTCCGACGGATCGAGGAACAACTGGGCCGGTTCCAGGCCGAGAATCTGCTGTGGCGCGGCGACGTATAACGCGATATCGCGTTCGCCGGGCTGCTCGTTGAGCAACTCGGCGGCCAGGCTGGCCGGGTCGGGGAAGGTGTGACCGATCAATAATCGGCCCCAGCCGCAATGCACGGCGATGGGCGTGGCGCCCGGTTCACTGCCGTCTTCGGCGAAACGTGCTTGCAGGCGTTCGTACGTCGGCGCCTGGCCGCGTAACAAGCGTTGGCTGAAAGCCGTAGCATGGGGTTTCATCAATCAAATTCCTTGTTCGCTGAGCCACAGGTTCAGCGCCGCCAGTTGCCACAGTTTCGAACCGCGCAACGGTGTCAGTTGGCCTTGCGGGTCAGTCAGCAAGCGATCGAGCATGGCTGGGTTGAACAGGCCGCGATCCTGGCTCGGATCCAGCAGCAATTCGCGCACCCAATTCAAGGTATTGCCCTCCAGGTGTTTGAGACCCGGCACCGGGAAATAGCCTTTTTTACGGTCGATCACTTCGCTCGGAATCACCAGACGCGCGGCTTCCTTGAGCACTTGCTTGCCGCCGTCCGGCAGTTTGAATTTGCCTGGCACCCGCGCCGACAGTTCCACCAGGCGGTAGTCCAGGAACGGCGTCCGCGCTTCCAGGCCCCAGGCCATGGTCATGTTGTCGACTCGCTTGACCGGGTCGTCGACCAGCATCACGGTGCTGTCGAGGCGCAGGGCTTTATCCACCGCGGCATCGGCGCCCGGCTGTGCGAAATGTTCCTTCACGAAGTCGCCGGCGGCGTCATTGGCGGTCAGCCATTTTGGCTGCACGGTGGCGGCATAGTCGTCGTAGCTACGGTCGAAAAAGGCTTCGCGGTACGCCGCATACGGGTCGCTCGCGCCATCCACTTGCGGGTACCAGTGGTAACCGGCGAACAGTTCATCGGCGCCCTGGCCGCTCTGCACCACTTTGCAGTGCTTGGCCACTTCGCGGGACAACAGATAGAAGGCAATACAGTCATGGCTGACCATCGGCTCGCTCATCGCGCGGAACGCCGCTGGCAGTTGCTCGATGATTTCTTTTTCATCGATGCGCAATTGGTGGTGCTGGGTGCCGTAATGCTTGGCGATCAAATCCGAATACTGGAATTCATCCCCGCGCTCGCCGCCGGCATCCTGGAAACCGATGGAGAAAGTCGACAGGTTCTCTACGCCGACTTCGCGCAACAGACCCACCAACAGGCTCGAATCGACGCCGCCCGAGAGCAGCACGCCGACATCCACCGCTGCACGCTGACGAATGGCTACCGCGTCGCGGGTGCTGTCGAGCACCCGGTCGCGCCAGTCTTCGAGGGTCAGGTTCAGCTCGTCTTCACGCGGGCCATAAGGTAGGGTCCACCAGGTTTTCTGCTCAGTGGTGCCGTCCGCTTCAACGCGCATCCAAGTGGCCGGCGGCAGCTTTTCAATGCCCGCCAGCAAGGTGCGCGGGGCCGGGACCACGGCGTGGAAATTCAAATAATGATTGAGCGCGACCGGATCAAGGATCGGATTGATGTCGCCGCCCTTGAGCAACGCCGGCAATGCCGAGGCAAAGCGCAGACGTTGGCCGGTCCGCGACAGGTACAGCGGTTTCACGCCGAGGCGGTCACGGGCGATGAACAGACGCTTGGCGTCGCGCTCCCAGATTGCGAAGGCGAACATGCCGTTGAGTTTGGGCAGCAGTGCTTCGCCCCAGGCGTGGTAACCCTTGAGCAGCACCTCGGTGTCGCCGCCGGAATAAAATGCATAACCGAGCGCTTCGAGTTCGGCACGCAATTCCGGAAAGTTATAAATCGCGCCGTTGAAAGCCAGGGACAAGCCCAGTTGATTGTCGACCATCGGCTGCGCCGAACCGTCCGACAAGTCCATGATTTTCAGGCGACGATGGCCCAGGGCAATCGGCCCTTGAGCATGGAAGCCCCAGGCATCCGGGCCCCGTGGCGCCAGATGGTGGGTGATTCGTTCAACCGCCGCGAGGTCGGCAGGTTGAAAGTCAAAACGTAATTCGCCAGCTAATCCGCACATAAAATCCTTACCGGTTTTTCCGTTGGGGAGGGTCAATCGTGGCCGCGCGAGGCGGCGGGTACTCAGAAACTGACCCACTGCGTAGCGGGTAGTTTTAGAACGATCGGTTATAAGTCGGCGGGCGTTCAGCGTCGGCATTGGCCATGACGCTGAGAGGGAAGGGGGTACAGAGGGAACGCGGACGTTATGGCTTACCGCGAATCAGACGCCGCAGGGCGAAACGGTTCGGGTGGCAGGCTTCGGCGACGCTGCGGGGCAGGGGTAGCGGTTCGTGGTTGAGCCAGGCCGCCAGCAGTTCGCCGGACAGCGGTGCGGTGATCAAACCCCGTGAGCCGTGGCCGCTGTTGACGTACAACCCGTCCAGCCAAGGGCAGGAGGTGTCCGGCACTTGCCGTGCATCTTTGGCGAGGGTGGCATACGCCAGGTTGAATGCCGCGCCGTCGGCCAGCGGCCCGACGATCGGCAGGTAGTCAGGGCTGGTGCAGCGGAATGCTGCGCGGCCCTGCAAGTGTTCGGGTTCCAGATGATCGGCACCAAGGCGCGACACCAGATCGGCGGATATTTCTTCGAGCAGCGCCAGGTTGCCCTGGTGTTCGGCGGTGGTCGGTGTGAGGTCATCACTGTGGAAATCGAAACTGGCGCCGAGGGTGTGTTCACCCATGCGTGCGGGCGCCACGTAGCCTTCGGCGCACACCACGGTGGCGAGTGCCTGGCTACCGGCGGTCTGCGGTAAACGGGTGATTTGCCCGCGAATGCGCTTGAGCGGCAACTCGGCACTGTGGGGGAAACGCTGGATCTCGGCGGCCCCGGCGAGGATCACCACCGGGGCGCTGGCCAGCAGGCTGTCGCCGTCCCACGCCTGCCACTGACCGTCGACCTGGCGCAGGTCCAGCACATCGCGATGGGTCAGCAGTTGCACATTGGCTTGCGACGCCTGCCATTGGCACAGCGCGGGAGGATGCACCCAGCCGCCCTCGGGATATAACAGGCCGCCGTGGGCCAGACCGACGCCGGCCTGATGCTGCGCCTGGGGTCGATCCAGCAGGTGCAACAAATCAGCGGGGAACGCCGCCGCCAACTGCGCCTGGCGCTCGGCTTCCTTGCCATTGAATGCCAACTGCAAGACACCGCAGGCATCCCAATCGACGCCGCGCTGCAATCGTTCGAGCAGGCGCCGGGTGTGCCCGAAACCGCTGACGATCAATTGCGATAACGCCGTGCCGTGGGCCGAAAGTTTCAGGTACAGCACCCCTTGCGGGTTGCCCGAGGCTTCCTGCGCCACAGCACCGTGGCGTTCCAGCAGGCTGACCTGCCAGCCGCGCACTGCCAGGGTATGGGCACTGGCACAGCCCGCGAGGCCTGCGCCAATCACCAGCGCGCGCCGCTCGCCACGCGGCCGCGGCGGGCGGGCAAACCAGGGTTTGACGACAGGCGGTGGCGGCGCGTCGACGGGCCAGCCGAGGAACGTGCCACGCAGGATTTCCCACTTGTGGCCAATGCCCGGGGTGCGCTTCATCTTGAAACCGGCGGCGTTGAGCAAGCGCCGGACCCAACCTGTGCTGGTGAAGGTGCTGATGGTCGAGCCGGGCGCCGCCAGCCGCGCCAGTTCGGCGAACAATTCGGCGGTCCACATCTCGGGGTTTTTCGCCGGGGCGAAACCGTCGAGAAACCAGGCGTCGATGTGCGCGTCGAGTTGCGGCAATTGCTCCAGTGCGTCGCCGATCAACAGCGTCAGGGTCACGCGGCCGTTGTCCAGCATCAGCCGCTGAAAACCCGGATGAATCGCCACGTACTGCGCCAGCAATTGATCGGCGAAGGGCTTGAGTTCCGGCCACAATGCCAGGGCTCGTCGCAGGTCAGGGGCGCTGAGCGGGTATTTTTCCACGCTGACAAAGTGCAGCCGCGCCCCGGCAACCGCGTGGGCGGCGAACAACTGCCAGGCGCAGAGAAAATTCAACCCCGTGCCGAAACCGGTTTCGCCAATCACCAGACACCCGTCGGCAGGCAGCGCGGCAAAACGCTCCTGCAGCTGGTTCTGTTCGATGAACACGTAGCGGGTTTCCTCCAGACCGGACTGATCGGAGAAATACACATCGTCGAACACCCGCGAATACGGGCGACCTTGGTCGTCCCAGTCGAGTTGGGCGTGGGGCAGTTCAGGGTTCATGGCAGGCTCGAAAACAACAAGGCGGCCATTCTAGCTGATCGAAGCGCTGGTGCTTGTCGTGAAGCGTGGCAGGTGAGGGGCTGCCCGCGTGCGACACAGTGCGCGAGCAACCGCGAACGGAATTTCTGCGCTGCGGCCCTGCCCAATCCGCTAGGCTTGGTCCATCCACCCAGGGAGTTGTTCATGTTCGAATCCGCCGAAATCGGTCACGCCATCGACAAAGAAACCTTTGAAGCCGCCGTTCCGGCGTTACGCGAGGCCTTGCTCGACGCGCAGTTCGAGCTGCAACAACAAGGGCGTTTCCCGGTGATCATCCTGATCAATGGCATCGAAGGCGCCGGTAAGGGCGAGACGGTCAAGCTGCTCAATGAGTGGATGGACCCGCGCCTGATCGAGGTGCGTACCTTCGACCAGCAGACCGATGAAGAACTGGCCCGGCCGCCGGCCTGGCGCTACTGGCGGATGCTGCCGGCCAAGGGGCGCATGGGCATCTTTTTCGGCAACTGGTACAGCCAGATGCTGCAAGGCCGGGTTCACGGCTTGTTCAAGGACCCGGTGCTGGACCAGGCGATTAACCAGTCCGAGCGTCTGGAGCAGATGCTGTGCGATGAAGGCGCGTTGATCTTTAAGTTCTGGTTCCACCTGTCCAAGAAACAGATGAAGGCTCGGCTCAAGGCCCTGGCCGATGATCCGCTGCACAGTTGGCGCATCAGCCCGCTGGATTGGCAGCAGTCGCACACCTACGACAAATTCGTCAAATACGGCGAGCGGGTATTGCGCCGCACCAGCCGTGACTATGCGCCGTGGCACGTGATTGAAGGCGTCGATCCGCATTACCGCAGCCTCACCGTGGGCAAGATTTTGCTCGAAGGCCTGCAAGCAGCGCTGAAGCGGCCCAAGGTCAACCCGGACAAAGTCAGCGCCGCGCCGTTGCCGGTCGATGTCGACCAGATCAGCCTGCTCGGCAATCTGGACATGACCCAGCGCCTGGACAAGGACGATTACGAGGAGCAGCTGATTACCGAGCAGGCGCGGTTTTCCGGTTTGATGCGCGACAAGCGCATGCGCCAGCACGCCTTGATTGCGGTGTTCGAAGGCAATGACGCGGCGGGCAAGGGTGGGGCGATTCGCCGGGTGGCGGCGGCGCTCGATCCGCGCCAGTACAGCATCGTGCCGATTGCCGCGCCCACCGAAGAAGAGCGCGCGCAACCTTATCTGTGGCGGTTCTGGCGGCACATTCCGGCCAAGGGCAAGTTCACCGTGTTCGACCGTTCCTGGTACGGCCGGGTGTTGGTCGAGCGGGTGGAGGGCTTCTGCCCACCGGCGGACTGGCTGCGCGCGTACGGGGAAATCAATGATTTCGAGGAGCAGCTTTCCGACGCCGGGGTGATCGTGGTCAAGTTCTGGCTGGCGATCGACAAGCAGACGCAACTGGAACGCTTTCAGTCGCGAGAAGAAATCCCTTTCAAGCGGTTCAAGATCACCGAAGACGACTGGCGCAACCGCGACAAGTGGGACGCTTACCGGCTCGCCGTCTGCGACATGGTCGATCGCACCAGCACCGAGATTTCCCCGTGGACCCTGGTGGAAGCCAACGACAAACGCTGGGCGCGGATCAAGGTCCTGCGCACTATCAACCGGGCGTTGGAAGAGGCATTTGCCAAGCACAAGAAGAAAGGCAAGAAGGGTAAGTCGTGATCGGTCGGCATGTTGGCGCATACGCGGGGTGAATGATTGTCGCGAGCGATCAGCCGGCGGATTTATCCTCGGTCGCACTTTCAGTCGATAACAACAATGAGGTGCCTGTCATGCGTGAAGTGGTGATCGTCGATAGCGTGCGGACCGGCCTGGCCAAGTCCTTTCGCGGCAAGTTCAACCAGACCCGTCCGGACGACATGACGGCCCACTGCGTCAATGCGTTGCTGGCGCGCAATGGCATCGACCCCAGCAGCGTCGAAGACTGCATTGTCGGCGCCGGCTCCAACGAAGGCGCCCAGGGTTACAACATTGGGCGCAACGTCGCAGTGCTCTCGCAACTGGGCACCGGGACCGCCGGCATGACCCTCAACCGCTTCTGCTCGTCGGGCCTGCAGGCCATCGCGATCGCCGCCAACCAGATCGCCTCCGGCTGCAGCGACATCATCGTCGCCGGTGGCGTCGAGTCGATCAGCCTGACCATGAAAAGCGTCAACACCGATAACCTGATCAACCCGCTGCTCAAGGAGCAGGTGCCGGGCATTTATTTCCCGATGGGCCAGACCGCCGAGGTGGTGGCGCGTCGCTACAACGTCAGCCGTGAAGACCAGGATCGTTACGCTCTGCAGAGCCAGCAGCGCACGGCGCAAGCGCAAGCTGCCGGATTGTTCGACGACGAAATCGTGCCGATGACGGTCAAGTACCGGGTCGAGGACAAGGCCACCGGCCAGGTGCAGATCCTCGATGGCGTGGTGGATCGCGACGACTGCAATCGCCCGGACACCACCTACGAAAGCCTGGCCGGGTTGAAGCCGGTGTTTGCCGAGGACGGTTCCGTGACCGCTGGCAACTCCTCGCAACTGTCGGACGGTGCATCGATGACGCTGGTGATGAGCCTGGACAAAGCCTTGGAACTGGGGCTCAAGCCCAAGGCGTTCTTCCGGGGCTTCACCGTGGCCGGGTGCGAACCCGATGAGATGGGCATCGGCCCGGTGTTCTCGGTGCCCAAGCTGCTCAAGGCCCGTGGCCTGCAGGTGGCGGATATCGACTTGTGGGAACTCAACGAAGCGTTCGCCTCACAGTGCCTGTACGCGCGCAATCGCCTGGAAATCGATAACAACAAATACAACGTCAACGGTGGTTCGATCTCCATCGGCCACCCGTTCGGCATGACCGGTTCACGTCAGGTCGGCCATCTGGTGCGCGAACTGCAACGGCGCAACCTGCGCTATGGCATCGTGACCATGTGCGTTGGCGGCGGGATGGGCGCTACGGGGTTGTTTGAGGCGGTGAAGTAAAGGCCTTATCTGAGCTGGCTTGTGCTCGGCGTTAGCTTTGCTTCTGCTTTTGCTTTTGTGGCGAGGGAGCTTGCTCCCGCTGGGCTGCGCAGCAGACCCAAAAATCTCGCTGCCAATGCTATCAGGAGTGCTTCGCCCTCCAGCGAGAGCAAGCTCCCTCGCCACAGGCACTGTGGGTGTGAGGAAACTCAGCGCGCCGAGTTATCGGCGCTGAGCTTCTGCATCCGCTCGATATAAGCCTGAATCTGCCGTTCGGCCACCGCCAGGTTGTCGAACGGGCCCTCCAGGGTATTTTCCCGGGTACTGAAATACAGTTCGCCGTTGATGCGAGTCAGCCGGTCACTGCGAAAGTGCGTGCTGGGGGCGGTGTCGTGGGCGCGCATGCCGTACATGATGCTCTCCTGATTCATCAATCAAGGCAGATTAGGCGCCAATGCGCTGCTTTGCTCGCTGACCTGATCGACGGTTGATACCTTCACCCTGGTGCGACCTGCACAGTGTTAATCGCGGCTGAGTGCCAACTGTCACTGTGTCGCGTGGTCAACCGTGCCTAGAATGGTCACTTCCGCCAATCGGGCTTCTGGGGTTTTCATGCATATTTCATCGGGTCGCTGGGTGTACGGGATGTTCCTGGCGTTGCTCACCGCGGTGCTGTGGGGAATCCTGCCGATCAAGCTCAAACAAGTGCTGCAGGTGATGGACCCGGTGACCGTGACCTGGTGTCGCCTGATGGTGTCCGGCGGTTTGCTGTTCCTGTATCTGGCGGCCACTAAACGCCTGCCGAGCCGCAAAGTGCTCGGCCCCAAGGGGGGATGGCTGGTGGTAATGGCGGTGCTCGGGCTGGTGGGCAACTACGTGCTCTACCTGATGGGCCTCAACCGGCTGAGCCCCGGCACCGCACAACTGGTGGTGCAGATGGGGCCGATCATGTTGCTGATCGCCAGCCTGTTTGTGTTCAAGGAGCGCTTCAGCATCGGTCAGGGCATTGGCCTGGCGGTGCTGTTGATCGGTTTCGTGCTGTTTTTCAATCAACGCCTGAGCGAGCTGTTGACCTCACTGAGCCAATACACCGCCGGCGTGCTGATGGTGCTGCTGGCGTCCACGGTCTGGACCTTCTACGCCCTCGGCCAGAAGCAATTGCTGACGGTGTGGAACTCGTTGCAGGTGATGATGGTGATCTACCTGTTCTGCGGCCTGTTGCTGACGCCGTTCGTGCATCCGCTGGAGGTGCTGCAACTGAGCCCGTTGCAAGGCTGGCTGCTGTTGGCCTGTTGCCTCAACACCCTGATTGCCTATGGCGCGTTCGCCGAGGCGCTGGCGCATTGGGAAGCGTCACGGGTCAGCGCGACGCTGGCGATCACACCGTTGGTGACGTTCGGTGCCGTAGCACTGGCTGCCAGTTGGTGGCCGGAGTATGTGCACGCCGAACTGATCAATGCGCTGGGTTATGGCGGGGCGGTGCTGGTGGTGGTCGGCTCGGCGCTGGTGGCGTTGGGGCCGTCGCTGGTGGCCGGGTACAAGGCTCGCCGGGCGAGGGCGCTCCTTGGCTGAGGATCTTCAGCGTGGCCATTCGCGAGCAGGCTCGCTCTCACCTGGAATCCGAGTGTTCGGAAACCCTGTGGGAGCGAGCCTGCTCGCGAAATAGTCCGTTCAGGCGCTGAACCACTCAGCCCTTGGCCCCAGCCTCCAACATATTCTCCGGCCGCACCCAGGCATCGAACTCTTCATCGGTGAGATAACCCAATTGCAGCGCCGCTTCGCGCAAAGTCAGGCCTTCGGCGTAGGCCTTCTTGGCGATTTCCGCAGATTTGTCGTAACCGATGTGCGGGTTCAGTGCAGTCACCAGCATCAAGCCGCGTTCCAGGTGCGCGGCCATTTGCGCAGGGTCTGGCTCCAGGCCGGCGATGCAGTGCTGGTGGAAGTTGCTGCACCCATCCCCCAGCAAGCGGATCGACTGCAGCAGGTTGTGGATGATCACCGGTTTGAACACGTTCAACTGCAAGTGGCCCTGGCTCGCGGCGAAGCCGATCGCCACGTCGTTGCCCAGCACCTGGCAGGCGAGCATCGACAGCGCTTCGCACTGCGTCGGGTTGACCTTGCCCGGCATGATCGAACTGCCCGGCTCGTTGGCCGGCAGCTTCACTTCGGCGAAACCGGCGCGCGGACCCGAGCCCAGCAGGCGCAAGTCGTTGGCGATTTTCATCAGGGTCACCGCCAGGGTTTTCAGCGCGCCGGACAGCGTGGTCAGCGGCTCATGCCCGGCCAGCGCGGCGAATTTGTTCGGCGCGGTGACAAACGGCAGCCCGGAAAGCGCCGCCAGCTCGGCGGCGATCGCCTCGCCGAAACCGTGCGGCGAATTGAGCCCGGTGCCCACCGCGGTGCCGCCCTGGGCCAGTTCACAGACCGCCGGCAACGCGCTGCGAAGCGCCCGTTCGGCGTAATCCAGTTGCGCTATAAAAGCCGAAAGCTCCTGGCCGAAGGTGATCGGCGTGGCGTCCATCATGTGAGTGCGGCCAGTCTTGACCAGCTTCATATGCCGCGCCGACAGTTCGGCCAGGCCACCGGACAATTCGCTGATCGCCGGCAACAAATGCTGCTGCACTGCTTGCACCGCGGCGATGTGCATCGCTGTGGGGAAGCAGTCGTTGGAGCTTTGCGAGCGATTGACGTGGTCGTTGGGGTGCACCGGCGACTTGCCGCCACGGTCGTTGCCGGCCAGTTCATTGGCGCGACCGGCGATCACCTCGTTGACGTTCATGTTGCTCTGGGTGCCGCTGCCGGTTTGCCACACCACCAGCGGGAATTGGTCGTCATGCTGGCCGGCGAGCACTTCGTCGGCAGCTTGTTCGATCAGCCGGGCGATGTCGGCGGGCAGGTCGCCGTTGCGGTCATTGACCCGCGCGGCGGCTTTCTTGATCAGCGCCAGGCCGTGCAGCACCGCCAGGGGCATGCGTTCCTGACCGATGGCGAAGTTGATCAACGAACGTTGAGTCTGGGCGCCCCAGTAGGCTTCATCCGGGACTTCAACCTCGCCCAGGCTGTCGGTTTCGATACGGCTCATCGGTCATACTCCTTCTGGTCTGATTGCGCAGTCTAGGCCGATTAGGCCTTGATCGGCCACTGGGGTTCACTCTGTCTGTTTTTTGACCGTTCACCCCCTGGAAATCAAGCCGGGCAAGGGTCAGGGGTTGAGCCGCAAGGATTTTTAGGCGCAGAATGGCCCCCCTTGAGGTTTTACCTCGCCTGCTAGAAAAGGAAACTCGATGACTCGTCTTCGTGCCATCTGTACCGCGGTTGCTCTGGTCTGCGCCAGCGGCCAGGTTTTTGCCGATACCGCCAGCCACAACGCCAGTGCCGAAGCTTTCCTGACCCTGGCGCACGCTGACAAACTGGGCACTCCGGTGTACATGCAAGTGCAGCAAATGTTTGCCCAGCGCTTTGAGCAAACCAAAGCCCCTGAGTCCAAGAAAGCCTTGCTGGAAACCTACCAGGCCAAGGCCAACGCCGCGCTTGACCAAGCCATCGGCTGGAACAAGCTGAAGCCGGACATGGTCAAGCTCTACACCACCAATTTCAGCGAATCCGAGCTCAAGGACCTGGTTGCGTTCTACCAGTCGCCGCTGGGCAAGAAAGTCCTGGAAAAAATGCCGCAACTGACTCAGCAATCGGCCCAGATGACCCAGGCCAAGCTGGAAAGCGCGGTGCCTGTCGTCAACAAATTGCTGGCTGACATGACCGCCGAGCTGACGCCGAAAGACGCCGCCGCGCCGGCCAAGAAAAAGCCTTAAGCGGAGTCGGTCATGAGCATGCAACAACGCATTGAATCGACGCTCGGGCTGTTGCAGCCGCAGCACCTGCAAGTGCTGGACGAAAGCCACATGCACAGCCGTGGGTTGCAGACCCACTACAAGGCTGTGGTGGTCAGCGAGCAGTTTGCCGGCCTCAACCGGGTCAAGCGTCACCAGAAAGTCTATGGCACCCTCGGCGAGCTGATGGGTGAGTTCCATGCGTTGGCGCTGCACACCTACACGCCCGAGGAGTGGGCGCAGATCGACGCGGCCCCCGTGTCGCCGACCTGCGCTGGCGGGAGCAAGCACTGAACTGAGGTTTCTTGCTAGAATCCCCGACGCGCCGCTCACCCCGGCGCGTTTTTTTTCGCATCCGGTTCACCCCTTACGAGGGTAGCCACCTGGAGAATCACCCATGACTCAACCGATTGTCGTGGCGGCGCTGTATAAGTTCGTCACCCTGGAAGATTACGTCGCCCTTCGCGAGCCCCTGCTGCAAGCGATGGTCGACAACGGCATCAAAGGCACCCTGCTGATTGCCGAAGAAGGCATCAACGGCACGGTGTCCGGCAGCCGCGAGGGCATCGACGGCCTGATGGCCTGGCTCAAGAACGACCCGCGCATGGACGACATCGACCACAAAGAGTCGTACTGCGACGATCAGCCGTTCTACCGCACCAAGGTCAAGCTCAAGAAAGAGATCGTGACCCTGGGCGTCGAAGGCGTCGACCCGAACAAAAAGGTCGGGACTTACGTCGATCCGCAAAACTGGAACGCGCTGATCAGCGACCCGGAAGTGCTGTTGATCGACACCCGCAACGATTACGAAGTGGCGATCGGCACCTTTGAAGGCGCCATCGATCCGAAAACCACCAGTTTTCGCGAATTCCCCGACTACATCAAAGAACACTTCGACCCGGCCGTGCACAAGAAGGTCGCGATGTTCTGCACCGGCGGCATTCGCTGCGAAAAGGCCTCCAGCTACATGCTCAGCCAGGGTTTCGATGAGGTTTATCACCTCAAGGGCGGCATTCTCAAATACCTCGAGCAAGTGCCCCAGGAAGAAACCAAATGGCAAGGCGACTGCTTTGTGTTCGATAACCGCGTGACGGTGCGTCATGACTTGAGCGAAGGCGACTACGATCAGTGTCATGCCTGCCGCACACCGGTCAGCGTCGAAGACCGCGCCTCCGAGCATTACGTGGCCGGCATCAGTTGCCCGCACTGCTGGGATACCCTCAGCGAGAAGACCCGGCGCAGTGCGATCGACCGGCAGAAGCAGATCGAACTGGCCAAGGCTCGCAACCTGCCGCACCCGATCGGCTACAACTATAAGCAAACATCCACCGAGGCCTGAACCATGTCTGCGCGCCTGCTCTATGTGATGGACCCGATGTGCTCGTGGTGCTGGGGCTTCGCGCCAGTGGCGCAGGCGTTGGTCGCGCAGGCGCAGGCGGCGGGGGTGGAGCTGCATCTGGTGGTGGGTGGGCTGCGTACCGGAAGCGGTTCGGCGCTGGAACCGACCACCCGGCGCTACATTCTCGAACACTGGGCGGCGGTCACTGAAGCCACCGGTCAGCCGTTCAAGCTTGACGGCGCGTTGCCCGAGGGCTTCGTCTACGACACCGAGCCGGCCTGCCGCGCGGTGGTCACTGCGCGCAGCCTGGCGCCGGACTGCGCCTGGACCTTGCTCGGGCTGATCCAGCGGGCGTTCTATGTCGAAGGCCGGGACGTGACCCACGCCAGCGTGCTGGTGGAACTGGCCGAACAGGCGGGCGTGCCGCGTATCGAATTCGCCGCCGCGTTCGATCGTGCCGACCAGCACGCGGCCACCGCCGCTGACTTTACCTGGGTGCAGGACCTCGGCATTGCCGGGTTCCCGACCTTGCTGGCCGAGCGCGACGGGCAACTCGCCTTGCTTACGAATGGCTATCAACCCTTGACCGAGTTATCCCCGCTGCTCAGCCGTTGGCTGGAGCGTGCTGCCTGTGCCTGACGACGCGCAACCATCACGGATTGTCGATCGACTGAGCTGGGCAGAGATCCGCCGGCTCGCCACCCATCATAAAAAAGCCTTGTGGATCGCTAACGCCGTCGCCGTTTTGGCGACCCTGTGCAGCGTGCCTATCCCTTTGCTGTTGCCGCTGCTGGTGGACGAAGTATTGCTGGGCCGTGGCGACGCGGCGCTGCTGGTGATGAATCACTTTTTGCCCGGCCCTTGGCAGAAAGCCGCCGGTTACATCGGCCTGATGCTGTTGTTCACCTTCACTCTGCGTTGCGGCGCATTGCTGTTTAACGTGATTCAGGCGCGACTGTTCGCCGGGCTGGCGAAAGACATCGTCTACCGCATCCGCATGCGCCTGATCGAACGGCTCAAGCGCATTTCCCTCAGCGAATACGAGAGCCTGGGCAGCGGTACGGTGACCACGCACCTGGTCACCGATCTCGACACCCTGGACAAGTTTGTCGGCGAAACCCTCAGTCGCTTCCTCGTGGCGATCCTTACGCTGGTCGGCACCTCGGCGATCCTGATGTGGATGCACTGGCAACTGGCGATGCTGATTCTGTTGTTCAACCCGCTGGTGATTTACGCCACGGTGCAGTTGGGCAAACGGGTCAAGCACCTGAAGAAGCTGGAGAACGACAGCACCTCGCGGTTCACCCAGGCACTGGCAGAAACCCTCGACGCCATTCAGGAGGTGCGCGCCGGCAACCGCCAGGGCTTCTTCCTCGGGCGTCTCGGCCAGCGCGCCAAGGAAGTGCGCAACTACGCGGTGAACTCGCAGTGGAAAAGCGATGCGTCGAGTCGCGCCAGTGGCTTGCTGTTCCAGTTCGGTATCGACATCTTTCGCGCGGCGGCGATGCTCACGGTGCTGTTCTCCGATTTGTCGATCGGCCAGATGCTCGCGGTGTTCAGCTACCTGTGGTTCATGATCGGGCCGGTGGAACAACTGCTCAATCTGCAATATGCCTACTACGCGGCGGGCGGGGCGCTGACCCGGATCAACCAGTTGCTGGCCCGCGCCGATGAGCCGCAGTACCCCGGCGGCGTCGACCCGTTCAACCATCGCGAGACGGTCGGCATTGAGGTCCAAGGTCTGACGTTTGGCTATGGCGATGAACCGGTGCTGGACCAGTTGAACCTGTCGATTGCCCCCGGCGAAAAGGTCGCCATCGTCGGTGCCAGTGGCGGCGGCAAGAGTACCCTGGTGCAACTGCTGCTGGGTTTGTACACGCCGCAAGCCGGGACCATCCGGTTCGGCGGTGCGACGCAGCAGGAGATTGGCCTGGACACGGTACGCGAGAACGTTGCCGTGGTCCTGCAGCATCCGGCGCTGTTCAACGATACGGTGCGCGCCAACCTGACCCTGGGCCGCGAGCGCAGCGACGAAGCCTGCTGGCAGGCGCTGGAAATCGCCCAGCTCGACAGCATTGTCCGTGGTTTGCCGCAGGGGCTGGACAGCGTGGTCGGGCGTTCCGGCGTGCGCTTGTCCGGTGGTCAACGCCAACGGCTGGCCATCGCGCGCATGGTGCTGGCCGAGCCAAAAGTGGTGATCCTCGACGAAGCCACCTCGGCCCTCGATGCTGCCACCGAATACAACCTGCACCTGGCGCTGGCGCGCTTCCTGCGCGGGCGCACCACGCTGATCATTGCCCATCGCCTGTCGGCAGTGAAGCAGGCGGACCGGGTGCTGGTGTTTGACGGCGGGCGGGTTGCCGAGGATGGCGATCATCAGCAACTGATCGCCGACGGCGGCTTGTACGCCAAGCTGTATGGGCATTTGCAGCAGTTGTAAGACGCTTTTTGCGCCAGTCGACGGGGCCGCCAGTTCTCTGGCGGCTGTGATCTGTCACTCATGTTGAACGAAACGGGCAGGATTGGCGTCTGCGTAGTACGTGATCGCGCTTGCGAGGACACGTAACCCCTCCTAGTCTTGGTGGGATGGTCAGATCGGGAAGATGATCAGCAGTGCACAATCAAGGGACCCCATGAATCACACGCGGACACTCGGAACGCCACGGTTGTTGGGCATCGTCTGGCCGTTTATCGCGGTCGTGCTATTTCAAGCGCTATTGGGCGGCGTCAGCCTGTATGTGCTGTCGGCGGTGCGCGGCTATGTCGCCGGTGAAAGTCTCTGGTCCAAAGGCCAGAAGGATGCCATCTACTATCTCAATCTGTACGCCGATAGTCGCGACGAGAGCATCTTTGTCAAATTTCAAAATGCGATCGCCGTGCCTCAGGGCGGGCATGAATTGCGCGTGGCGCTTGATAGCGAGCCGCCGGACCTGCAAGGCGCGCGGACGGCGATTCTCAAGGGCGGCAACCATCCGGAAGATGTCTCCAGCCTGATCTGGCTCTACCTCAATTTCCGCCACTTCAGTTACCTGGAACAAGCCATTGATCGCTGGACCGTCGGCGATGCTTATTTGGTGCAGCTGGACACTGTCGCGCAGGACATGCACCGGAAAATCACCGCCAACCAGGCGGACGCGGCCGACATCCTGCGCTGGAAAGCGCAGATCTTCGCCATCAACGACGGCGTGACGCCGGCAGCCAAGGCCTTCAGCGATGCTCTGGGCGAGGGCTCGCGGCTGATCCTGCGGCTGCTGCTGATCACCAACCTGGCCACCGCGCTCGGGCTGATCGTGCTGGCGCTGTTGCGCACGCACAAGCTGCTGAAGCAGCGCCATGCGTTTGCTGCTGCGCTGCAATTGGAGAAGGATCGGGCGCAGATCACCCTGCAATCGATCGGTGACGGAGTGATCACCACGGATGTGGACGGCGCCATCGCGTACATGAACCCGGCCGCGGAAGCCTTGACTCACTGGAAAGCCGAGCAGGCCAATGGCTTGCCGCTGGCGGCGTTGTTCAATCTGCTGGATGAAAACGCCCAGGCCGAGGGCTTCACCCTGATCGAGCACATTCTCAGTGGCCAGCTCAGTGGCGGCAGCGAACATTCCAAACTGATCCAGCGCCTGGACGGCAGCACGGTGTCGGTGACCCTGGTGGGCGCGCCGATCCGCAGCAATGCCGGCAAGGTCAGCGGCACCGTGCTGGTACTGCACGACATGACCCAGGAGCGGCAATACATCGCCAATCTGTCCTGGCAAGCGACCCACGACGCGCTGACCGGCCTGGCCAATCGCCGCGAGTTCGAATATCGGCTGGAGCAAGCGCTGCACAACCTGACCCGCATGCCCGGGCGCCATGCGTTGATGTTTCTCGATCTCGATCAATTCAAACTGGTCAACGACACTTGCGGCCATGCGGCGGGCGATGAGTTGCTGCGGCACATCTGTGCGTTGCTGCAGTCGGGCCTGCGCGAGGGCGATACCCTGGCGCGGCTGGGCGGTGACGAATTCGGCATTTTGCTGGAAAACTGCTCGCCGGAAGCCTCGGAGAAAATCGCCGAGGGCCTGCGCCAGACCGTGCAAAACCTGCATTTCGTGTGGAAGGGTCGGCCGTTCGTGACCACCGTGAGCGTCGGCCTGGTGAACATTTCCCAAACCCCGACCACTCTTGAAGCGTCGCTGCGCGCCGCCGACATGGCCTGCTACATGGCCAAGGAAAAGGGCCGCAACCGGGTCCAGGTGTATCACGCCGACGATTCGGAACTGTCCCTGCGTTTCGGCGAGATGGCGTGGGTCCAGCGTTTGCACATGGCCCTGGAAGAAGACCGCTTCTGCCTGTATTCACAGGAAATCGCTGCGCTGGGGCATTCCGATCGGGGCAGTGGGCACATCGAGATCCTGTTGCGGCTGCACGATGAAGCAGGGCGGATGATCTTGCCGGACAGTTTCATTCCGGCCGCTGAGCGCTATGGGTTGATGACGCAGTTGGATCGTTGGGTAGTTATTAATGTATTCAAGATAATTGCCCAAGCGTTATCCGAGAAACATAAGGGCCCTTTGGCTATGTGTGCGATTAATCTGTCAGGCATTACTATAGGAGATGAAGCATTCCTGGACTTCTTGCGTGAACAGTTCGTTACTTATGCTATTCCGCCTGAAATGATTTGTTTTGAAATTACAGAAACCAGTGCCATATCAAATTTAGGCAGCGCAATTAGATTTATCAATGAACTCAAAGGCTTAGGCTGCTACTTTTCATTAGATGATTTTTGTGCCGGAATGTCCTCATTCGCGTACTTGAAACATTTACCTGTAGACTTCCTGAAGATCGACGGGAGTTTCGTTAAGGATATGCTGGACGATCCGATTAACCGGGCCATGGTCGAAGTGATTAATCACATTGGTCATGTCATGGGTAAGCAAACTATTGCCGAGTTCGTTGAAACACCGCAGATCGAGCAGGCGCTGCTCGAAATCGGCGTGGATTATGCTCAAGGGTATGTTATAGAACGCCCTCAGTTGTTTACGCGTGACAGCTTGCACAGTCGGCCAGCCAGACCACAGCCTCTGTTATTCAAGGCGCCTGGCACGTTCCGATGAAACACTCGCCGATCCGTAAATCACACTCAAAAGGAGTCCGACAGTGATCGACACATTCCTCAGAACCGGCCCGCTCATGGAAGCTGGCAGTTACCCTGCATGGGCCCAACAGCTCATCAAGGACTGCAGCGAGAGCAAGCGCCGCGTGGTCGAACACGAACTTTACCAGCGCATGCGTGACAACAAGCTCAGCGCCAGAACCATGCGCCAGTACCTGATCGGTGGCTGGCCTGTGGTCGAACAGTTCGCGTTATACATGGCACAAAACCTCACCAAGACCCGTTTTGCCCGCCATCCCGGCGAAGATATGGCGCGGCGCTGGTTGATGCGCAATATCCGGGTGGAGCTCAACCACGCCGATTATTGGCTGCACTGGAGCAACGCACACGGCGTCAGCCTGGAAGATCTGCAAGCGCAGCATGTGCCCCCGGAGCTCCACGCGTTGAGCCATTGGTGCTGGCACACCAGCTCCTCGGATTCGTTGATCGTCGCAATCGCGGCCACCAACTACGCCATCGAAGGCGCCACCGGCGAATGGTCGGCAGTGGTCTGCTCAAACGGCGTCTACGCGGCGGCATTTCCGGAAGACCAGCGCAAGCGCGCGATGAAGTGGCTGAAGATGCACGCCCAGTACGACGATGCCCACCCGTGGGAAGCGCTGGAGATCATCTGCACCCTGGCGGGCATGAATCCGACCAAGGCCTTGCAGGCCGAACTGCGCCAGGCAGTCTGCAAGAGCTATGACTACATGTTCCTGTTCCTGGAACGCTGCATGCAGATCGAGCATGCAGAACGGCCGGCGGTTGCGCGGGAACGCGCGGCGCTTGTGGGGAGTTGATTAATTTCAGCTAGTGCAAAACTACTGTGGGAGCGGGCTTGCTCGCGAAGACGGAGTGTCAGTCGGCAATTTTATCGCTGATACACCGCTTTCGCGAGCAAGCCCGCTCCCACATTTGTTGACGAGTGAAATTCGAAAGGCTACCCCGCCATCGCCAGCCGATTACGCCCCTCGCGCTTGGCCACATACAGCGCACTGTCAGCTCGACGTACCAAGGCTTCGGCGGTCTCGCCCGGTAGCAACGTCGAACAGCCCAGGCTGACTGTCAGGTCGATGTCCGTGCCATTGACGCTGTAGTCCTCGGCCTGCGTGGCGAAGCGCAGGCGTTCGCCAACCATCGCCGCCGCTTCTTTTGGGGTATTGGAAAGCAGAATCAGAAATTCCTCGCCGCCATAACGAAACACCATGTCCACGTTGCGCAACTGACTCTTGATCGACGCTGCCACGGTTTTCAACACTTTGTCGCCAACGCTGTGGCCATAACTGTCGTTGACCTGTTTGAAGTGGTCGATGTCGAGCATCAGCACCGACAACGGCTGCAGATGACGCCGGGACATCTCGATCTCGCGCTGCAGGGTCTGGTCCATGGCGATCCGATTGCCAGTGTCGGTCAGCGGATCGCGCAGTGCGCTCTGGGTGGCCACGCGATACAGCAAGGCGTTACGCAGCGGAAAGACCAGCGCCGACAGCAGCGACTCAAGATGCCCTTGCTCCACATCGTTAAAACGCTGGTTGCGCCGGAACACCAGTTCGCCAAGGTGTTCGCCTTGGTGGCTGAGGCTGTACGTCAATGAATGATGGCCGCGAGCGCCGAATTCCAGGCGCAGGTCGCTGGAGGTGTGCACGTAACTCAGAGCGTCGAGCGGCACCAAGCGCCGGGCTTCACGGAAGAACAGCTCCAACACTTGCTGCGCTTCGAGACTGGTTTGCAACTGCTGACCGAGTTGCTGGCGCATTTGCGCCACACTGACCGGCCGTTCCAGGAGGAGGGGCTGTTGGCCGAAACCCAGGCGTTGCAATCTGGCGCTATCGAAGTCAATTGCGTTGGTCTGGATTGGCGCTTTCATATGGCATGAGCCTCTCAACAGAATGCTGTCTTACAAGCTGGGTGAGAGCGGCTCGTCGCGGCACATCTTACTGGTCCATCAGTCCCGTAGAACAGTGTGATGTCAGTTTAGTCTGGTTTTACCGGCCGCGTCTGCGCTCGCTCGTCCGCGCTGACTGAGAAAAATTAGAGCGAACATCGGGTCATTCGGTTCACCTGGATAAAACCTGAGCCTTATCAGTCGGTTGCTGGAGAGCTTGGCTGAAAGGGGGGCGAAGCGGTGACATTTGTTTGACTGGATCCAATGCGACTTACGCGCGTCAATGGTGCCGTGACGTAAAAGTGTCACGGCACCGTCACTGATTTTTATTGAGCGTTGAACGCTTGCCCGTTAATACCGGTACTGTCCGGGCCCATCAAATACAGGTACACCGGCATGATCTCTTCCGGCGTCGGATTGTTGCTCGGGTTTTCTCCCGGATAGGCTTGGGCGCGCATGCTGGTGCGGGTCGCACCGGGGTTGATGCTGTTGGCACGCATCGGTGCGACGGTGTCGATTTCGTCGGCCAGCGTTTGCATCAGCCCTTCGGTGGCGAACTTCGATACGCCGTAGGCGCCCCAGTACGCGCGGCCCTTGCGCCCGACACTGCTGGAGGTGAACACCACCGAAGCGTCTTTCGACAATTTGAGCAGCGGCAGCAGGGTGCTGGTGAGCATGAACATCGCGTTGACGTTGACCTGCATCACGCGCATGAAATTGTCCCCGGACAACTGCTCGATCGGCGTGCGCGGGCCGATGATCGAGGCGTTGTGCAGCAGGCCGTCGAGGTGGCCGAATTCGGTCTCGATCATCGCCGCCAACTCATCGTATTGATGGGGCAGAGCGGTTTCCAGGTTGAACGGGATCACCGCGGGCTGAGGGTGGCCAGCGGCTTCGATGTCGTCATATACCTGGCTTAGATTGGCTTCAGTCTTGCCCAACAGGAGCACGGTGGCACCGTGGGCGGCGTAGGTCTTCGCGGCGGCGGCGCCAATGCCACGGCCAGCGCCGGTGACCAGGATCACCCGGTCTTTGAGCAATTCAGGGCGAGCGGTGTAATCAAACATAAAAAAACCTCTACACAATTGGGTCACACCAGACCTGTGGCGAGGGAGCTTGCTCCCGTTCGGCTGCGAAGCAGTCGTCAAATCAGTCGATGTGGTGTGTCTCGATAGAATGCGGTGGTAGATGAAATGGGGGCGCTGCGCACCCCAGCGGGAGCAAGTTCCCTCGCCACCGAAGCGTCAGCAGCTGCAGAGCGCGCTGTCCAGCACCTTGCGCAATTCCAGCGGATGATCCACTACCACGTCCGCGCCCCAGTGGCGGGGATTGTCGTCGGGGTGGATGTAGCCGTAGGTCACTGCAGCAGTCTTGGTGCCGGCGTCACGGCCGGATTCGATGTCGCGCAGGTCATCACCGACAAACAGCACGGTGGACGGGTCGAGGTCGAGCATTTTGCAGGCGAGGATCAAAGGCTCCGGATCCGGCTTGCTGTTCTTCACGTGGTCCGGGCAGATCAGCAGCGCCGAGCGCTCGGCCAGGCCCAGTTGCTGCATGATCGGTTCGGCGAAGCGCAGCGGTTTGTTGGTGACCACGCCCCAGATCAGGTTGGCTTTTTCGATGTCCGCCAGCAATTCGGGCATGCCGTCGAACAGCTTGCTGTGCACCGCGCACCCGACCAGGTAACGCTCGAGAAATTCCAGGCGAAGTTCCTCGAAGCCCGGCGATTCCGGGTCCATCGAAAAGGTCACAGCGACCATCGCGCGGGCGCCGCCGGAGATTTCGTCGCGAATGTGCTTGTCATTGATCGGCGGCAAACCGCGATCGGCGCGCATGGCCTGGCAGATGGCGATAAAGTCCGGCGCGGTGTCGAGCAGCGTGCCGTCCATGTCGAAAAGAACCGCTCTGATGCCCATCGGCTTATTCCTCCCGCAGGGTCTGGATCATGTAATTGACGTCCACGTCCGCCGCCAGTTTGTAGTGCTTGGTCAGCGGGTTGTAGGTCAGGCCGATGATGTCCTTGACGGTCAGCCCGGCCTGACGGCTCCAGGCGCCGAGCTCGGACGGGCGGATGAATTTCTTGAAGTCGTGGGTGCCGCGCGGCAGCAGCTTCATGATGTATTCAGCGCCGACGATGGCGAACAGGTACGCCTTCGGGTTGCGGTTGATGGTGGAGAAGAACACCTGGCCGCCGGGCTTGACCATGCGGAAGCAGGCGCGGATCACTGACGAGGGGTCTGGCACGTGTTCGAGCATTTCCAGGCACGTGACCACATCGAACTGCTCGGGCATTTCTTCAGCCAAGGCTTCGGCGGTGATCTGCCGGTATTCGACGCTGACCCCGGATTCCAGTTGATGCAGTTGCGCGACCGCCAGCGGCGCTTCGCCCATGTCGATGCCCATTACCGTCGCGCCGCGCTGGGCCATGGCTTCGCTGAGGATGCCGCCGCCGCAACCGACGTCGAGCACTTTTTTGCCTGCCAGGTTGACTCGCTCGTCAATCCAGTTGACCCGCAACGGGTTGATGTCGTGCAGGGGTTTGAACTCGCTTTCGCGGTCCCACCAGCGGTGAGCCAGGGCTTCGAATTTGGCGATCTCGGCGTGGTCGACGTTGCTCATGGTTAAGTCCTCTGAAACTTGAAAAGGGCTGTCGCCCCGGGGATTGAGCCCGAGGCGTTTACGATTCGGTGTGACCGCTGATGCGCTGGCCCCAGGCCTTGGCCGTGGCCGTCAGTTGCGCTTCGTCGAGGCGGGTCAGTTGGCGGTCATCGAGCAACTGTTTGCCAGCGACCCACAGGTGTTTCACACAGTCGCGCCCGGTGGCGTAGATCAATTGCGAGACCGGGTCGTAGATCGGTTGTTGGGCCAGGCCGGACAGGTCGAAGGCGACGATGTCCGCCGCTTTGCCGATTTCCAGCGAGCCGACTTCCGTTTCGATGCCCAGGGCGCGAGCGCCGTTCAATGTGGCCATGCGCAAGGCGCGATGGGCATCGAGCGCGGTGGCCGAGCCGGCGACGGCTTTGGCCAGCAACGCGGCGGTACGGGTTTCGCCGAGCAAATCCAGGTCATTGTTGCTGGCGGCGCCGTCGGTGCCGATGGCCACATTCACCCCGGCCTGCCACAGACGCTCCACCGGGCAGAATCCACTGGCCAGTTTCAGGTTGGACTCCGGGCAGTGGATAACGCTGGTGTTGCTTTCTACCAGCAATGCCAGGTCGTCCTCGCTGATCTGCGTCATATGCACGGCCTGGAAGCGCGGCCCAAGCAAGCCGAGCCGGCCGAGACGGGCCAGCGGCCGTTCGCCCGCGTTATCCACAGCCTGCTGCACTTCGAACGCGGTTTCGTGCACGTGCATGTGAATCGCCGCGTCGAGCTCCTCGGCGATCACCCGGATTTTTTCCAGGTTTTCATCGTTGACGGTGTAGGGTGCATGAGGACCGAAGGTGATTTTGATGCGGTCGTGGTGCTTCAAATCGCCGAATAATTCGACGCCCTGACGAATGGCCTCATCCGCCGAAGCAGCGCCGGGAATCGGGAAATCCAGGATCGGAATGGCGATTTGCGCGCGCATGCCGCTGTTGTGCACGCGCTCGCTGGCACCCTTCGGGAAGAAATACATGTCCGAGAAACAACTGATGCCACCTTTGATCTGCTCGGCGATCGCCAGGTCCGTGCCATCGCGGACGAAGTCTTCGTCGACCCATTTGGCTTCGGCCGGCCAGATGTGGTTTTCCAGCCAGGTCATCAGCGGCAGGTCGTCGGCCAGGCCACGGAACAGGGTCATCGCGGCGTGGCCGTGGGCGTTGATCAGCCCAGGGCTGAGCAGCATGTCCGGCAGTTCGCGCACTTCAGTTGCGTTGCATTTCAACGCTTCGGCGCGCGGGCCGATGAACACGATGCGCCCGTCGCGGATGCCGATGCCGTGCTCTTTGAGCACCACGCCTGCGGGTTCGACCGGTACCAGCCAGGTCGGCAGTAAGAGTAAGTCGAGCGCAACGGCAGGTTTCGGCATCGAGGTCGGTTCCAGTGCTTTTGTAAAGGATGGCGAAGTATACCCGAGCGTCTTCGCGGGGGGATCGCTATAATCGGCGGCTTTTGTTCATGAGTGCGGGGTGAAGGATGCGCGATCGACTGTTGGCTGCGGAGAAGGTGAAGGCCATCGATTGGCGTGAGGGCGCTCTGCACCTGCTGGATCAGCGCGTGTTGCCGTTCGAAGAAACGTGGATCGCCTACACCAGCGCAGCCGGTGTGGCCGAGGCCATTCGCTTGATGGTGGTGCGCGGTGCACCGGCAATCGGCATCAGTGCCGCCTATGGCGTGGTGCTCGCAGCGCGTGCGCGGTTTGCCGAGGGTGGCGACTGGCATGCCGCGCTGGAAGAAGATTTCGCGCTGCTCGCTGCGTCGCGTCCTACCGCGGTCAACCTGTTCTGGGCGCTGGGGCGGATGCGCGATCGCTTGCAGCGCCTCAAGCACCACGCCGATCCGCTGGCGGTGCTGGAAGCCGAAGCCATCGCCATCCACGAGAGTGATCGCGAGGCGAACCTGACCATGGCGCAACTGGGTGTCGATCTGATCCGCAAGCATCAGGGCAATGCCCAGGCAATCCTCACTCACTGCAACACCGGCGCGCTGGCCACCGGCGGTTTCGGCACGGCGCTGGGGGTGATTCGCGGCGCGTTTATCGAAGGCATGGTCGAGCGGGTCTACGCCGACGAAACCCGGCCCTGGCTGCAAGGCTCGCGTTTGACTGCTTGGGAGTTAGCCAATGAAGGCATCCCGGTGACCCTGAATGCCGACTCCGCCGCCGCGCACATCATGAAGACCAAGGGCGTAACCTGGGTGATCGTCGGCGCTGACCGCATCACCGCCAATGGCGACGTGGCAAACAAGATCGGCACTTATCAACTGGCGGTCAACGCCATGCACCACGGCGTGCGTTTCATGGTGGTGGCGCCCAGTTCGACCATCGACATGAACCTGGCCAGCGGCGATGAAATTCCGATCGAGGAGCGCGACGGTGCTGAATTGCTGGAAGTCGGCGGCAAGCGGGTGGGGGCGGATGTCGAGGCGTTCAACCCGGTGTTCGACGTGACGCCGGCGGACCTGATCGACGCGATCGTCACCGAAAAGGGCATTGTCGAGCGGCCGGACACGGCGAAGATGGCGCAGTTGATGTGCCGTAAGCGCTTGCACTGATGATTGTCGTCGTCGGCTGAAAAGCTTCGCGAGCAAGCTCGCTTCCACAGGGTTTGGCGGCGCTCGCGAAATCTGTGGAGCGAGCCCGCTCGCGAAAAAGCCCTGAAAGTCAATAAACATCCCGCATTTGCGATCAAATTCTGCATTCACCTCCCCTCAGAGCTTCTCTCGTCCCCTTTCAGCCTGTCATCGGTCAACTAACTATGCTCCATGCGCATCTGGGGGATAGGTGCGTGGCGGCTCTTGTGATAACATCCGGCGTTTTCCGAGGCAGCCCCACGGGGTTGTCTTTACTGCGCAAATCCAGGGTCATCTTGTTGATTTGTCGTAAGTCGGCGCATGGCACTCAGCCTGCATTGACGAGCTTCGTTGGTCTTATATGGATGTAACGAAGTTTCACCAGAAAAAGGAATCAGGCTTCTCATGGGCGAACTGGCCAAAGAAATCCTCCCGGTCAATATCGAAGACGAGCTGAAACAGTCCTACCTCGATTATGCGATGAGCGTGATCGTCGGCCGTGCACTGCCGGATGCGCGCGATGGCTTGAAGCCCGTGCACCGTCGCGTGCTGTTCGCGATGAGCGAGCTGGGCAACGACTACAACAAGCCGTACAAGAAATCTGCCCGTGTTGTCGGTGACGTGATCGGTAAATATCACCCGCACGGTGATACCGCGGTGTACGACACCATCGTCCGCATGGCCCAGCCCTTTTCCCTGCGCTACCTGCTGGTAGACGGCCAGGGCAACTTTGGTTCGGTGGACGGCGACAACGCCGCGGCCATGCGATACACCGAAGTGCGCATGACCAAGCTGGCGCACGAGCTGCTGGCCGACCTGCATAAAGAAACCGTGGACTGGGTGCCGAACTACGACGGCACCGAAATGATCCCGGCGGTCATGCCGACCCGGATTCCCAACCTGCTGGTCAACGGCTCCAGCGGTATCGCCGTGGGCATGGCGACCAACATCCCGCCGCACAACCTCGGTGAAGTCATCGACGGTTGCCTGGCGCTCATCGACAACCCCGAGCTGACCGTCGACGAGCTGATGCAATACATCCCCGGTCCGGACTTCCCGACCGCCGCGATCATCAACGGTCGCGCCGGCATCATCGAAGCCTACCGAACCGGTCGCGGGCGCATTTACATGCGTGCCCGCTCGATCATCGAAGACATCGACAAAGTCGGTGGCCGTCAGCAGATCGTCATCACCGAATTGCCTTACCAGTTGAACAAGGCACGTCTGATCGAGAAGATCGCCGAGCTGGTCAAAGAGAAGAAACTCGAAGGCATCACCGAACTGCGCGACGAGTCCGACAAGGACGGTATGCGCGTCGTGATCGAACTGCGTCGCGGCGAAGTGCCTGAGGTGATCCTCAACAACCTCTACGCCCAGACCCAGTTGCAAGCGGTGTTCGGTATCAACATCGTCGCGCTGATCGATGGCCGCCCACGGATCCTCAACCTCAAGGACCTGCTGGAAGCTTTCGTCCGTCACCGTCGCGAAGTCGTTACCCGCCGCACCGTGTTCGAACTGCGCAAGGCCCGCGAGCGGGGTCACATCCTCGAAGGCCAGGCCGTTGCCCTGTCGAACATCGACCCGGTCATCGCCTTGATCAAGGCTTCGCCAACCCCGTCGGAAGCCAAGGAAGCGCTGATCAGCACCCCTTGGGAATCCACCGCCGTGGTGGCGATGGTTGAACGGGCCGGCGCCGATTCGTGCCGTCCGGAAAATCTCGATCCGCAATACGGTCTGCGCGAAGGCAAGTACTTCCTCTCGCCAGAACAGGCGCAAGCCATTCTGGAACTGCGTCTGCACCGCCTGACCGGTCTCGAGCACGAAAAACTGCTGGCCGAGTATCAAGAGATCCTCAACCAGATTGGCGAGCTGATCCGCATCCTCAATAGCGCCACGCGCCTGATGGAAGTGATCCGCGAAGAGCTGGAAGTGATCCGCGCCGAATACGGCGACGTGCGTCGCACCGAAATCCTCGATGCCCGTCTCGACTTGACCCTGGGCGACATGATCCCGGAAGAAGATCGCGTCGTGACCATCTCCCACGGTGGCTATGCCAAGACCCAGCCGCTGGCGGCGTACCAGGCCCAGCGTCGTGGCGGTAAAGGTAAGTCGGCGACCGGCGTCAAGGACGAGGACTATATCGCTCACCTGCTGGTGGCCAACAGTCACACCACGCTGCTGCTGTTCTCCAGCAAAGGCAAAGTGTACTGGCTGAAAACCTACGAAATCCCGGAAGCTTCCCGCGCCGCCCGTGGCCGTCCATTGGTCAACCTGCTGCCGCTGGATGACGGTGAATACATCACCACCATGTTGCCGGTCGAGGAATACACCGAAGGTCACTACATCTTTATGGCCACCGCCCTCGGTACCGTGAAGAAAACCCCGCTGGAATCTTTCAGTCGTCAGCGCAGCGTTGGTTTGATCGCGCTGGAACTGGACGAAGGCGATGTGTTGATCAGCGCGGCCATCACCGATGGCGAACGTGAAGTCATGCTGTTCTCCGACGGTGGCAAGGTCACGCGCTTCAAAGAGTCCGACGTGCGTGCCATGGGTCGTACCGCTCGCGGTGTGCGCGGCATGCGTCTGCCGGAAGGGCAGAAGCTGATTTCCATGTTGATTCCGGAAGAAGGCAGCGAGATCCTCACCGCGTCGGCTCGCGGCTACGGCAAGCGCACTGCGATCAGCGAGTTCCCTGAGTACAAGCGTGGCGGCCAGGGCGTGATCGCCATGGTCAGCAACGACCGTAACGGTCGTCTGGTCGGCGCCGTGCAGGTGCTCGATGGCGAGGAGATCATGCTGATTTCCGACCAGGGCACCCTGGTCCGTACCCGTGTCGACGAAGTGTCGAGCCTGGGCCGTAACACTCAGGGCGTGACCCTGATCAAACTGGCCAGCGATGAAACACTGGTCGGCCTGGAGCGGGTTCAGGAACCTTCCGAAGTCGAAGGCGAGGAGTTGGAAGCGGGTGAAGCAGATGCGGTATTTGACGGTGACGTCGTGATCGATGACGCCGCCGAAGACCAGCAACTCGACGCCGCAGCCGACGAAGAACCGCAGGAATAAGCGGACACACAGGGGGCGGATGAAAATTCGCCCCCTTGTTGTTTGCCCGTATTGAAATATCGACGCCCACAAAGATGCCTTGTGGGAGCGAGCCTGCTCGCGAAGACGGACTGACATTCAGCAACGATGTCGCCAGATATAAAGCCTTCGCGAGCAGGCTCGCTCCCACAAATGATTTGCCTTGGCCCGGGGCGTGCGACGACCGAAAAATGCAATTTGTTGCGTGATACCACCAAATCAGAGCGAGATTGGATGTGAGCAAGAGAGCCTATAACTTCTGTGCCGGTCCTGCGGCGCTGCCTGAAGCTGTTCTGACGCGCGCTCAGGGTGAACTCCTCGATTGGCACGGCAAAGGCCTGTCGGTCATGGAAATGAGCCATCGCAGCGACGAGTTCGTGTCCATTGCGACCAAGGCCGAGCAGGATTTTCGTGACCTGCTGGATATCCCTTCGAATTACAAAGTGCTGTTTCTGCAAGGTGGCGCCAGCCAGCAATTCGCGCAGATTCCTCTGAACCTGCTGCCGGAGAATGGCTCGGCCGACTATATCGATACCGGTATCTGGTCGCAGAAAGCCATTGAAGAAGCGTCGCGCTACGGCCAGGTCAAAGTGGCGGCCACCTCCAAGCCCTACGACTATTTCGCGATCCCTGGCCAGAACGAATGGAACCTGTCGAAAGACGCGGCCTACGTTCATTACGCGCCGAACGAAACCATCGGCGGCCTGGAATTCCAGTGGATTCCCGAGACCGGTGACGTGCCGCTGGTGGCTGACATGTCTTCCGACATCCTGTCGCGCCCTGTGGATATCTCCCGCTTCGGCATGATCTACGCCGGTGCACAGAAAAACATCGGCCCGAGTGGCATCGTGGTCAACATCATCCGCGAAGACCTGCTCGGCCATGCCCGTTCCCTGTGCCCGACCATGCTCAACTACAAAGTCGCGGCCGATAACGGCTCGATGTACAACACTCCGCCGACCCTGGCCTGGTACTTGTCCGGCCTGGTGTTCGAATGGCTGAAAGAGCAGGGCGGTGTGGCCGCGATCGGCAAGCTCAATGACGTCAAGCAGCGCACGCTGTACGACTTCATCGACGCCAGCGGCTTGTACAGCAACCCGATCAACAAGTCCGACCGCTCGTGGATGAACGTGCCGTTCCGCCTCGCGGACGACCGTCTCGATAAGCCGTTCCTGGCCGGTGCCGACGAACGTGGCCTGCTCAACCTCAAGGGTCACCGTTCGGTGGGTGGCATGCGCGCCTCCATCTATAACGCCGTCGACATCAACGCCGTCAACGCGCTGGTTTCGTACATGGCAGAGTTCGAGAAGGAACACGGCTAATGTCTGAGCAAGAACTCAAGGCCCTGCGCGTTCGCATCGACGCTCTGGATACCAAGGTCCTGGAGTTGATCAGCGAACGGGCACGCTGCGCCCAGGAAGTCGCGCGGGTCAAAATGGCATCGCTGGCCGAAGGCGAAGCGCCGGTGTTCTACCGCCCCGAGCGTGAGGCCCAGGTACTCAAGCGGGTGATGGAGCGCAACCAGGGGCCGCTGGGCAACGAAGAGATGGCGCGGCTGTTCCGCGAAATCATGTCCTCGTGCCTGGCCTTGGAACAACCGCTGAAAGTCGCTTACCTCGGCCCTGAAGGCACCTTCACTCAAGCGGCGGCCATGAAGCATTTCGGCCACGCGGTCATCAGCAAACCGATGGCAGCGATCGACGAAGTGTTCCGTGAAGTGGCGGCCGGCGCGGTGAACTTTGGCGTGGTGCCGGTGGAAAACTCCACCGAAGGCGCGGTCAACCACACCCTCGACAGCTTCCTCGAGCACGACATGGTGATCTGTGGCGAAGTCGAGTTGCGTATCCACCACCATCTGCTGGTGGGCGAGAACACCAAGACCGACAGCATCAGTCGCATCTATTCCCATGCCCAGTCCCTGGCCCAGTGCCGCAAGTGGCTGGACGCGCACTACCCGAATGTCGAGCGCGTGGCGGTGTCGAGCAACGCCGAAGCGGCCAAGCGGGTCAAGGGCGAATGGAACTCGGCGGCAATTGCCGGCGACATGGCGGCCAGTCTGTACGGCTTGACTCGTCTGGCCGAGAAGATCGAGGACCGTCCGGATAACTCCACGCGGTTCCTGATGATCGGCAGCCAGGAAGTGCCGCCGACTGGCGACGACAAGACCTCGATCATTGTCTCCATGAGCAACAAGCCCGGCGCCCTGCATGAGCTGCTGGTGCCGTTCCACGATAACGGGATTGACCTGACGCGAATCGAGACTCGTCCGTCGCGCAGCGGTAAATGGACTTATGTGTTCTTTATCGACTTTGTCGGCCACCACCGCGATCCATTGGTTAAAGGTGTGCTGGAGAAAATCAGTCAGGAAGCCGTGGCCCTCAAGGTGCTCGGCTCTTACCCGAAAGCGGTTTTGTGAGGCTTTAACATGAGTGGCGACTTCCTCGCCCTGGCGCAGCCGGGCGTGCAACAACTTTCGCCTTACGTTCCGGGCAAGCCCGTGGACGAACTGGCCCGCGAGCTGGACATCGATCCGGCCAGCATCGTCAAACTGGCCAGCAACGAAAACCCGTTGGGCGCCAGTCCCAAGGCGCTGGCGGCGATCCGTGAAGAACTGGCCGAACTGACCCGTTATCCCGATGGCAACGGGTTTGCGCTCAAGACCCTGCTGGCCGAGCGCTGCGGCGTCGAGCTGAATCAGGTGACGTTGGGCAACGGTTCCAACGACATTCTTGAATTGGTGGCTCGCGCCTACTTGTCGCCGGGTTTGAATGCGGTGTTCAGCGAACACGCCTTCGCCGTGTACCCAATCGTCACCCAAGCGGTCGGCGCGCAAGCCAAGGTGATCCCGGCCAAAGATTTTGGCCATGATCTGTCGGGCATGCTCGCGGCCATTGATGCCAATACCCGCGTGGTGTTTATCGCGAACCCGAACAACCCGACCGGCACCTGGTTCAGCGCCGAAGCCCTGGACGACTTCCTTCAGGATGTCCCGGCCCACGTGTTGGTGGTGCTGGACGAGGCCTACATCGAATACGCCGAAGGCAGCGACTTGCCGGATGGTCTCGATTACCTGGCGGCCTATCCGAACCTGCTGGTTTCGCGCACCTTCTCCAAGGCCTACGGCTTGGCGGCGCTGCGGGTCGGCTACGGGTTATCCACAGCCGTGGTCGCCGATGTGCTTAACCGCGTGCGCCAGCCGTTCAACGTCAACAGCCTGGCCTTGGCCGCTGCTTGCGCCGCCGTGCAGGATGCCGATTACCTGGCCGAAAGCCGTCGCCTCAACGAAGCCGGCATGCAGCAACTGGAAGCCGGTTGCCGCGAGTTGGGCCTGGGCTGGATTCCGTCCAAGGGCAACTTCCTCTGTATCGACCTCGGTCGAGTGGCCGCGCCGGTATTCGACGGCTTGCTGCGCGAAGGCGTGATCGTGCGTCCGGTGGCCAACTACGGCTTGCCGAACCACTTGCGCGTGACCATTGGCCTGCCAGCCGAAAACAGTCGCTTCCTCGAGGCGCTGTCCAAGGTCCTGGCTCGTGGTTGATGTCATTGCGCTGCAACCTGTTGTACCTAAGATCGGGCGCCTGGTGGTGGTCGGTCTTGGGTTGATCGGCGGTTCGTTTGCCAAGGGCTTGCGTGAAAGCGGCCTGTGTTCGGAAGTGGTCGGCGTTGACCTGGACCCGCAGTCGCGCAAGCTGGCGGTGGAGCTGGGCGTGGTCGATCGCTGCGAAGAAGACTTGGCGCTGGCCTGTGAAGGCGCTGACGTGATTCAACTGGCGGTGCCGATCCTGGCAATGGAAAAAATGCTCGGTCGGCTGGCCGGCATGAACCTCGGCCAAGCCATCCTCACCGATGTCGGCAGCGCCAAGGGCAACGTGGTGCGCGCGGCCACCGAGGCTTTCGGCGGCATGCCGGCGCGCTTCGTTCCGGGCCATCCGATTGCCGGTTCCGAGCAGAGTGGGGTGGAAGCCTCCAACGCTGACCTGTTCCGTCGTCATAAAGTGATTCTGACACCGCTTGAGCAAACCGATCCGCAAGCACTGGCCATGGTTGACCGTTTGTGGCGCGAGTTGGGCGCCGATGTCGAGCACATGCAGGTAGAGCGGCACGACGAAGTGCTGGCCGCGACCAGCCATTTGCCGCATCTGCTGGCGTTCGGCCTGGTCGATTCGTTGGCCAAGCGCAATGAAAATCTGGAGATCTTCCGTTACGCTGCGGGCGGCTTCCGCGATTTCACAAGAATCGCTGGCAGCGACCCGGTGATGTGGCACGACATCTTTCTCGCCAACCGCGAGGCTGTCCTGCGCACACTCGATACATTTCGCAGCGACCTCGACGCCTTGCGCGACGCGGTCGATGCAGGGGATGGGCACCAATTGTTGGGCGTCTTCACGCGCGCCCGGGTTGCCCGCGAGCATTTCAGTAAAATCCTGGCCCGTCGGGCCTATGTGGACGCTATGAACTCCAACGATCTGATTTTCCTGGCACAACCTGGTGGCCGCCTGAGTGGGCGGATTCGTGTACCGGGCGACAAATCGATTTCCCACCGCTCGATCATGCTCGGTTCCCTCGCTGAAGGCGTCACCGAAGTCGAAGGCTTCCTCGAGGGCGAAGACGCCCTGGCGACCTTGCAGGCGTTCCGTGACATGGGCGTGGTGATTGAAGGTCCGCACCATGGTCGCGTGACCATTCACGGCGTCGGCCTGCATGGCTTGAAGCCAGCGCCGGGCCCGATCTATCTGGGCAACTCCGGCACCTCGATGCGTCTGCTGTCTGGCCTGTTGGCTGCGCAGAGCTTCGACAGCACCCTGACCGGCGACGCATCGCTGTCCAAACGCCCGATGAACCGCGTGGCTAATCCGCTGCGGGAAATGGGCGCGGTGATCGAAACCGCCGCTGAAGGTCGTCCGCCGATGACCATTCGCGGTGGTCATGCACTCAAAGGCCTGACCTACACCATGCCGATGGCCAGCGCCCAGGTGAAATCCTGCCTGCTGCTCGCCGGCCTGTACGCTGAAGGCAAGACCACCGTCACCGAGCCGGCGCCAACCCGTGACCACACCGAGCGCATGCTGCGTGGCTTCGGCTACCCGGTGAGCGTTGACGGCGCGACCGCTTCGGTCCAATCCGGCAGCAAATTGACCGCCACTCACATTGAAGTGCCGGGCGATATCTCGTCCTCGGCGTTCTTCCTGGTGGCGGCGTCGATTGCTGAAGGTTCGGAACTGGTGCTGGAACACGTCGGCATCAACCCGACCCGCACCGGCGTGATCGACATCCTGCGCCTGATGGGTGCCGACATCACCCTGGAAAACCAGCGTGAAGTGGGCGGCGAGCCGGTGGCTGACTTGCGCGTAAGAGCCGCTAAGCTCAAGGGTATCGAGATTCCCGAAGCGCTGGTTCCGCTGGCGATCGACGAATTCCCGGTGTTGTTCGTCGCCGCGGCCTGCGCCGAAGGGCGTACCGTGTTGCGTGGCGCCGAGGAGCTGCGGGTCAAGGAATCCGACCGGATCCAGGTCATGGCCGACGGCTTGCTGGCCCTGGGTGTGAAGTGCGAACCGACCCCGGACGGCATCATTATCGATGGCGGCCAGATCGGCGGCGGCGAAGTGCACGGTCACGGCGATCATCGTATCGCCATGGCATTCAGCGTTGCCTCGCTGCGGGCGACGGCGCCGATTCGCATCCATGATTGCGCCAACGTCGCGACCTCGTTCCCCAATTTCCTCGCGCTGTGCGCGCAGGTCGGCATCCGCGTTGCCCAAGAGGCTCAGTCGTGAATATCAAACCACCGGTTATCACCATTGATGGGCCAAGCGGCTCGGGCAAGGGCACGGTAGCCGGGATTCTGGCCAAGCGTCTGGGCTGGAACCTGCTGGATTCCGGTGCGTTGTATCGCTTGCTGGCGTTCGCCGCACATAACCATGGCGTCGACCTGACCAACGAAGAGTTGCTCAAGGCACTGGCGGCGCATCTGGACGTGCAGTTCATTGCGGCGACCGACGGTCAGTTGCAACGCATCATTCTGGAAGGCGATGAAGTCAGCGATGTCATTCGCACCGAGAGCGTCGGTTCTGGCGCTTCTCAGGTGGCGGCGTTGCCGGCGGTGCGCGAAGCACTGCTGCAGCGTCAGCGGGCATTTCAGGAACTGCCGGGCCTGGTGGCTGATGGCCGCGACATGGGCACGGTGGTTTTTCCGGATGCGCCGCTGAAGATTTTCCTGACCGCCAGCGCCGAGGAGAGGGCGCGCCGCCGATATTTGCAGTTGAAGGGCAAAGTCGAGGGTGTTAGTCTGTCGAGTCTGCTAGATGAGATACGTGCGCGCGATGAGCGTGACACCCAGCGAGCGGTAGCCCCGCTCAAGCCGGCGGCTGACGCCATCCAGCTGGATTCCACGGAATTATCCATCGACCAGGTGCTGCAACGCATCATGAGTGAGATCGCACTCCGCGATATCGCCGGGTGACCAAGAAGCTGTGCAGGGGACCAGTCATAGTCCTGCGCGGTTTCTTTAAATGAACGTAACCCACGTCGTCTGGGATGTGGAGATGGGCGTATTCTTCGCCCTTATCATCAGGAATTAAAATGAGCGAAAGCTTTGCGGAACTCTTTGAAGAAAGCCTAAAAACCCTGAACCTTCAGGCTGGCTCCATCATCACCGGTGTTATTGTTGATATCGATTACCAAGCTCGCTGGGTAACCGTTCACGCTGGTCTGAAGTCTGAAGCACTCATCCCGCTTGAGCAGTTCTACAACGATGCTGGCGACCTGACTATCAACGTCGGTGACGAAGTTCACGTTGCTCTGGACTCGGTTGAAGACGGCTTTGGTGAAACCAAGCTGTCCCGTGAAAAAGCCAAGCGCGCTGAATGCTGGATTGTTCTGGAAGCAGCCTTCGCAGCCGAAGAAGTGGTCAAGGGCGTTATCAACGGTAAGGTTAAAGGCGGCTTCACTGTCGACGTTAACGGCATCCGTGCGTTCCTGCCAGGTTCTCTGGTTGACGTCCGTCCTGTGCGCGATACCACGCACCTTGAAGGCAAAGAGCTGGAATTCAAGGTCATCAAACTCGACCAGAAACGCAACAACGTTGTCGTTTCCCGTCGCAGCGTCCTCGAAGCCGAGAACTCCGCCGAGCGTGAAGCTCTGCTGGAATCCCTGCAGGAAGGCCAGCAAGTCAAAGGTATCGTCAAAAACCTCACCGACTACGGCGCATTCGTCGACCTGGGTGGTGTGGATGGCCTGCTGCACATTACCGACATGGCTTGGAAACGCATCAAGCATCCATCGGAAATCGTCAACGTTGGCGACGAGATCGATGTCAAGGTTCTGAAATACGATCGCGAACGCAACCGTGTTTCCCTGGGCCTGAAGCAACTGGGCGAAGATCCATGGGTTGCTATCAAAGCCCGTTACCCAGAAAGCACCCGCGTTACCGCTCGTGTTACCAACCTGACCGATTACGGCTGCTTCGCTGAGCTGGAAGAAGGCGTTGAAGGCCTGGTACACGTTTCGGAAATGGACTGGACCAACAAGAACATCCACCCTTCGAAAGTCGTACAAGTCGGCGACGAAGTGGAAGTTATGGTTCTGGACATCGACGAAGAGCGTCGTCGTATCTCCCTCGGCATCAAGCAGTGCAAATCTAACCCATGGGAAGATTTCTCTGGCCAGTTCAACAAGGGCGATAAAATCTCCGGCACCATCAAGTCGATCACCGATTTCGGTATCTTCATTGGTCTGGACGGCGGCATCGACGGTCTGGTTCACCTGTCCGACATCTCCTGGAACGAAGTGGGCGAAGAAGCCGTACGCCGTTTCAAGAAGGGCGACGAGCTGGACACCGTTATCCTGTCGGTTGACCCAGAGCGCGAGCGCATCTCCCTGGGTATCAAGCAACTGGAAAGCGATCCGTTCTCCGAGTACGTTCAAGAGAACGACAAAGGCGCCATCGTTAAAGGCATCGTGAAAGAAGTTGACGCTAAAGGCGCCATCATCACTCTGGCCGACGATATCGAAGCGACTCTGAAAGCCTCCGAAATCAGCCGTGACCGCGTTGAAGACGCGCGCAACGTTCTGAAAGAAGGCCAGGAAGTAGAAGCCAAGATCATCAGCGTTGACCGCAAGAGCCGCGTAATCCAGCTCTCCATCAAGTCGAAAGACGATGCTGAAGAGAAAGAAGCAATCCAGAGCCTGCGCGACAAGCCAGCGACTTCGGAAATTGCTGCTGGTCCTACCACTCTCGGTGACCTGTTGCGTGCACAAATGGAAAAGCAGAACTAAGTTCTGTCAGACCATAGAAAAAGGGCGACTTCGGTCGCCCTTTTTTGTGCCTGCGATTTGGTGTTTTTGGCGAGGTGTCACGTCGCTGAAACAAACAGGCTTTAAAGGTTGTCTGTTTCTTTAACCGGATCAACTGCTTATTTGCGGCTAGGCTGATTACAGGCACCGACAGCCGGGCAGCGTGCTTGGCATAAGGAAGTGAATGAACAAGCTCATCATCATGGCAGCGATTCTATTGTTAGCCGGCTGTACGACTGGTGCCAAGACGCACGCCGTGCGCGGTGTCAGCGGCATCGAGGTCGATTGCTCTGGATTGGGCTCGGGCTGGGAGAAATGCCAGAAGCGTGCTGCCAAGGAGTGTAAAGGTGCAGGCTATAAAACCATCGTGCGCTCCGACGATGCCAAGGACGAGGATATGTATCCGTTTGGCTTCAATCCCGCCGGCATGCTGACACGCACCATGTTGGTGATCTGCCGGTGATGGCGTGGCCAATTGCCTGGTCCCGCGGTCGCACTGAAAGCGGGCATCGACAGGGTCGTAAAGATATGTCAACCCCTGGGCTGTTCAAATGCCTTCGGGCATGCTAAAACCCTTTGAAGCGATTTTCCTAGCTGCTTGAAAAAGAAGGGAAAAATATGACGAAGTCGGAGTTGATCGAACGAATTGTCACCCATCAAGGGCTGCTCTCATCCAAGGATGTGGAGCTGGCCATCAAGACCATGCTTGAGCAAATGTCCCAATGCCTGGCTACCGGTGATCGCATCGAGATTCGGGGTTTCGGTAGTTTCTCTTTGCACTACCGCGCTCCGCGAGTAGGTCGCAATCCGAAAACCGGCCAATCGGTCAGCCTCGATGGCAAATTTGTCCCGCATTTCAAGCCGGGCAAAGAGCTGCGGGATCGTGTGAACGAAGAAGAGGAGGCCGGTCTGTGACCAAGGCTGCGAAAGGCATCGCTGATGCGTAATCTCAAACGCGTACTGCTTGCGGTGGTGTTGCTGCTGTTGGTGCTGGTCGTCTTGGCGTTTGTTCTGGAGAACCAGCAATCCGTTTCCTTGCTGTTCCTTGGCTGGGCGGGACCACAGTTGCCAGTTTCTCTGATCGCGGTTGTTGCGTTGCTGATCGGCATGATCATCGGTCCCATCGTGGGCTGGTTTCTGGGACGGACGTCCCGAGCGTCGCGCCGACGTCTTACTTGAGAGCGACAAACGTTTGAGTGGCGTCGGGTTTACGACACAGCTTGTCTATCTCCATTAGTAAAACCTTCATTTAGCTGTAAAATGGCTCGCCTGTTTGGTAGTGGCACATTCCCACAACTGAACAGACTGACTCTGTCAGAAGCCTCTGATTGAACGATGGCTTTTGCATTCATGGATTAGACAGTGCTCGGTTGACGGCCCTGTCAGCAACTCAAGGGTATGGTTTCGCGTGAAAATTCTAGTAACCGGCGGCGCCGGATTTATCGGCTCGGCAGTCATTCGTCACATCATCTCCAACACCTCCGACTCCGTCGTTAACGTCGATAAGCTTACCTACGCTGGTAATCTCGAGTCCTTGGCGCAAGTCAGCCAGAATGCCCGTTACGCTTTTGAGCGCGTCGACATCTGCGACCGCGAGCAAATCGACCGTGTCCTGCGTGAACACCAACCAGACGCCATCATGCACCTGGCCGCCGAATCCCACGTCGATCGCTCGATCTCCGGTCCGTCTGAATTCATCCAGACCAACATCATCGGCACCTACACCTTGCTCGAAGCCGCGCGCCACTACTGGGCAGCGCTGGACGATGCGCGCAAAGCCAGCTTCCGCTTTCACCATATCTCCACCGACGAAGTCTACGGCGACCTCGAAGGCCCGGAAGACCTGTTCACCGAAACCACGCCTTACCAGCCAAGCTCGCCATACTCCGCCAGCAAGGCCAGTTCCGATCACCTGGTTCGCGCCTGGGCCCGCACCTACGGCCTGCCGACCTTGGTCACCAACTGCTCGAACAACTATGGCCCGTGCCATTTCCCTGAGAAGCTGATCCCGCTGATCATCCTCAATGCGCTGGAAGGCAAGCCACTGCCGGTTTACGGCAAAGGCAACCAGGTACGCGACTGGCTGTACGTCGAAGACCACGCCCGCGCGCTGTACAAAGTCGTGACTGAAGGCGTCATTGGCGAGACCTACAACATCGGCGGTCATAACGAGAAGCAAAACATCGAAGTGGTGCACACCCTGTGCGCATTGCTTGATGAATTGCGTCCCGATTCCGCGCATCGTCCCCATGCAGACCTGATCACCTACGTGCAGGATCGCCCGGGCCACGACCAGCGTTATGCCATCGACGCCAGCAAAATTCAGCGTGAACTGGGCTGGAGCCCGGAAGAAACTTTCGAGACTGGCATTCGCAAGACCGTCGAGTGGTATTTGAACAACACTGAATGGGTTGCCCACGTTAAGAGCGGCAGCTACCAGCAGTGGATTGATCAGAATTACGCGGATCGTTCGAGTAAAGCATGAAGATTCTGCTGCTCGGTAAAAACGGCCAGGTCGGCTGGGAGCTGCAACGCTCACTGGCGCCGTTGGGTGAGCTGGTTGCTCTTGATCGTCATCCAGTCGATGGATTATGCGGCGACTTGTCCGATCTGGATGCGCTGCGAAAGACTATCCGGCACATCAAACCAGGGATCATCGTCAATGCAGCTGCGTACACGGCCGTAGACAAGGCTGAATCGGAAGCGGAGCTGGCTGATCGAGTGAACGCCAGAGCGATCCAGCTCATGGCCGAAGAAGCAGCAGCCCTAGGTGCGTGGTTGATTCATTATTCAACTGATTACGTGTTCAGCGGCCAAGGCACGACGCCTTGGCAGGAAACAGACGGCGTTGCGCCGGTAAATCAGTATGGCGCAAGCAAGCTCGCAGGTGAGCAGGCCATCATCGCTTCTGGCTGCAAGCACCTGATTTTTCGCACGAGTTGGATTTATAGCGCTCGAGGTAATAACTTCGCCAAGACCATGCTGCGTCTGGCGAGGGATCGCGACACATTGAATGTAATTGCCGATCAGGTAGGAGCGCCCACGGGGGCAGAATTGGTTGGTGATGTGACCGCTTTGGCTATACGCAAGGTTTTGCAGGAGCCTGAGTTGTCCGGCTTGTATCATCTGGCCGCTAGTGGGGAAATTTCGTGGCACGGTTATGCCAGCTATGTGATCAAATTTGCTCAAGACAATGGCGAGCAGCTCGCCGTCCAGGCAGTCAATCCGATCGAGACAACAGCTTATCCAACGCCTGCGTGTCGCCCTCTGAATTCTAGATTGAATACACAGAAGCTGCGGCACAATTTTTCTCTACACTTGCCGGATTGGCAAAGTGGTGTAACCCGAATGCTTAGGGAAGTTTTGAACAAATGACCACGACAAATCGTAAAGGCATCATCCTAGCCGGCGGCTCGGGCACACGCTTGCACCCGCTGACCCTGGGCGTGTCTAAGCAGATGCTGCCCATCTACGACAAGCCGATGATCTTCTATCCACTGTCAGTGTTGATGCTCGCAGGTATGCGAGACATTTTAATCATTTCGACTCCCGAAGATCTGCCTTGTTTCCAAAAGTTGCTAGGTGATGGTAGTCAATACGGTATCAGTTTGACCTATGCAGAACAGCCCAGTCCGGACGGCTTGGCTCAGGCTTTTCTGATCGCTGAAGAGTTTATTGGCAAGGATCCTTGCTGTTTAATCCTTGGCGATAACATTTTCTACGGTCAGCACTTCTCCGACAACTTGCGCTCTGCAATGTCGCAAGAGCAAGGTGCAACAGTATTTGGTTACCATGTTTCAGATCCGGAGCGATTTGGTGTCGTTGAATTCGACGGCTCGGGACGGGCGTTGAGTATCGAGGAAAAACCGACAAAACCGAAGTCGAATTATGCGGTTACGGGGTTGTACTTTTACGACAACACTGTTGTAGAAATCGCCAAGAATATCAAACCTTCTGAACGCGGCGAGCTCGAAATAACTGATGTCAATCGAGCGTATCTGGAGCGCAAGTCGCTCAGTGTGGAAATGCTTGGGCGAGGGTTCGCCTGGCTTGACACCGGCACACATGACTCGCTGTTGGAAGCCAGTCACTTTGTGCACACTATTGAAAAGCGCCAAGGCCTCAAAGTCGCTTGCCTAGAAGAAATTGCGTTTAACAGCGGTTGGATATCTGTAGGTGAACTGGAGGTACAAGCCGAAAAATTGAAAAAGACTGGTTACGGGCAATATTTGCAGAAGATTCTTGATGAAGGCCGGCGCTCGTGAGGCTGCTTCGAACTTCGATAGCGGGTGTCGCTATTGTGGAACCGGCAGTTCATGAGGGGTCGAACCGTTCATCTGGTTATAGTTTTGATCAGCGTGCATTTCACGATGCTTTCAAAACGGCGGGTCTTTCATTACAGCAGCCACTGGTACAGGACATTCACCTGCGGTTAAAGAAAGGTGAACTCCGCGGCCTGCGTTATCAGCTGCCACCCCATGCTCAAGGTACTCTTATCAGCGTGATACAGGGGGCGGCCTACGTGGTGGCTCTGGACGTGCGTCGCGATTCCTCCACATGTGGGGAATCAGTGAGCGTTGAACTGAATGCAAACGCTGAGCGCTCGCTGTGGGTCCCTGAAGGATTCGCACACGGCTATCTTGCGCTGGAGGATGAAACGCAACTTTTTTGCAAGACTACTCACGAAAGAAATGTTGAGTCTGAGCGGCTCATCAGATGGAACGATCCGGAAACGGGAGCGAAGTGGCCCGATTTGTCGCAAATGATTGTGAGCAGTGAAGACGCCGCTGCACCGCTTTTGAGAGATAGCGAACTCTATTCCGGGTATCTCCAGGGAACCACCGAATGGATAGACTTGAAAGTAATAGGCGATCAGCGCGGCAGTTTGATCGCGCTGGAACCGGGTTTGAACATTCCTTTCGCAATTAAACGGGTTTATTACATTTACGGTACGCTGCCAGATGTGGGTCGTGGTTACCATGCGCATCGTCGTCTGGAACAAATGGCTGTTTGCGTTTCCGGCAGTTGCAAGATGATCATCGATGATGGCATTACCAGGCGAGAAATGCGTTTGAATTCAGCCAATAAAGCATTGGTAATTCGCAACATGATTTGGCGCGAGATGCATGAATTCAGTAGTGACTGCGTTCTTCTCGTGTTGGCAAGCGATTATTATGATGAATCTGACTATATCCGTGATTATGATAAATTTATCAAGGAAGTGAACGATGGAAAAGAGTAAGAAAGTAGTTATTGCAGGTGCCGGTGAGCTGGCAATGATCGCCTATGAATACTTTACATATGACTCCAATTACGAAGTGTGCGGCTTCGCAGTTGAGCGAGAGTACATCGAAAGTCCTGAGTTATATGATTTGCCCATCGTTCCTTTCGAAGAAATGCAAGAGCGCTTTCCGCCCGCCGAATACGAAGCGTTCGTGGCGATTCCAGCCTCTCAGCTTAACCGCTTGAGAACGCGCCTGTATCACGCTGTTAAAGACAAAGGCTATAAATGTGCGACATATATAAGCTCGCGTGCCTTTGTATGGCGAAATGCAAAGATAGGTGAAAATTGCTTCATTTTTGAGAATAACACGGTTCAACCTTTTGTCGAGATTGGTGATAATGTGATTTTGTGGAGTGGCAATCACATTGGACACCGATCGGTAATCGAGGATAACTGCTTTATTTCTTCGCACGTTGTCGTTTCAGGGTACTGCCGAATTGGCGAATCCTGTTTTTTAGGCGTCAATTCGACGCTTAATGATCATGTGACTGTCGCGCGGGACTGTATCGTAGCTTCTGGTTCATTAGTATCGAAAGATCTGAAAGAGCCAGAGCGTATTTACTACGGCTCCCCAGCAAAAGAGCTCGCCAAGAAAAGTTCACTAAGTGTTAAATTGTAAGGGAAGGCGTCATGAAGTGGAGCAAGCTAGGTCATGTTTTTTCTCCAGCAGGGACGAATGATTGGAAAAAAAGTTCTGCGCTGACGCCTACACCGATTCTGCTGAACGAAAACGTAATTCGCGTCTATGCAGGTTTCAGAGATGCGGAGGGCGTTAGTCGAATCGGCTATGTTGATGTCGATTCCCAAGACCCTACGCGAGTGTTAAAGATATCTGATGCACCAGTCCTTGACCGTGGCCGGGACGGCTGTTTCGACGATAACGGCGTTATATTGGGTGATGTGTTTAAATGCGGCAACGTTCTACGGATGTACTATGTCGGCTTCCAGATAGTCAAGCGGGCGAAGTTTTTAGCCTTCACAGGACTCGCAGAAAGCAGCGACGGCGGTGAAACATTTCATCGAGTTTCCGAAGTGCCAGTAATGGACCGAGCCGAAGGTGGGACGACAATTCGGGCAATTCATTCGGTTATGTTTGAAGACAATATCTGGAAAGTCTGGTTCGCCGTTGGAGACTCGTGGACGTTAATCAATGGTCAGCATTATCCTGATTATAATATTTGGTATACCGAATCTATTGATGGCCGTGTATTCGACCAAAACGAACAATTATGTATTGACGTCGAAGGGGATGAGTACCGGATTGGCCGGCCGTCCGTGTACAAGTTTGAAGATAAATACTACATGTTTTACACAAAAGGTGGGAGATCCGGTCAAGACTATTTTCCAGGTGTTGCTGTTTCAAGCGACGGTAAAGTATGGCAGCGTCAGGACGAGCAATTTGGTATGGAGCTTTCGAAAGACGGGTTTGATTCACTGCACCTTTGTTATCCAAGACTCGTTGTCGCGGGTGATAAGACTTTCTGCTTCTATAATGGAAATAATATGGGGGCTGAAGGTTTTGGCGTGGCGGAGTTGTTGGCATGGTAGAGTGCGAGTTTTATACGCCTGCTAAAAAAGACGAGTGGGATAGGTTCGTTTCAGACTCAAAAACTCCGTTATTTATTTTTCAAAGAAGTTTCATGGAATATCACGCTGACCGTTTCGTCGACGCGTCATTGATGATTTATGAAGACAAAGTTTTGGTTGCGGTGCTGCCAGCGAGCCGTAGTGAAAAGGTGTTGGTGAGTCATGGAGGCCTGACCTATGGCGGATTGGTGCTATCTCAGAAAGTCAAGGCTGAAACAGTACTGGAATGCGTTCAATCTTTAAAGCTTTTCGCTAAAGACAATGGCTTTAATAAGATTGTATATAAGGCCATACCTTACATTTTTTCGCTTCATGGGGCTCAGGAGGATCTTTATTCTCTATTTCGCGTTGGAGCAGAAATAGTTCGTAGGGATCTTTCCAGTATTATTTATCTCGATCACCGCTTGAAGCTTTCCAAGGGGAGAAAATGGCTGATTGCGCGTGCAAAAAAGAATAATCTAATCGTTACAGATTCGCAGGACTGGGATGGATTTATTGGGTTACTCCATGACGTGCTCGCAAAGCATGGCGCTGCGCCTGTGCATACTTCGCGGGAACTCGAACTATTAGCATCTCTTTTTCCTGATAATATTTCTCTCAGAGTTGTAGTGTCAGAGGAGAAAATCTTGGCTGCGACTTTGCTATTCAAATTCGGCGAGGTTGTTCACACCCAGTATCTGGCGACCAGCGCCGAGGGTAAAGAAGTAGGAGCGCTGGATCACCTCATAGAGAAATGTATTCAGGAGAGTGCAGACGAGGGGTTCAAATATTTTAGCTTCGGCGTATCGACTGAAGATGGCGGCAAATATATCAACTCTGGTTTACTCGCTCAAAAAGAAAGCTTTGGCGCGCGCGCCATGATAATTGATTTTTATGAGATTTTGCTTAATGATTAATTTTCTGGATTTGAAAAAAGTAAACCAGGCGTATGGTAGAGAGTTAAAGGAAGCTTGTTCAAGGGTTATTGACTCAGGTTGGTATATCGGCGGCCAAGAACTCGCAAAGTTTGAGCAGGAATTCGCCGACTTCTGCGGTGCTACATACTGTGTCGGCGTTGCTAACGGCTTGGACGCTTTGAATCTGACGCTCAGGGCGTGGAGAGAAATGGGCAAGCTGCAGGACGGCGATGAGGTTATTGTTCCTGCTAACACCTACATTGCCAGTATTCTGGCGATCACTGAGAATCGATTGGTTCCGGTGCTTGTGGAGCCTGACGAACACAGCTTCAACTTGTCGCCTCGAATGGCCGAGCTCGCGATTACCAGCAAAACAAAAGTCATATTGGCGGTTCATCTTTATGGGCAGTTAGCAGATATGCCATTGCTATGTGCATTAGCCAAGAAACATGACCTGTTGGTGCTGGAAGATTCTGCTCAAGCTCACGGTGCAAGTATTGACGGCCGTCGTGCGGGGACTTGGGGCGATGCGTCAGGGTTCAGCTTCTACCCAGGCAAAAATCTGGGCGCTCTTGGTGACGCGGGGGCCATCACGACAAACGATCAAGAGTTAGCTTCTGTCGTTCGTGCTCTCGGGAACTATGGAAGCTACAAAAAATATGAAAACCACTATAAAGGCGTCAACAGCCGTCTCGATGAGATCCAGGCGGCGATGTTGCGAGTAAAATTAAATTATCTAAACCATGAGATCAGTGTAAGAAGGTCCTTGGCGAACCAGTACATCGACCATCTCGATAACCCTCTAATCAAGGTTCCGTACCCGGCTCTCCAAGAGCAGCATGTATGGCATTTATTTGTGGTGCGCACTGAGAAACGTGATGAGCTGAAAAGTTATTTGCACAGCCATGGAATTGAAACACTTATTCATTACCCCGTTCCACCGCATAAGCAAAATGCTTATAAAGAGTTCAGTTCTCAGCATCACCCGATCACTGACTCCCTGCACGCTACAGTGCTGAGCTTGCCATTAAGTCCGGTTACATCAGCAGATGAGGTGCGGCAGGTTGTCGAGTGCTTGAATTCCTTCTCTTGATATTGTGTTCTTTTTGGTTGTAGGTGGTCATCAGCTTCAGAAGGAGCTGATGCGTGCAATTTAAATGCTGCGTTGAATGGTTGTGATTTTGAATATTCTGAGAACCGGCCTGCTGACCTCTGTCGCCACAGTCGCTCGCTTATTATCGGGCTTCTTGGTTATGAAGTTTGTGGCTGTCTTGGCGGGCCCTGAAGGAGTCGCACAGTTGGGCCAGTTTATGAGCCTGACAGCGCTGCTGGTCGTGTTTTCAGGTGGGGGAGTAGGAGCCGGAGTAGTTAAATACGTAGCTGAATACCGCGAGCAAAATCTTCCCCTTCAAAATCTACTCAATTCAGCATTTAGCTTTTCTCTTGTATCATCTTTTGTCATGTGTATTGCGGTTCTCGCTTTTAGCGACCGCATCACACTATGGCTGCTTGGTGATCCTCGCTATGAAAGTTTAATCGTTGTCTTGGCTTTCGCTCAGATCTTTGTAGCCTTACACAATCTTATCATTGCCATTATCAATGGAATGATGGATGTTAAACGTCTCGCGGCCATACATGTCGGGGGGGCAGCGCTTGGAGTATTGACCCCTCTGCTAATGGGTTATTACTTCCAGTTGTACGGTGTGCTGTTGGCTTTTCTACTCGCGCAGGCAAGTTTGTTACTGGTGAGTTTCGCATTCTATAAGAAAAGTAACTATTTCGACTGGAGTTTTTTTCGTCTGAAATGGGATGTTGAGACGGTCAAGAACTTATCGCGCTACGCACTAATGACTCTCACGTCGGCGCTTCTCGCTCCTGTGGTTCAAATTGCCACGAGGAATATACTGGCGAATAAGTTTTCTTGGGAGCAGGTTGGTTATTGGCAAGCGGTGAGTAAAGTATCGGAAGCTTATCTTCTGTTCATTACTATGGCGATAACTGTTTACTATTTGCCGAAGCTGTCGTCGATTGCTGATCGCAAATTGTTCGTGGCCGAAATAAAATCTGCCTACCAATACTTGTTTCCAGCGGTTGTGGTTTCAGCCTTAGGTATATACATTTTTCGTGATATTATAACTCATTTGCTTTTCTCGGACGCTTTCTCGGGTGCGCTCTATCTATACGCCCCGCAGTTGCTTGGTGATGTTATAAAGATTATGGCATTCCTACTCTCGTTTATCATGCTCGCCAAGGCTATGACGAAGTTGTTCGTGTTTTCAGAGATATTTTTTAGTCTGACCTATATCGGTTGGACTTATTTTCTGACTGATTATTTCGGTCTTGTAGGGGCTATGTATGCATTTGTCGTGAATTACGCGATCTATTTTATCTTTTGTTTTATGGTAACTCGCCGGTTCATCTCGACCATGAAATGATGCGTTAGTGTCGTGTGCAGCATAATTTGGGGTGAGCGCACTCTCCTTGAAAGGCGAGCAATGTAAACGGTCGGTAGGTAATTGCGCTATCCTGTTAACATGCGACGGTGATCTGTAAAGTTTAAGCTGATTGTAAGTGCGATATAGTTCATGTTGCCGATGATCGGTGAGAACTAAAGGAGATTTTGCAGTATATGGTTGAGATCGCTGTCTTATTAGCTGCCTATAACGGCGTGCAGTGGCTACCGGCCCAGGTGGAGTCGATCCTGAAGCAGAAAGACGTCCGGGTAACGATTTTCGTCAGTGTTGATAGCTCCTCTGATGGAACTGAAGCGTTGATTAGCCAATTAGCGTTGGACAATTCGCAAATCAAGGTTCTTCCCTGCGGAGAGCGGTTTGGTGGTGCTGCGCGGAATTTTTTTAGGCTGATTCGGGATGTGGATTTCTCCGATTTCGATTACGTGGCGCTTTCTGACCAGGACGATATTTGGCTAGAAAATAAGCTCGCCGCCGCCCATGAGAAAATTTCTTCATCAGGCGCCTGCGCTTATTCCGGCAACGTTATGGCCTTCTGGCCTGATGGTCGCAAAGCTCTTCTGAACAAGGTACAGCCGCAGCGAACATATGATTTTCTTTTCGAGGCTGCCGGACCAGGCTGCACCTACGTACTGAAAACCGCTGATGCGCTCGATTTCAAACGATTCATCGTTGCTAATTGGTCTCGTGTCGGTGAGGTGTCATTGCATGACTGGCTTTTGTATGCCTGGTTTAGGGCGAATGGTCGGTCTTGGTATATGGATGCCGTCCCACATATGCTCTATCGTCAACATGCCAGTAACCAATTTGGGGCGAACTCCGGATTCAAGGCGCTCGTCAGCCGTTTGTCTTTATTGAAAAGTGGCTGGTATCGCGCTGAAGTCAATAAGATCTCAAATTTGTTATCTGATAAAATTCAAGGCTTGCCAAATGATCTTTCAAATGAAACCGATATTTCCCGCGCCTTTCTGATCCGGAATTGGTCTAAATTGCGACGCCGACCTCGCGATCGAATTTACTTGTTGGCCATGGTGGTCCTCGGCGTTTATTAATTTTAGCCCGTGCAAAAGTTGATGGTTAATGTGATCACCGAATTTGGGCTTTGAGCGGAATTTCCAGCTATGTATAATTCCGTCAGCGCCTTGAGAAGTATCTGACAATTTTTTGTAAATCTCGGTTTCAATGGCGTTCATTCATCGTGTGAGCCGTGGAGACGGTTAAGCCGGAGCCGCTCAGAAAGAATTTATGGAGCGTAAGCTAATGGTTCAGTGGTTATTCCTTCCCTTCATTTGTGTTCTGTCGTTAGCGTTGACGGCGTGGATAAGACGATACGCACTCGCTCGCGAAATAATCGATGTCCCGAACTCCCGGAGTTCGCATACGACACCTACTCCGCGCGGAGGGGGCGTTGCGATCGTTTTGGTTTTTCTGTTGAGTCTGCCAATCACGGCATGGCTGCAGTTGGCGCCGGTAGTCTTTCTGGTCGCTGTGGGTGGGGCGGGAGCGCTGATCGCAGTCATTGGTTTTATTGACGATCATGGTCACGTAGCTGCCAGATGGCGCTTATTGGGACATTTCGCTGCAGCCGCCTGGGCATTGGTCTGGATGGGTGGTTTGCCGGAAATTGAGGTGTTTGGCGCCACGATCGATTTGGGCTGGGCCGGTTACATGTTCTCCGCAATCTTTCTGGTGTGGATGCTGAATCTTTACAACTTCATGGACGGTATTGATGGTATAGCGGGTGTTGAGACCATCTGCGTGTGCGTCGGGCTCGCATTGCTTTATTGGATCAGCGGTTTTGAAGGAATGATTTGGCTTCCTCTGTGTCTCGCATGCGCGACGGCAGGATTCTTGTTCTGGAATTTTCCGCCAGCGCGCATTTTCATGGGCGATGCGGGCAGTGGTTTTCTGGGAATGGTTCTGGGTATTTTCGCGATAAACGCGTCCTTAACGTCACCCAGGCTATTCTGGGCAATGTTGATTCTCCTAGGTGTGTTCATCGTAGACGCAACGTTTACCCTGGCGCGTCGCTGTCTGCGCGGTGATAAGGTTTACGAAGCTCATCGCAGCCACGGTTATCAATTCGCCTCCAGATATTTTGGTAAACATCTACCGGTCACACTTGGGGTTGCGGCATTAAATACGTTCTGGCTTTTCCCAATCGCGATGTGCGTAGTTTCGTTCGGTCTGGATGGTTCGCTCGGCTTGGTTTTGGCTTATTTACCCTTGCTCGTTTTGGCTATCAAGTTTCACGCAGGTGGGCTTGAGCGCGCCGCCAGCACTTCCAGTGTTGAGAAATGATGCCGGCACGCTTCCACGCAGCTATCGCTTTAGAGTCCTTCAGGGCCCGGTGGTCTTGACGCTTTCACTGCTGCGACAAGCGATCCTGAGTGAGCGCACCCTGACTTCTGGGGTGAGAGCGGTTGACTCATCCCCAGTTGATAGTATATAAATTGCAACTATTTTAATGCGCCTTATATCGGTCGCAATAATGCCCGGAGGCGGTATTGGTTCCCTTAGTTTCTTACATCGTACCTGCTTATAATCACGATCAATACGTCAAGTGTTGTCTTGATAGTATCTTGGCCGATGTTTATGACAACAAAGAAATTGTTATTATTGACGACGGTTCCAGCGATAATACTGCGAAGGTCATTGAGCAATGGATTGCGGCTCACGGCAATAGCATTAAGGTCCAATATAGAAGTCGTGCTAATAAGGGCGTGACTGCGACTATAAATGAACTTACGAATATGGCTACCGGTGAGTTTATTCGACTGGGGGCCAGTGACGACTATTTTTTATCTGGCGGTAGTAAGAAGCTTGTTGATTATTTGTTGGGCTCCCCGAATAAAGTCGCTGTTATCGGCGATTCTATTGTAGTCGACGAGAATGGCAGAGTTGTGCACAAGAGCGGTATGACAGATCTGCATCGAGCAGACAAACAGAAATACCTCTCCGAAACAGGCATTATCGCCTCTGTAATTTCAGATTGGGCAGTAGCGGGTCCGGTTCCGTTGGTACGCAAAGCGTATGTCACTGCTGGCGAAAGCTGGGATGAGGGCTTGCGCATTGACGATTGGGATTTCTTCCTGCGCATTGCAGCGCTGGGCGCGTTAGGTTTCATTGATGAGCCTGTTTGCGCCTACAGGGTGCATAGCACCAATACTTGTCGAACTCCGCATGTTTTGTCGAGGATAAAAAATCTTCAAGAGTCACGACAAGTTGCCCAGAAACATGTTGAAAAGTTCAAAGGTGCTTACAGGAGCATGCTTCAAGCGCAGTATTATTTTATAGGCGCGAAGATTGCATTTCTGCAACGCCGATGGCTAAATGCGTGCTTTTGCATGACCACTTACATAGTACTCAAGGCTGTTGGGAAATTCAAAGCATGATCCATTTTGAAAAGGGCGGCATGTGAAAGATCTCCAGCGCTCCCCTGCAGTGTTTTTTTCTGTGCCCTTGTTTGGTAGCTGCCTTATCGCATTGCTCACGTTTGAGTTGCCGAGTGGTTATGGCGTAGGTATTTCCATATTGATGGTTGTCGCGGCCCTGGCGTTGGTGTTGGATACAATCCTTGGGATTCGCCTGCCTTCGCGTGTAGATCTGCGACTAATACCTTTTGAGCGGTCACCGGAGTGTTATTGGGTAAAATTTTTGGCGTGGATCATTCTGGGAGCGTGCGTTGTCGATTTGACATTATTTCCTCTGCCCCTGCGCAATCCAGAGATTTACGCGAATTTTGAAGGTGGTCGATCGCATGTTCGGCATATTTCAAATATGTGCTGGGTGCTACCGATAGTAGGGTTGCTGTGCTATCCAGATAAGCGCATGAAAGCTATTTTTATCGCCGTCGGACTGGCGTTTCCAGTACTCGTTCTGGATCGAAATCGTCTTTTTACATCAGTGTATGGTTTGGCGATAACCTTGATCTTCTTCTCTAAACGTCAGATTCCTTGGAAAACGCTGATCGTAAGCTTGTCTGGAGCCTTATTACTGTTTGCCAAGCTGGGTCAATTTCGTTCCGGGCGTCTTGATTGGGTAGCGTTGCCTTTTAGCGACTTTTATAGCGCGGCTTCCCCCGGGGTGAAATGGATCTTGCTATATATCGGTGCTGGTATCTACAACTTCAGCTCGATCATGGCAAAAGGTTATATCGACTCGGATTTTCTGATCAACCAGTTGGTTCCAGGGGTCGGTGGCGTAGAAACATTGGGCTCCACTATTCCCTTCGATGAGCCGGTAATCAACGTCGGGACGGAGTACTTTCCATTTTTGATGGCGTGGGGCTCTTTGGGGGCGGTGGGGGCTGCGCTGTTTCTATACCTGTCTTTGGTCGCATCCGTTTATTTTTTCAGAAAGAATCCGAACATCATTTCTTTTTTGATTTTTCTACGCATCAGCTACTCCTGCGTAATGGCTGGTTTTGCGCCCCAGGCGTACACCTGGACAAATCTGGGGTTTATCGCTCTTTGCGTACTTATCCAAATATTTACCTATCGGGTAGCCCTGAAGCCAATTCTGAAAATAAGCCGGTAAGGCTCATTGTCCAACGATCTACGAATAGTGGTTGGCAAAGTCGAGTTTTTATCGTGAAGGGCATAGCCTAACTTAAACTTACGCGAGTAACCTTGTATGTATGACCCCGCAGAAAAAAATAACGTAGAAGCTTTTACATTTCTTTCATTAATAAAATTTTTGGCGCAAGGCTGGAAGTTCATCACTGCAGGCATCGTGCTGGGTCTGCTGGGCGCGGCTGCTTATCTTGCACTCACACCGGTTGAGTATGACGCTTCAGCAATCGTAAAGATGGCGGAAAACCGCGGACTGGATAGAGATGGCATACCTATTCCAAACCAGGTGGAGTCTGCAGTGCTGGTGATTGCGCGACTGAATACGCCTGCTGCATATTCCAGCGAAGTGTTGGGCGCTTGTGGACTTCAGGACTCACCTGAGTCGAAGCTAAAGATGATGAAGGAAGCTCGCTACACAGCTGAGGGGCAACCTGCCTTTCTGACCGTCAATGTTCGCGGGCGTAGTGCAGAGCTTGCGTCGAAGTGCGCTGAGAGCATTTTCGAAATGATTCGACAGCAACAGGATGTCCTAAGTCTGCCTGGTCGTGAGCAACTTTCGCAGATGGTGGCTGATCTCAAAAAGGCAAGACGCACTCACTTGGATGCGCTGCAAAGCGAAAGCGGCATCGCGGAACAAGTGGCTGTGTATGTCGCTCACCGCGAAGCCATCAACCAAATCGAGTCTGCACTGCGTCGATACGAATACGCATTGGGTTACATACCAACGCAGCTGGTTTCGGTCTACCCATCTTCCAGTCCTGTATTTCCGAGACAGGTCCCCGTGATAGTTCTGGGCTTAATCACGGGACTGCTTGTCGGTTTGCTGGCTGCGTGCCTGCGCAGAATAGGCAAAGGCTGATTAACGATGTGCCGGCGGCGGCGCATCGTAACTTGGCTAAGGAGCGGGTGTGAAAATTTTTGTGACAGGGGCCTCCGGCTTCGTTGGAAAAAATCTATGCATGATGCTGCTGGGTGATGGGCATGAGGTGATGACGCTGCATCGCAAGCCGCCAGAGTTCGCTTCCGGTGATGTCGTACTGGGAGATCTGGACGATATCGAGGCGTGGTCGGATCGTATCGCGGGAATGGATTGTGTTATCCATCTGGCAGGCCGAGCTCATGTTTTAAACTCGCACGAGCAGGATCCGTTGGAAGTTTTTCGCAAAGTGAATCGTGATGCCTCTGTCCGCTTGGCTGAGGCCTGCGTTTCGCGAGGTGTTCAGCGCTTTGTATTCATCAGCTCTATCGGTGTTAACGGAAACGAAACCCAAGGTCACGCTTTCTCGGAGCTGTCACCGGCGGCACCTCAAGCTCCTTACGCAATCGCGAAATACGAGGCTGAGCTTGGATTAACCACGCTGCTTGAACATGCGCCTACCGATTTGGTGGTGATTCGCCCGCCACTCGTTTTTGGCGCGCACGCGCCCGGCAATTTTCGTCGTCTAATGAAGCTGGTCGCCACAGGCATTCCCATGCCGTTTGGTCTCGTTACTAACAGACGCAGTATTATCAGTGTAACGAGCCTGTGTAAGTTCATTGCGCTTGCGGCAGGACATCCTAAAGCGGCAGGACAGCTTTTTCTCGTAGCTGATGAGCCGGTGTTGTCAACGAGCGATATGGTTCGTGCGCTCGCGGATGGCATGGGCAAGAAATGCGTGCAGTTGCCTGTTCCACCAGTATTGATGAAAGTCATGAGTTCACTTGTGGGGAAGAAGGCGCTTTATCAGCAACTTTGTGGATCGCTGGAAGTGGACAGCTCGCATGCTCAGCGCGTGTTAGGGTGGGAGCCCGCACGTAATGCCAGGTCAGAACTTAGCAGGGAAGGCGCAAGTTTCCGCGCGTTGTAGAGGGGCCGGGTCGTGGTGTGAAGGGCATGTTTGCCCATTGCTTTGCGCGTGAAATCGCAATCGACCGTGTTCCAGCTGCGTCATGGCGCACTGCCAGGCGTCCAAAAAGGCCTCTGATCATTGGCTCTTGGCCGAACTCCTGATTCTCGGGCACTAGGCGCGGAGCCGCCTACGGTTCATCGCTGCATTAACAACTCACCTATGTATGCGGCATGGTGCAGTCGCTGTCGCACACACGGGTGCAGTGTGCCGGCATGCCTGTTCGCAGATATTACTTATATCGTTTTTTCCTGTTAGGACGAAGCCTACCTACGTACAATGGGCTCAAATGAGTTCAAAAAAGGGAGTAGGGCGCTTTGGAGCAAGGCTATGTGGTCAGACTGAGGAAATTTTTGCTAGGGCTCCCGCGTCGGCAGAAGCGGTCGATCCAAGTATTTACGGACGTGATTCTTGTTTGGGTAGCCTTATGGATGGCGTTCATGGTGCGTTTAGGGATTGATGAAATGATCAATCCCCTGAAGGTCCACATTTGGCTGTTTATCTGTGCGCCTTTGGTTGCGATTCCCCTTTTCATACGATTTGGCATGTACCGAGCGGTCATGCGTTACTTCGGCAATGACGCACTGATCGCGATCATTAAGGCGGTCAGCCTTTCCTCGCTTATCTTGGCGTTGATCGTTTACTGGTACAGCAATCATGAGTCAGTAGTTCCAAGGTCGGTGATTTTTAACTACTGGTGGCTAAGCCTGGTCATAATTGGTGGTCTACGTTTGTTTATGCGCCAGTATTTTATGGGTGACTGGTTCACCGCTGCTCAACACGTTCCGTTTACGAATCGTGATGACGGTTTGACCAAGGTTGCCATTTACGGCGCTGGAGTTGCAGGCAATCAGCTGGTCGCTGCATTGCGTATGGGGCGAGTCATGCGACCGGTTGCATTTATCGATGATGACCCCAGCATTTCTGATCGTTCGATTTCCGGTTTGCAGGTCTATAAGCCGAAACGTATTCAGCAGATGATTGATGTTACCGGTGCTCAGGAGATACTTCTTGCCTTGCCGTCCTCCACCCGCGCGCGACGACGGGAAATTCTCAATCTGCTCGAAGGTTTTCCCCTGCATGTTCGCAGCGTTCCCAACTTTACTGATTTGGCGAGCGGTCGGGTAAAAGTCGAGGACATCCGCGAAGTGGACATCGCTGACTTATTGGGCCGCGATTCTGTGCCGGCTCAACCGGAACTGCTGGAGCGTTGTATTCGTGGCAAGACTGTCATGGTTACAGGGGCTGGCGGTTCGATAGGGTCCGAATTGTGCCGACAGATCTTCGCGCTTGGTCCTACTACGCTGCTGCTATTCGAACACAGTGAATTCAATCTCTACAGCATCCTGTCTGAACTCGAGCATCGCAGTAATCGGGAGTCATCTCCGGTGCAGTTACTGCCGATCCTTGGATCCATTCGTCATAAAGAAAAACTGCTTGACGTAATGAGTACTTGGTCGGTCGACACGGTCTACCACGCCGCAGCCTACAAGCATGTGCCAATGGTCGAGCACAATATAGCTGAAGGCGTGTTGAATAATGTGATAGGAACTCTAAATACTGCACAAGCGGCGTTGCAGTCAGGGGTTGCCAACTTCGTCTTGATATCTACCGACAAAGCTGTGCGGCCGACGAATGTAATGGGGAGCACCAAGCGACTCGCCGAGTTGATACTTCAGGCGCTGAGCCGCGAGATAGCGCCTGTTTTATTTGGCGATGAGATCAATGTTTCTCGTGTTAATAAAACACGCTTCACTATGGTTCGTTTCGGTAATGTCCTGGGCTCATCCGGTTCTGTCATTCCGCTCTTCCATAGTCAGATCAAGTCGGGGGGGCCGCTCACGGTCACTCATCCTAGGATCACCCGCTACTTCATGACCATTCCCGAAGCGGCTCAGTTGGTGATTCAGGCCGGGTCAATGGGACAGGGAGGCGACGTATTTGTTTTGGATATGGGCGAGCCGGTGAGGATTGTCGAGCTTGCGGAGAAGATGATCCATCTGTCAGGGCTAAGCATCCGCTCGGACAAAAACCCGCACGGTGATATCTCCATTCAGTTCACCGGATTGCGTCCAGGTGAGAAGCTCTACGAAGAGTTGCTGATCGGAGAAAATGTTTCGGCAACTCCACACCCAATGATCATGACCGCCGATGAGGATCACCTTGCTTGGGATGTGCTGAAGGGCCGCTTGGTGAAGCTACTGACAGCAGTTGAAGAAGATGACTATTCGCGTGTTCGCCAACTGCTGCGCGAGACTGTGAGTGGCTATACCCCGGATGGTGAAATAGTCGACTGGATTTACCAGCAGCGTCGCCTTGAACCTTGATCGTATCCATAATTGTCGGGCTCGGGTACTCCACGGCAGTGATTGCCAAAAACGTTTTGAAGTCAGCTACAAACTTTCGCACTAGGGGCCGGTGATTACCGGCCCCTTTTGCTTTCGCGGAAAACAGAATTTGCGACTATTTTACAATCAGCCGTGCGAGCAGGAAGGTTACGGGAAGAGTCACGATAATAATGAGGAGCGGTGCCAACACTGGGGGGATGGAGAGCTTTTCCACAGCGATGTAGACCAGGCACAGTCCAGTTATGTACTGGACGATATACACGAGTGGGAACGCGAGCAATTTTTTCAATGACAGCGGTTCGTTGAAAACGAAGCGAGCATTCAACACGTATGAGACGACTACGCTCAATGCATAGGAAAGAGAATATGCGTAGGTATAGGCCATGACCTGAATGAAAGCCAGATAGAAGATATACCCGGCGCCAGTATTGATCGAGCCCACGATCAGAAATTTAATAAACTCTACGTTAAAGAATTTCTTCTTCAATAACTGCATGAGGGTGTCTGTTGACCTCATCGAAAATTCTCCAGATGTATTCGCTCATCACGCCGAGCATTACGATGATCAAACCCAGCAGGAATGATACGAGCGTAGCGAGGGTTGCGAAGCCCGGTACGTCGACCTTGCCGAACAAGGCGCTGAGCACGACTACCGTGCCGTATGCGAAGCTACCAAGCGACACAATCAAGCCTATTGCGGAAATCAGCCTCACGGGAGCAAAGGAGAAAGAGAAAATGGAGTCAATGAGAAGCTTCCATTTTTTACCGAACGTCCATCTGGACTTTCCGTGTTCGCGAGCGACCCGTACGTAAGGTATCTTTTCCGGAGTGAATCCCAGCCAATACGGAAATAGCGGAAAGTTAATATGCTTGCCGCTATCTTTGAGGTAAGGCAATAGTTGCGCATCCATGAGTGCCAAATCAAAGCCGTTTTTCGGATAGCTGGCCATGACAAATTTGCGCAAGAGCTTGTAGTAAATAGCCGAAAAAATCTTGGAACCGAGCGGGTCTTGTCGGTCGGTACGTTCGCAAATGATGTACTTAGTGCCGTTCTTCCAGCGGCTAATCATCTCTGGAATCAATTCAGGAGGATCTTGAAGGTCCGCAGCCAAAAACAGAAAACAATCCCCAGTTATGTAGTTGAGGCCAGTTTTAACTGCGCTGATGGCACCAAAGTTTCGGCTTAGTTTGATAACTTTCGTACCGGGGCGCGCAATAGCTAACTGTTTAAGCAAAATCAGGGAGTTATCTTGAGAGCCATCATCGATGAATATTAATTCAAGTAACATGTCTTGTTGCTTTAGCAAGTCCTCAATATATAGGAGCTTGTTGAATAGATCTGGCAACGAGCCTTCATTAAAATAGACGGGTACTACGATAGACAGGGTTTTCATCGGTTCATGCGTCCTGTTTCGGTGTGCGCAGGGCTGAGCCCGTTGTTTGGCGTAGTAATGTCAGCAAGGTCATGAAGCAAAGGAGCGTTACTGCTAGAAAAACGCCGTACATCTGGTGAGAGATCCAAGGGCCTGAGTACATGTAGAGCATTTGATCAGGAAATGCCTGGAAGTTACCCGTCCATGGGCCGACATTAATACTCAGCCAGAACCTGGAAAGAATGAGTCCCATACCGGCGATAGTATAGGTAAACCACCAGTCGATCTTATGTTCGTCGCCCAACTTGTTCAGCGTCTGACATGTCAGCATCGCTAGCGCGGGCCAAGCGTTTAAGAACTGGCGTGATTCGGAGCCTATCGATAGAAATGCGAACAACCCGAGGAACACACAGAGACCCAGGCCTTCCTCTTTTGCCTGCGCAGCAATCCGTGGCCAGAGCAATATGGCGATCATGTAAAAAGGGCCATAGTGCATAGCGTGTGCGACAACATTTATCAGCGGGTTGGATAAGGACGCCTGAGTAAACAGCCCAAGGTAACTGGTAATCGTGAGTGGGCCGGGTGTCTGGTCGGAAAAGTGCGTGACGATCACTTTGACAACCACGTATATCAGGATGCCCACAATGACGGGAATTACCTTGATGTGCCTGCATGCTTGCAAATACGATGGCACGTCAACCATCGGCTTCAAGGCCAGATAGATGTAGGTGAGAAACAGAATCAAGCTTAGTGGAAGGATCTCAGCTTTGAATGTGGTAGTGCCGCCTGATTGCCGCAGGCCGTTAGCATAGAGGTAGGCTGCGAGTCCAAGTAGAGAAACGCCAACCAGTAAAGCCAGTATATGGCTGTGCAGGGAGGGAGGGCGCTGGGGGATACGAGCCCGCCCCAGCATAATCATCGGTAAGGCTCCATAAAGCATGGTGGGCCATACAAAACAGCAGAGAAAGCTGAGTGCAACTAAAAGCGCGAAGCGGTTTTTGATGTAAGCATAAAAAATTCCCAAGCCTAGAACATATCCGGAAATGTCCGTCAAAGTTGGATTGTAGGACAGGTTGGTTAAAACTGGATAATTGAAAAATAATGCGATGAAACCCAGAAAATAGATGGGTGAGCGCCATTGATAGTGTCGGCCAATCAAAATAAGTAGTCCCGCTGCAACGATAAGCAGGCTGACATTAAGTAAGTAAAAGGCATGTATCACTCGAGGGGTGGAACTGATGTCGTAGCCTAATAAATTTGAAGCGTTATGGACAATAATGGAGGGCAGTAAGCGTCCGATATAATATTCAGACACCTTGCGGCTGTTGAGCACCTCCATTGAATCGCGCTGCGCCCAGTCGGCATAGGCGGCACCATCCCAGCCCAATCCATCGTTGTGCTGAATTCTTTCCCCATGATTGAAATTAAAAGAGAACCATAGCACCATGAAAACCACGCCCACACAGCCCATCAGTGTGTGGCGGTTAATATCTAGTAGCTTATTCATTTCTATGTTTTTCTTGTGTTGCACAGCCTTGAGGCTGCGATGACGAAGTTTATCCACCCACGATGGGGGAGTGTGCTCATTAGGTAGCTCGCGACTGACCGAGTAGCTCGAGCTATAGGTCTGCCCACGAGTTTATTAGCAGCTCTAAGTATTTTCCTTAACTGGCGACATTATCAGATAGCACGCAGGCTAATCAAGCGAGGGTGCTTTAACGCTACTTTCAGATCGCCTGATAAATACGAGCCTACCTGGTGAACTTGCTCACAGCGTCGCCGGAACCCTCCGCCTGACTCGAAAGTTCGGACCAACCCGGCGCATTGACGTAGTTCATTTGCGATGCACAAAGTTCGCTGGGGACCAGTCAAGATTTCTAAATCCCCCGAGCGGCGGGTGGCGGAATGACTTTTTTTAAGTTTCTCCAAGCTTTCCCTCAATTTTCCATCCGACAGATCAGCTCTGACTGAAAGATTCACATCCTGCAACAGACACATTTTTGACAGTCGCTTCACATCGCCTAGCGTTGAGGGGGCAGCTCAGGAAAGCTGCTTTCTGACTTATTTCAAGGAGCGTCACATATGCGTACAGGTTATTTCTACTCTCTGATTTTTGCTCTGCTGACCAGTGCTTCGATCGCCGTGGTGGCCGCACCTGGGGTCAAGTCCGAGGCGGTAATGGCGCCTGCGGCTGTGTCGGCGGCTAGTGCGGTTCAGGTGGCTAAAGTGGACCTGAACGGCGCAGATGCGGCAACGTTGCAGCGGGAACTGGCGGGAGTAGGGGAGGCCAAGGCGAAGGCGATTGTTGCGTATCGTGACAGTAATGGTCCGTTTTCGTCGGTAGACGAATTGCTGGAGGTGAAAGGGATTGGCAAGGCGATTCTCGACCGCAACCGTGAAAAGCTTGAGGTGAACTAAGCTGTTGATTCAGCGCCAGGGGCCGGTCATCTGATCGGCCCTTCATCGTTTTGGGGGAGGCGATGGTGCTGTGGCGCTGCAAATTTCATCGCCGGCTAAATTAAATTACGGTTGTCATATTGCTTTTACATTATGGCTGTAATAATTTCTTCAGCCAGCAGGGCGCTTGAAAACCTCGCGCTCATTTCCCCCTCAGGGATTCCCAGGAGTTCTGTCATGTCTTCGATCAAGTCCCAAGGTACCGCCCTCGTCACAGGTGCTTCTTCCGGAATCGGAGCGGTTTACGCGGAGCGGCTGGCTGCTCGCGGTTACGACTTGCTCCTGGTTGCACGCGACCTGGAACGTCTGGAAGCGGCGGCGAGCAAGTTGCGTGTTGCCCACGGCGTCCAAGTCGAGGTGCTGAAGGCCGACCTCACCAAACCTGATGATGTATTGAAACTTGAGCAGCGCCTGCGAAGTGACTCCAGCATCAGCCTTTTGCTCAACAACGCGGGCGTGGCCGCTGATGGTTTGCTGGCCAATGCCGACGGTGATGCGCTGGAGCGCATGATTCAGTTGAACGTAATCACCGTCACGCGCCTGGCTTCAGCGGCGGCAGCCAGCTTTTCCAAGGCTGGGCGTGGGGCGATTATCAACATTGCGTCGGTAGTGGCGCTGTTCCCTGAACGTTTCAACGCGACCTACAGCGCCAGCAAGGCTTACGTCCTGAGCCTGACGCAATCCCTGAACGCTGAACTGGATGGCTCCGGAGTCAAAGTGCAAGCGGTGTTGCCAGGGGTAACGCGCACTGAAATTTGGGAGCGCTCGGGTGTTGAGCTCAACGGCATTCCGGCGGAGATGGTCATGGAAGTCGGCGAAATGGTGGATGCGGCACTGGCCGGTTTCGATCAGGGCGAGTTGATCACCATTCCGTCGTTGCCGAGTGCGGCTGACTGGGATGCTTACGTCAAGGCGCGTCATGTGTTGGTGCCGAATTTGTCCAAGGACAAAGCGGCGGCGCGTTACAAGTAAGTCCTATTAAATGGAGGTATGCGGCATATGAGTGATCGTCGAGTCGTCGTGACGGGCATGGGCCTGGTGTCTCCCCTGGGAACGGGCGTTGAAACTGTCTGGGCGCGGTTGTTGGCTGGACGCTCCGGTTTGCGGCAATTGCCTGATGACGTGGTGGCCGATCTGGCAGCCAAGGTCGGCGGTGTAGTGCCGACTCTCGAGGAGGACGCCGAGGCCGGGTTCGACCCGGACGTGGCCACGCCGCCGAAAGAACAGAAGAAGATGGACCGTTTCATCATGTTCGCCATGGAAGCGGCCCGCCAGGCGGTGATGCAAGCCGGATGGAAGCCTGAGGACGCCCATGCTCGGGAGCGTACGGCGACGATCATTGGTTCGGGCGTCGGTGGTTTTGGCGCGATTGCCGATGCGGTGCGCACCACTGACACTCGTGGGCCGCGTCGGCTGTCGCCATTTACCATTCCTTCGTTTCTGGTCAACCTGGCCGCCGGGCATGTATCGATTCAGCACGGTTTCCAAGGGCCGTTGGGTGCGCCGGTAACAGCGTGCGCCGCCGGGGTTCAGGCGATTGGCGATGCGGCGCGGCTGATTCGCAGCGGCGAAGCGGATATCGCGGTGTGCGGTGGCGCCGAGGCGTCGATCGACCGGGTCAGCCTCGCCGGTTTCGCGGCGGCGCGTGCCTTATCCAGCGGTTACAACGACACGCCGGAGCGCGCCTCGCGGCCGTTTGATAGCGGCCGTGATGGCTTTGTCATGGGCGAGGGCGCCGGTTTGTTGGTGATTGAGTCCTTGGAACATGCTTTGGCCCGTGGCGCTCAGCCATTGGCGGAGCTTGTGGGTTACGGCACCAGCGCCGATGCCTATCACCTGACCGCCGGTCCTGAAGATGGCAGCGGTGCGCGGCGGGCCATGGCGCTGGCTCTGGCTCAGGCCGGTATCAGTGCCGATCAGGTGCAGCACCTCAATGCCCACGCCACGTCGACGCCGGTAGGCGATCTTGGAGAAATGGCCGCGATCAAATCGTTGTTCGGTGACCACAATGAAATCGCCGTGACCTCGACTAAATCGGCCACCGGGCATTTGCTTGGCGCCGCAGGTGGCATCGAGGCGATCTTTACCTTGTTAGCCATTCGCGACCAGATCGTGCCGGCCACTCTCAACTTCGATCAGCCGGACCCCGCCGCCGAGGGCCTGGATATCGTCCACGGCGAAGCTCGGAAGATGCCGATCGAATATGCGCTGTCCAACGGCTTCGGCTTCGGCGGCGTGAATGCGAGTGTGTTGTTCAAGCGCTGGCACGATTAGTGATTACACCTTGCTCAACGATTGTTGAACAATCTTTGAGGCAAGGCGATGAGCGACGGACTGGCGCTGGCGGACCACATCACAATGGAGTTGCGCGCCAATATCATCGGCGGGCGATTGCTGCCCGCATGGCGCTGGTCGAGGCTGATCTGGTGAAGGCCTACAACGCCTCGCGTAACACCATTCGCGAGGCGTTGCACCGACTCGGTCAAGAAGGGCTCGCCCGTTACGTTCGGCATCGAGGCGTGATGGTCCGGCGCCTGGAAGCCTGCGATGTGCGCGACCTGTTCCAAATTCGCCGCACCCTGGAGCTGCATGCCATTGCTTCCAGCGGTCCGCTCAGCGATCCACACTCCCACGCTATGCAACTCGCGCTGGAAGCGGCCGAACTGGCTCGTGATCGCGAGGATTGGCGCGCCGTCGGCACTCACAGTCTGGCCTTTCATCAGCGCATCGTTGCGCTGCTCGGCAGCCCGCGTTTCGATGAGTTCTTCACCAATATGGTGGCGCAATTGCGCCTGGCGTTCTGCGCGGCGCCGGACGAGTCGGACTTTCAGGCGCCCTGGCTGGCCCGCGACCGAGAGCTGTATGACTTGCTCGCGGCGGGCAATACCGCGGCGGCGCTTGAAGCGATGGGCCTGTACCTCAACGATTCGGAACGCCTGCTGTTGCAACTTTTTAGTTCCACTTCTCACCCTTGAGCGAGGATCTGCGCCATGTACAAAGACTATCCAGCGGCTTATCAGGTCAGCAAAGGCTCGGCACTGCAGGTGGACAAGGCGTTTTATGAGCGGATTCGTGATGCCGTGGGCCAGCGCACGTTGATTGAGCAGTTCGAGGTGCCGATCCGCACGGGCCGCGCCTGGCATGTGCCGGCGGGGCATGTATTTCGGGTGACCACGCCGGTCGGTCCGCAAGTGGGGGATTTTAACGTCTGGAACGCAAACGATCCCCGCGAACGGCTCTGGGCCGCGCGCACTCGGCAGTTGCAGGGCGCGCACGTCAGCACCCACGACCGGCTCTGGTCGAACCTGCCATTTTTGCGGCCGCTGGTGACCATCACCGACGACAGCCTGGCCAGCTACGGCATCGACGAACATGGTGGCCGCTTGCACGATTTGCTCGGCACCCGCTGTGATCCCTACGTGAACAAAATGCTCACCGGCGAGGACTTTCATCATCACTGTCATTCCAATCTGACCCGCGCGGTGCTGCCCCACGGCTTGACCGAATTCGATGTGCATGATGTGTTGAACATCTTCCAGTGCACCGGCCTCAATCACGACGACATGTATTTCATGAAGGCCTGTCCGGCGCAGAAGGGCGATTACCTGGAGTTCTTTGCCGAGATCGATCTGTTGTGTGCGTTGTCGACCTGCCCGGGCGGCGATTTGTCGTTGGCGATGTGGGGGCCGGATGCGCAGGATCCGCTCAGCGTCTGCCGCCCGCTGGGCGTGGAAATTTATCGTTTGGAGGATGGATTGCTCGAAGGCTGGAGCCAGCCAGAGCGCGCGGCGTACAAAGGGCAGCATGGGCTGCACATCGCTAAAGCCGATTGGGAGAAATGAGTTCAAACATTTGTGGCGAGGGACTTACTTGTGGCGAGGGAGCTTGCTCCCGCTGGGCTGCGCAGCAGCCCCAAAAAGCTTAGGGCCGCTGCGCGCCCCAGCGGGAGCAAGCTCCCTCGCCACAAAAGCTCGACAGCCACAAACGCTCAACAACCATAAAAGCTAATCAGCCAGAAAAGCTCACAGGCCACAAAAGCTAATAAGCCACAGCGCTCCACATTACCGGGGCAGGTTACTCACAACAGAAAGCGCGCATTTCAGCGGTCCCGCGCCTCCTTGGCGTCCATCTCCGCATTGCGTTCGGCGACGCGTTTACGTTGCTCTTCGGTCAACTCCACTTTGTTCGCGGTGTCACGCAACATCATCAAACCGCCAACGATCGAGCCGATTGCAACGACCAGAATTAACCAGGCATACCAGGGCATAGGGTTCTCCTTGAAAGCAGGTCGGCGGGCGAGGGTTTCGCCAACCGACCGTGCATACCACTTTGAGCAAAATGCTTTCGCAGTGGTTCAATTCTAGGCCTGATCCGCCGGTAATACTTTCAGCCGTTACAAACCGGTCAACATCGCATCCGCCGGCGCATCCGCACGCAGTTGCGCGGTAAGGGTGAAGTACAAAAATCCGATCGCCATAAAGCCGAGGAAGATCAGGCCGATCAAGGTATTGAACCAGGCCATCGCCACCAGGCACACCAGCGCCAGCACCAGCGCGATCATCGGCACCAATGGGTAGCACGGCGCGCGGAAGGTGCGTTCGAGGTTCGGCTCGGTTTTGCGCAGTTTGAACAGGCTGAGCATGCTCATGATGTACATCACAATCGCGCCGAACACCGCCATGGTAATCATCGCGGCGGTAAGGGTCATGCCGCCGAGGTTGATCAAGCCGTCGCTATAAATAGCGGCAATGCCGATCACGCCGCCGGCGAGGATCGCCCGGTGCGGCGTCTGGAAGCGCGACAGCTTGGCCAGGCCCCGTGGCAAGTAACCGGCGCGGGCGAGAGCGAAGAACTGTCGCGAGTAGCCGAGGATAATCCCGTGGAAACTCGCCACCAGGCCGAACAGGCCGATCCATACCAGCATATGCAACCAGCCGGAATTTTCCCCGACCACGGTTTTCATGGCTTGCGGCAGCGGATCGTTGATGTTTGACAGGGTGCGCCAGTCACCCACGCCACCGGCGAAGAACATCACGCCCATGGCCAGGATCACCAGGGTCAGAATGCCGCTGATATAGGCTTTGGGAATGGTGCGTTTCGGGTCTTTGGCTTCTTCGGCGGCCATGGCCGCGCCTTCGATGGCGAGGAAGAACCAGATTGCGAACGGGATCGCCGCGAACATCCCGGCAATCGCCGGGGCGCCGAACACATCGGAACCGGCCCAGCCGTTCAGTGCGAAGTTGCTGAAGCTGAACGCCGGGGCGACCACGCCCATGAACACCAGCAATTCGGCCACGGCCAGGATGCACACCACCAATTCGAAAGTCGCGGCGAGCTTCACGCCGAGGATGTTCAGGCCCATGAACACGATGTAGGCCCCGACCGCTGCGTGTTTCGGGTCGAGCGCCGGGAATTGCACATTCAGGTAGGCGCCGATGGCCAGGGCGATGGCGGGCGGTGCGAAGACGAATTCAATCAGCGTCGCCAGCCCGGCGATCAGTCCGCCTTTCTCGCCGAACGCCCGGCGGCTGTAGGCAAATGGCCCGCCCGCGTGGGGAATCGCGGTGGTCAGTTCGGTGAAACTGAAGATGAAACAGGTGTACATGGTGGCGACCATGAATGAGGTCACCAGAAAGCCCAATGTCCCGGCCACGCCCCAGCCGTAACTCCAGCCGAAATACTCGCCGGAAATCACCAGCCCGACCGCAATGCCCCACAGATGCAAAGTGCCCAGCGTGGGTTTGAGTTGTGTGTTCATGCGTTTGCTCCCTGAACGGTTTGGACAGCTCAGGGTGAAACGTTGCAGTGGGCGTGCCATTGCGCCAGTTGCCGTCGTAATACGTTGAAACCAGTCGTATCGGGAATATTTGTTGCTGGATGTTTACATATTGTGCGCCAGTACAGAGCGTTGTTGCCTTTTATGCCGCCTTCGCGAGCAGGCTCACTCCCACAGTTGGCACTCGCCAAACGCTACACCACCGCACCCTGTGGGAGCGGGCTTGCCCGCGATGAGGCCCGCACAGCCCCTGCAAATCCCAGCTGTAACGCCACCATAAACCCACTCTTTACGCATTCTTTATGCCCCGCCACACCCCTCGCCCTCGTTCCTTTACAGCCTCCCTGCCGACAATGGCCGTACACGCGGCAATACGCCGTAACACGGAGAACTTCCATGAGCGTTCTGGACGGGGTGTCACTGCTGCTGGCAGTGGGGCTGTTCATTTATCTATTGGTTGCGCTGTTGCGCGCGGACCGGAACTAGGAGCGGCTATGCACAGTTATGACTATTGGCTGATCCTCGCCTTCCTTGCGGTGGTCCTGGTCCCGGCGCCGTACCTCGGGCGCTTTTACTACAAGGTCATGGAAGGCCAGCGCACTTGGCTGTCGCCGATCCTCGGGGCGGTGGAGCGGGTGTGTTATCGGGTCTCGGGTGTCGATCCGCAGCAAGAGCAGACTTGGCAGAAGTACACCCTGGCGTTGCTGGCCTTTAACCTCGCCGGTTTTCTGCTGCTGTTCCTGATCCTGTTGTTCCAGGAATACCTGCCGCTCAACCCGCAAAAGCTGCCAGGCCAAGAGTGGACGCTGGCGTTTAACACCGCGATCAGCTTCATGACCAACACCAACTGGCAGGCCTACAGCGGCGAAGCCTCGCTCAGCTATCTGAGCCAGATGGTCGGCCTCACCGTGCAGAATTTCGTCAGCGCCGCGACCGGTCTGGCCGTACTGGTTGCGCTGTGCCGTGGCATCGGTCGCAAATCGGCCACGACCCTGGGTAACTTCTGGGCCGACATGACCCGCGCCACCCTCTACGGTCTGCTGCCGCTGTGCCTGCTGTTGGCGCTGTACCTGGTGTGGCAGGGCGTTCCGCAGACGTTCGCGCAGTACATCAACGCCGTGACCATGCAAGGGGTCGATCAGGTCATCCCGCTGGGCCCGGCCGCCAGCCAGATTGCGATCAAGCAATTGGGCACCAACGGTGGTGGCTTCTTCGGTGTCAACTCGGCGCACCCGTTCGAGAACCCGACCGCGTGGAGCAACCTGTTTGAAGTGGCCTCGATCATCCTGATCCCGGTGGCGCTGGTGTTTACCTTCGGCCATTACGTGAAAGACCTGCGTCAGAGCCGCGCGATCATTGCGTGCATGTTCGCGCTGTTCCTGATCGGCGGCGCCACCTCGCTGTGGTCGGAATACCAGCCGAACCCGACCCTGAACAACGCCGCCGTCGAACAGACCGCGCCGCTGGAAGGCAAGGAAGCGCGCTTCGGCACCACCGCCACGGTGCTCTGGTCGGTGACCACCACGGCCGCGTCGAACGGCTCGGTCAACGCCATGCACGACAGCCTCAACCCGCTGACCGGCATGGTCGCGCTGGTCAACATGATGGTCGGCGAAGTGATCTTCGGCGGCGTCGGCGCCGGCATGTACGGCATGTTGCTCAACGTGTTGATCGCGGTGTTCCTTGCCGGCCTGATGATCGGCCGCACACCGGAATACCTCGGCAAGAAGCTGCAAGCCAAGGAAGTGCAATTGCTGGTGGTCACCCTGCTGGTGATGCCGGTCGGCGTGCTGGTGCTGGGCGCGATTGCCTCGGTATTGCCAGGGCCGATCGCCTCGGTCAGCAACCCCGGGCCGCACGGTTTCAGCCAGTTGCTGTACGCCTACACCTCGGCCAGTGCCAACAACGGTTCGGCGTTCGGCGGCTTCAGTGCCAACACCGGGTTCCACAACCTGATGCTGGGCCTGGGCATGTTGATCGGTCGCTTCGGTTACATCCTCCCGGTTCTGGCCCTGGCCGGCAGCCTGGCGCTGAAGAAAAGCGCACCGATCGGCCAGAACAGCTTCCCGACCCATGGCCCGCTGTTCGTGACCCTGTTGACCGTGACCATTTTGCTGGTGGGCGGCCTGACCTTTCTGCCGACCCTGGCGCTGGGCCCAATTGCTGAACATTTGAGCTTGGGCTTCTAAGGAGTCAATGATGAATATGCCCGCAACCAAACCGGTCGCCGCCAAGGCGCCGGAGCAACCGAAAACCGCGATCTCGGCCCTGTGGCGCCCGGCGCTGGTGCAAGCCTTCGTCAAGCTCGACCCGCGTCAACTGCAACGGGCGCCGGTGATGTTGGTGGTCGAACTGACCGCCGTGCTCACCACAATCCTGTGCTTTGTGCCGGACACCACCGTGCCGACCTTCGTCGCCGCGCAGATCGCCCTGTGGCTGTGGTTCACCGTGCTGTTCGCCAACTTCGCCGAAGCCTTGGCCGAAGGTCGCGGTAAGGCTCGCGCCGACAGCCTCAAGGCTGGCAGCGAAGGCTTGAGTGCGCGCCGCAGGAAAGCCGACGGCACCTTTCAGGTAGTGCCGGCCACGGCCCTGCGCAAGAACGACATCGTGCGCGTCGAAGCGGGGGAGATGATCCCCGGTGACGGCGAGGTGATTGAAGGGATCGCGGCGGTCAACGAAGCGGCGATCACCGGTGAATCCGCGCCGGTGATCCGCGAGTCCGGCGGCGACCGTTCGGCCGTCACCGGCAACACTCGATTGGTGTCTGACTGGCTGCTGGTGCGCATCACCGCCAACCCCGGTGAGTCGACCCTCGACCGCATGATCGCGCTGGTGGAAGGCGCCAAACGCCAGAAAACCCCGAACGAAGTGGCGCTCGACATCCTGCTGATCGGCCTGACCCTGATCTTCCTGCTGGTGGTCGTAACCTTGCAGCCGTTCGCCCACTTCGCCAATGGCAGCCTGCCGCTGGTGTTCCTGGTGGCGTTATTGGTCACGCTGATTCCGACCACCATCGGTGGCCTGTTGTCCGCCATCGGCATCGCCGGCATGGATCGCCTGGTGCGCCTGAACGTGATCGCCAAGTCCGGCCGTGCGGTGGAAGCGGCGGGGGACGTGCACGTCCTGCTGCTGGACAAGACCGGCACCATCACTTTCGGTAACCGTCGTTGCACCGCTGTGTATGCCGCCCCCGGCGTGACGGGCAAGGAGCTGGCGGAAGGCGCGTTGTTCGCTTCGCTGGCGGACGACACGGCGGAAGGCAAATCCATCGTCGAGTACCTGCGTGCTCTTTATCCACAGGCTGAGCCGAGCGCCGAGCAACTCACTGCAGTGCCGTTCAGCGCGGAAACCCGTCTGTCCGGCGTTGACTACCAGGGCCGGGTGTTCCGCAAAGGCGCGGTGGATTCGCTGCTGAGCTTCGTCGGCCTGAAACGCGCTGACCTGGCGGCACCGCTGTCGCGGGAAATCGACAAGATCGCCCAAAGTGGCGGCACCCCGTTGCTGGTCTGCGTCGACGGCAAATTGCTCGGCGCGATTCACCTCAAGGACGTGGTCAAGCCTGGCATCCGCGAGCGGTTCGCCGAGTTGCGCAAACTGGGGATCCGCACCGTGATGGTCACCGGCGACAACCCGCTGACCGCTGCCGCGATTGCTGCTGAGGCGGGCGTCGATGACGTACTGGCCGAAGCCACCCCGGAGAAAAAACTGGCGCGCATCCGTCACGAGCAGAACGACGGACGCCTGGTGGCAATGTGTGGCGACGGCGCCAACGACGCCCCGGCGCTGGCCCAGGCTGACGTCGGCATGGCGATGAACGATGGCACCCAGGCGGCGCGCGAAGCGGCGAACATGGTCGACCTCGACAGCGACCCGACCAAATTGCTGGACGTGGTGCAGATCGGCAAGGAGTTGCTGGTGACTCGCGGGGCGTTGACCACGTTCTCGATCGCCAACGACGTGGCCAAATACTTTGCCATCCTGCCGGCGCTGTTCGCCTCGATTTATCCACAGCTTGGCGTACTCAACGTGATGCACCTGGCCAGCCCGCAGAGCGCCATCCTCTCGGCGATCGTGTTCAACGCGCTGATCATTGTGGTGCTGATTCCCCTGGCCCTGCGCGGTGTGCGCGTCCAGGCCGCCAGTGCCGCCGCGCTGCTGCGCCGCAACCTGCTGATCTATGGCCTGGGCGGGATTCTGGTGCCGTTCGTGGGCATCAAGGCCATCGACATGCTGCTGACGGCGTTGCATTTGGTTTAAGTCGAGAACTGGCGGGGAGCGCTGCTTAGGTGGTGAAGACCACTTTTGTGGCGAGGGAGCTTGCTCCCGCTGGGCTGCGCAGCAGCCCCCGCATCCCGTCAGTCACCTTGCATCGACTGGTTTACGACTGCTGCGCAGCCGAGCGGGAGCAAGCTCCCTCGCCACACAGGATCGAGTGGCTCCCAGATTTTGCGTACCCATGAATTCGAGGATTTTCAGATGTCCACCGTATTACGTCCGGCCTTGAGCCTGCTTGTTTTGATGACGCTGATCACCGGCGTCGCTTATCCACTGGTAGTCACCGGCGTTGCACAGGTCGCGTTTCCCGACCAGGCCAACGGCAGCCTAGTGCGCGACGCCGACGGCAAGGTCCGTGGTTCTTCGCTGATCGCCCAGGATTTCACCGGCGACGCCTGGTTCCACCCGCGTCCATCGGCCGGTGCCTTCGCCACGGTGTCGAGCGGCGCGAGCAACTTGTCGCCGAGCAACCCGGCGCTGGCCACCCGCGTCATCGACGACGCCAACAAACTGCAAGTCCCCGGCCAGGGCCCGGTGCCGCTGGCGCAGCTGACCACCTCCGGCAGCGGTCTCGACCCGCACTTGCCACCGGCGGCAATTGCCTATCAACTGGCGCGTGTCGCCAAGGCGCGCAACCTGCCCGTGGCCACCGTAGAAGAACTGATGAACGCCAACATCGAAAGCCCGCTGATCGGCCCTCCGGTGGTCAACGTGCTGGCGCTGAACCGGGCGCTGGAAAAACTGTAAATCGATGATGGATTCATCGCGAGCAGGCTCGCTCCAACAAGAGCATCGCTTTCCCCTGTGGGAGCGAGCCTGCTCGCGAAGCGGCCCTGACAGTCAACGCATCAACCTCTGAACAGAAAGAGATCCCCAAGCATGAGCGACTCCGGCCGCGCCGACGCCCTGTTAGCTGATTTACCCCGTGATGGCCGTGGCCGGTTGAAGGTGTTTCTCGGTGCCGCGCCCGGCGTCGGCAAGACCTACGCCATGCTCCTGGCCGCGCACACGCAACTGCGCCAGGGCGTCAAAGTCATCGCCGGGGTGGTGGAAACCCATGGCCGCGCCGAGACCGAAGCTTTGCTCGGCGGCCTGCCGCAGCAACCCATGCTGCGCTCCGAATACCGTGGCGTGCTGCTCGAAGAAATGGACCTCGACGGCTTGCTCAAGGCCCGACCAAAACTGGTGCTGGTCGATGAATTGGCCCACAGCAACGCCCCCGGCAGCCGTCACGCCAAACGCTGGCAAGACATTCAGGAACTGCTCGCCGCCGGCATCGACGTGTTCACCACGGTCAACGTCCAGCACCTCGAAAGCCTTAACGACCAAGTGCGCGGCATTACCGGCGTGCAGGTCCGCGAAACCCTGCCCGACTGGGTGCTGCAGGAAGCCTACGAACTGCTGCTGATCGACCTGCCACCGCGCGAGCTGCTCGAGCGCTTGCGCGATGGCAAGGTCTACGTGCCGGAGCAGGCGCGGGCGGCGATCGATGCGTTTTTCACCCAGACCAACCTCACCGCCTTGCGCGAACTGGCGATGCAAACCGCCGCCGCGCAGGTCGACAATGATTTGGCCCAGGGTTATCGGCAGCTGGGCCAGGCGGCGCCGGCCGTGCGCGGGCGCTTGCTGGTCGGCATCGATGGCGATGCCCAGGCCGAACGCCTGGTGCGTCACGCCAGCCGCGTCGCTCAGCGCCGGCATTTGCCCTGGAGCCTGGTGCATGTGGATAACGGCAGCGCCCGCGACGAACAATCGCGCCAGCGCCTGCAAAGTGCCCAGCAACTGGCCGAACGCCTCGGTGGCGAGGTGGTGCAACTGCGCGCCGGCGAGGTGGCGAAAACCCTGATCCAGCATGCCCGCGAGCGCCGCGCCAGTCTGCTGCTGGTGGGCCAGTCGCAATTGCGCTGGCGCCGTCGAGTGTTCGGCGGTGGCCTGGCGTCACGCCTGCTGCGCGATGCCCGAGGCCTGGAAATCAACGTGCTCGACAGCGATCACGAACAACAGGCGCCACGCCAGCGTTCGCCGCAGGCCTGGGTCTGGTTCGACTACGCGCTGGCGCTGCTGGCGACGGTCCTCGCCAGTGCTCTGGCTTGGGCGGTCGCCGGTGTGCTGGCGTTGCCGAACATCTCGCTGGTGTTCCTCGCGGCGGTGCTGCTAGTGGCGGTGCGCAGCAGCCTCGGCCCGGCGCTGGCCTGTGCGGCATTGTCGTTTCTGGCTTATGACTTTTTGTTTATTCCGCCGAATTTCTCCCTGAGCATCCAGCGCGAAGAAGACGTGCTGACCTTGCTGTTCTTCCTGCTGATGGCGGCGCTCACCGGCAACCTCGCGGCCCGTCAGCGCCGCCAGTTACAAGCGCTGCGCGACACCCAGGAAGAAACCAGCGAGCTGCTCGACCTGTCGCGCAAACTCACCGCCGCTACCGATCGCCAAGCGGTGATCAGCGCCGCCGCGCAACATCTGGAAGGCTGGAGCGAGCTGCAACTGTGCCTGCTCAATCGGGTCGGCCCGGCAGAATGGAAGGTCGAGACCGGCGGCCCGCTGAGCTTCACCGACAGCGAGCGCGCCGCCGCTGACTGGGCCTGGCAACACGATCAACCGGCCGGCATGGGCACCGGCACCTTGCCGTTTGGCCGTTGGTGGTGGTGGCCGTTGTCCGGGGAAGAAGGGCCGCTGGCGCTGCTCGGCGTCTGTGCCAAGGAGGGCACGCAACTGAGCGGCCAGCGCCGCCGCTTGCTCACCGCCCTCAGCCAACCGCTGGCCCAGGCCTTGGCCCGCGCGCAACTGGCCGAAGAGCTGGAAGCCGCGCGCCTGCACGGTGAAACCGAACAACTGCGCAGCGCCTTGCTGGCCTCGGTCTCCCACGATTTGCGCACGCCGTTGACGTCCATGCGCGGCAGCATCGACAGCCTGCTGGCGCTGGGCGAGGCGATCCCGCTGGAGGATCGCCGCGAACTGCTCGAAGGCACCCGCGATGAAGCCGAGCGCCTCGATCGCTACATCCAGAACTTGCTGGACATGACCCGCCTCGGCCACGGCGCGCTGAAACTGGCGCGGGACTGGGTGTCGCCGGCCGACATCGTTGGCAGTTCGCTCAATCGCCTGCGCGCGGTGCTGGCGCCGTTGCAGGTCAGCACCGAGGTCGAACCGCAGTTGCCGTTGTTGTACGTGCACGCGGCGTTGATCGAACAGGCGCTGGTCAATGTGCTGGAAAACGCCGCGCGCTTTTCCCCGGTCAACGGGCGTCTGCAATTGCGGGCCGGCGCCGACGACAACGAGCTGTATTTTTCAGTGGCCGATGAAGGTCCGGGCATTCCGGTGGAGGAGCGGGCGAAGATTTTCGACATGTTCTACACCGCCGCCCGTGGTGATCGCGGCGGCCAGGGCACTGGACTGGGGCTGGCGATCTGTCAGGGCATGGTCGGCGCTCATGGCGGGCATATCAGCGTCACCGAGGGCATCGACGGGCGCGGCACCTGCATCACCTTGCACTTGCCGTTGCAGGCACAGCCGGGGTTTGAAAGTGAAACCTGAGCCGGTGAAGTCGAAGCACGGCTACGTTACTCTCTTGCCACCCCTAATGTTTGATGTGAAACCATGAGCCAGACCGCGACCATTTTGGTCATCGATGACGAACCGCAGATCCGCAAGTTCCTGCGCATCAGCCTCACGTCCCAGGGTTACAAAGTGCTGGAGGCCGGCACTGGCAATGAAGGCCTGGCCCAGGCCGCGCTGAACAAGCCTGACTTGCTGGTGCTGGACCTTGGCTTGCCGGACATGGACGGCCAGCAAGTGCTGCGTGAATTTCGCGAGTGGTCGACGGCGCCGGTGCTGGTGTTGTCGGTGCGTGCGGGGGAAGGGCAGAAGGTCGAAGCGCTGGACGGCGGGGCTAACGATTACGTGACCAAGCCGTTTGGTATCCAGGAATTCCTCGCGCGGATTCGCGCCTTATTGCGCCAGGCTCCGGCCGGTGAAGCTCAGGAAGCGGCGCTGAGTTTCGGCCCGCTGACCGTCGACCTGGCCTACCGTCGCGTGCTGCTGGACGGCGCGGAAATCGCCTTGACCCGCAAGGAATACGCAGTGCTGGCGCAACTGGCCCGCCATCCGGGACGGGTCATCACCCAGCAGCAATTGCTCAAAGACATCTGGGGGCCGACTCATACTGACGACAGCCATTACCTGCGCATCGTCGTCGGGCATTTGCGGCAGAAACTCGCGGATGACCCGACCCAGCCCAGGTTTATCGTCACAGAAGCAGGGGTGGGGTATCGGTTGTTGAGTGATTCTGGGCTCTAGTTTTTGCGTTGGCTGATCCGGCCTCATCGCTGGCAAGCCAGCTCCCACCGGGTTTTGGGTTGTTGAAGTGATTTGCATCAGACTCATCTGTTGTGAGCACTGGGTTAGTTGGAGCGATCTGTGGGAATCTGGATCAGGCACATTTGTTGTGAGCACTGAAGACCCCTGTGGGAGCTGGCTTGCCAGCGATGGGGCCCTGCAAGTCACCCAAAAACCGGCGGCCTTACTCCCGCTCACTCTCATACCGATCCAATGTATCCCGCGCAATCTCGCGGCCCAACGCGATCAATTCCGGCGCTTTGTAAAACTCGAAAAACCGGCACACCCGCTTCGGCACGTTGATCAAAATGTCCGGCGGGTAGCCGGCAATCTTGTACTGCGCCAACGAGGTCTGCATCACCTCGAAACTCTGGTTGATCAAATCCAGCAGCGACGCAGGCCCAACGTTGTCGATGATGAACGATCCGGTGGCGGATTTCGGTGCGCCGGGGCTTTCCGGGGCGGCGGCAGGTTGCTGGGCCTCGGGCTCGGCGCTGTCGAGCCAGGGGTTGATCTCGGCGGCCTCGGCCTTGAGCGCTTCCTGTTCCAGCAACAGCAATTGCTCGGCCTGTTTACGCCGGAACGGCAGGTGCGAGCCGAGCGAACTGACCAGGTTGTTGAAGCGACTTTTGAACGCGGCCGGGCGCGGGATCACCGGCAGTTGGTAGTGCTTCTGATTGGTCGAGTTGAGGTTGACCGCAATGATCAAGTCACAGTGGCTCGACACCACTGGCACGATCGGCAGCGGGTTGAGAATGCCGCCGTCCACCAGCATCCGGTTGCCCTGCATCACTGGGGTGAACAAGCTGGGAATCGCTGCCGAGGCGCGCATCGCCTGGTGCAGGCAACCTTCCTGGAACCAGATTTCCTGCTGGTTGGTCAGGTCGGTCGCCACCGCCGTGTAGGGGATGCGCAGGTCTTCGATGTTGATCTCGCCGACGATCTTGCGGATCTGCCCGAAGACTTTTTCGCCGCGAATCGCGCCGAGGCGGAAGCTGACATCCACCAGCCGCAGCACGTCGAGATAATCCAGGCTTTCGATCCAGTTGCGATACTCATCCAGTTTGCCGGCGGCGTAGATCCCGCCGACCACCGCGCCCATCGAACAACCGGCGATACAGGCGATGTCGTAACCGCGTCTTTCAAGCTCTTCGATGACGCCAATATGCGCATAACCCCGGGCTCCACCAGAGCCCAACACCAGTGCGACACGCTTCTTCATGACTCGGACCTTGAGCGAACAAGGTTCAACAATGCACCCAACCCGGTGCCGGCTTCAATCGTTGTGGTGGCGCTGTCGCATTTGAATAAAAACGCACACACATTTAGCGCCACCTAACGGCCCGGCGCACGGCTATAGTGAGCGCATTGCAGCAAGGCACTTTTTGCCCGGCCCACCGTCTTAACCAGCACGACTGTTTCCCTACCTTGAGGTGTGATTGATGAAAGCCTGGATCTGCGTGCCCCTGATTGCCTTGGCATTGGCCGGTTGCGCCGGCAAGACCGCTTACCGCGACAGCTGCGGCAGCCAACTCGACAGCGCCTGGAAAGAGCTGGACCTGGCCAAGGCCGAAGGCTTTGCCGGCACCGTGAGCTATTCCAAGGCGTTGTCCTTGCTGACCGGCGCCAAGACCCAACAACAATTCGAAGCGTTCGAGGGCTGCGCCAACAAGGCCGAGAAAGCCCGCTTCTACATTCGTGAGTCCCGCGCGGGCCGCTAACCCTTGGTGGATGGAATGACCCGATGATCAATCGCCTGGTGGCGCAGATTCTCAGCCTGGATATTCGCTTGATCGCCTGCCAGGCGCGCCTGAGTGCCAACACCGACTCCGAGGCCCTGCACGATCTGCGCACCACGGTACGGCGTTTGCGCAGTCTGTTGCGTCCGTTGCGCGGATTGCCCGGTGTCGAACAACTGGAAGCGGCAGCCAAAGCCGTGGGCGACCTGACCACGCCGCTGCGTGATCTGGAAGTGCTGGCGGCGTATTTGCACGAGAAAGGTCATCACGTATTGGCCGAGCGCCGCGCCGCGCAACTGGTCGGCGTGTTTCCTGGCGTGGCCGACAGCGATGAAGTGGCGCGCTTGTTGTTGGTGCTGGATGCTTTTCCACGCTTTCTGCGAGCCTCGCAGCGCCAGGGATTGCTCAAGGGCTTGCGCCAGCGCATCGAAAAACGCCTGGCCAAGCAATGGAAGCAACTGGACGCGGCGCTGCATGACCCGGCTCACGACCGCCATCGCTTGCGCTTGCTGATCAAGCGTGTGCGTTACGCCATCGAAGCCTATCCCGAACTCGATCGTCTGCCGGCCAAAGCCATGCCACGCCTCAAGTCTGCACAAGCGGCGCTGGGCGATTGGCACGATAGTTTTCAATGGCTGGCCCAGGCTGAACTTCAGGCTGATTTGCGACCCTGCATTCCGGTGTGGCAAATGACCATGGCCAAGGCCGAACAGCGCGCCGACCGGGTGCTCGACAAACTCAGCGCCGATTGCTTCAAGGGTTGAGGCTCTTCTGTCCGCGCATTTGGCCGGAATGCGCGCTGTAGAGCACCCTTCGGCTGGTTAAGATCGCGCCATCCGATTCTTGCTTGCGAGGTTTCCATGCGCTTTTGCGATCTGCTCGATGCTGTCCGCCGCCAACCGCTGGATCTCTCCATCCCTGCCGAGTGGGCCCAGGGCCGCGCCAGCTTTGGCGGCCTGGTCGCTGCGTTGCAGTACGAAGCCATGCGCGCCAAGGTCCCGGCGGATCGGCCGGTGCGTTCGCTGGCAATTACCTTCGTCGGCCCGGTGGCGCCCAATACAGGCCTGAGTTTTGAAGTGGATGTGTTGCGCGAAGGCAAAGCCGTCAGCCAAGTGCTGGGGCGCGCGATGCAGAACGGCCAGGTGGTGACGCTGGTGCAGGGCAGTTTCGGCGCCTCGCGGCCCTCCGAAGTGACCGTGACAGCCGAGCCGGCGCCGGAAATGAAGCACTGGGACGAGTGCCAGGAATTACCCTATATCCCCGGCATCACCCCGGAATTCATGCGCCACCTGGCGATGCGCTGGACGGTAGGCGGCTTGCCCTTCAGCGGTAACACGTCACGACAAATGGGGGGCTGGGTGCGCTTGCGCGGTGACGTGAAAGAAGAGCCATTGGGCGAATCGCACATCCTGGCGTTGGTCGACGCCTGGCCGCCATCGCTGATGCCGCACCTGAGCAAACCGGCGGCGGGCAGCACGTTGACCTGGACGATTGAATTCGTTCAGCCGCTGCTGGAGCTGACCACGCTGGACTGGTGCAAATACCTGGTCACCATCGAGCATGCCCGCGATGGCTACGGCCACGCCGCCGCCAACCTGTGGAGCGCCGATGGTCGCTTGATCGCCCTCAGCCGGCAGACGGTGACGGTATTCGGCTGACAGATTAGCGCCGATGGCGATTGCGCCAGGCGCGCCACCAGCCACCACTGAGAATAAAGCGCGGAAAGGTCAGGAATTGCTCCACCAGCAGGCGCGAAACCGCGTCCTTGCGATCAGCGAACGGCTCGGAGGCTTGCGCCTCCAGGCTGTGGCCGTGGCGCTGCAAGGCCAGTGCGGCAATCACGCCGATCACCCCAATGGCCAGGTTGCCGAAGTGCAGGCCCAGCACTCCGCAGATAATCAGCAATGCGGCGACGATAAACAGCGGCACAGCGATCAGGTGCAACACCAGGTTGGTCGGATGCTGATGATTAGCCCCGTAGGCGCGCCATTGCCAGGCGGGCAGGTTGGGGTGGCGTTTACCCATGATCGAACTCCTCAATTCCATGCGTGGTACATAGCCTGAAGAATAGGCCTGGCCCGGTCGCTCGGCGAATCGCGGTTGGCTATGGGAGTGATAGGGCTTGATGGTTTGGATTGATGTTGGTCGGGGGCCGCTATTCGCGAGCAGGCTCGCACAGTGATCTCTGCAAGCATTCAGGCCTCTTGGGAACGAGTCTGCTCGCGAAGACGTCCTCAAAGCTTCAACTGACCAATCGCTCTGTTCAGTTCTCCCGCCAACACCGCCAATTCATGACTGGTGGTCGCCGAGCCCACAGTCTGTCGCACGGTGTTCTCGGTGACATCGCGGATGCTCACCACCGCGCGATTCATCTCCTCGGCGACATGACTCTGCTGCTGCGCCGCCACGGCAATCTGGGTATTGCTCTCGCGCATCTGCGCCACCGCGCCGGTGATCTCGGCCAAGGCCACGCCAGCTTCTTGGGCCTGTTGCACGCAATCGTCAGCCTTGAATGAGCTTTCCTGCATAAAATCCACCGCATCGCGGGTGCCCGCTTGTAGTGCGGTGACCATGCCGGTGATTTCGTCGGTGGAGGCCTGCACCCGTTTCGCCAGGTTACGCACCTCGTCCGCCACTACCGCAAAGCCACGGCCCATTTCCCCGGCGCGAGCGGCTTCGATGGCAGCGTTGAGCGCCAGCAGGTTGGTCTGTTCCGCAATGCTGTGAATCACCCCGACCACGCCGTTGATCTTCTGGCTGTCTTCGGCCAATTGCTCAATCATCCGCGCGGTTTGCTGCACCCCTGTGGATAACCCGCTGATCGATGTTTGCACCCTTAGCACCACGGCATGACCACTGCCGGCCAGGCTGTCGGCGGTTTGCGAGAGGTCGCGGGTGGCGCCGGCGTGTTGAGCGATGTGGTGAACCGTGGCCGACATTTGGTTGATCGCGGTGGCCGCCTGATCGGTTTCGCTTTGCTGGCCGAGCATACCGTGGCGCACTTCGCTCATGCTCGATGCCAGCCGCGCGGCGCCTTCATCCAATTGCCGCGCGGTGCTGGCGACGGTGCTGACCACACGCTGATACCCGGCTTGCATGGCGTTGAAAGCATTGGCCATTTGCCCGACTTCATCGGCCCCCGTCAACGGCACTCGCGCGGACAGGTCGCCCGTTTTTTCGACGTGCAGCATGACATCCTTGAGGGTGTTGAGTTGCGCCAGCAGAAAACGGATCAGCAATTGCGAAGCGCCGAGCATCGCCAGCATCAACACGAACACTGCTACTGCGTAGTGGACGAAACGGTCGCTGAATACCTGGCTCAGGCTTGGGCCATAGGCGAGTACTGCGACTTGCTGGGCATCGGCCCTTGTGAATACCTCGGCACCCATCAACGGATTGTCGCCGAACAGCGGCAGCGCATCGAAGGTCACCCACCCCTGAGCGTCGCGCAATGGCGTCAATGGCTGGTCGTTGAGTATCGGCGTCTGCCCGCGCAGGAAGGTCAGCCAGTCAGCGGCCTTTGGCAGTGGTTGCCCGGCGGGCCAGGCTTTCAACAACTGCGCCTGGCGTTGCGCGGCCATTTGCGACGCCTGGCCGCGCGCCTGTTGCTCTAGCTGCACGGCGTATAGCACCAGCAGCAGGGTCGTGACAAAGGCGACCGCATTGACCGCCCAGAATTTGTACTTCAGCGAGATATTGCTAAGCCAGGCACCCATGGAGGTCTTCTCTGATAGCGGGAACAGTTTCGGCAAGGTGCCATTATTGTGCCGCTACGAGAATGTCGGGATTTGACCCACATCAATGTGGCAATACAAAAACCTGAGCCCGCTCGCGAAAGCGATTTGTCAGTTGAATTCATATCGGCTGACACGCCGCCTTCGCGAGCAGGCTCCCCCACAAAGGAGTTCGGGTAGTCAGGGGAGGGTGGGCAATCCAAAAAACGCCCGCGCACACGCGGTGGTATGCGCCGCCAACTCTTCGTGACTTTCTTCCCGGTGCAACGCCACTTCCCGCAGCACTTCGGTCAAGTACGCCGGTTCGTTGCGGCCGTTTTTCGGCTTTGGGCGCAAGCTGCGCGGCAGCAGGTAGGGCGCGTCGCTTTCCAGCATCAGCCGGCCCCGCGGGATGTCGCGCACCAGCGGATGCAGGTGGGTGCCGCGGCGTTCATCGCAGATCCAGCCAGTGATGCCGATGTGCAGATCAAGGTCGAGGTAGCTGAACAGGGCTTTTTTCTCGCCGGTAAAGCAGTGCACCACTGCGGCGGGCAATTGATCGCGGAAGTCGCGCAGGATCTCCAGCAGACGCTGGCTGGCGTCGCGCTCATGCAGGAACACCGGCAGTTGCAAATCGACCGCCATCGCCAAATGCTCTTCGAGGACTTTTTCCTGCTGCGCGCGCGGCGATAAGTCGCGGTTGAAATCGAGCCCGCATTCGCCCACCGCCACCACGTTCGATTCTTTCAGCAAACTGCGCAGGCGCTGGGCGCTGTCAGCGTTCCATTCGCTGGCCGAATGCGGGTGGATGCCAGCGGTGGCGAACAGCCGCTGAGCGCTCTCGTCCAGTTGTTGGCACAACTCCAGAGCTTGCTCGCTGCCCTCTACACTGGTGCCGGTCAGCACCAGTTGGCAGACCCCGGCGGCATAGGCGCGATCCAGCACCGCTTGGTGTTTATCGGCGAAACTGGGGTTGGTCAGGTTGACGCCGATATCGATGAGTTGCATGGTGCTACCTTCAGGCCAGAGGCCGGAAAGCATATCAGAGCTGTAGATTTATAAGAAAAGCCAAGAACTACAACGAGTTAAAGCTGTCTTTTGATGCCGCGAGGCAGACCGGCTGATGGGTTTTTCCATCGCTGTGCCCGTCTCTCGCACTTTGTCAGCGCTCAGGCGCTCTGTTTCGGTCGTGCGGTTTCTCGATTTTCTGCAGAAACGACCCCCGTATTCTTTCCGGAGAGTGGATGATTCGTCCCTCGGTTTTATTACTGTTGTGTGGTGCGTTGCTGCTGCCCTTACCGGCGGTTGCGCGTTTGGCCGGGCCGGTCGAAGCGGCGGCGCCGAGCAGCGTCCGCGACTTGGCAGAAATCCGCGGCAGTCGCACCTTGCGCGTGCTGGTCAACCAAAGCCGCAACAGCTCCGGCGAAGTCCAGGGCCAATCGATCGGCGTCGAATACCACCGCTTGCGCGCGTTCGAGCAATACCTCAACGGTCACGCCCGTGACGGCCAGGAAATCACCCTCAAGATCATCCCCAAAGCCAAGGATCAACTGCTCGGCGCCTTGCAGCGCGGCGAGGGCGATCTGGTTGCGCCGGGTGAATTGCTCGACCCGACTTCCATGCACGGCATCAGCGCCAGTGAGCCGATCTCCAGCAAAATCCCGTTGATTCTGGTCGGCATCAAAGGCGAGCGCCGGTACACCAAGCTTGAGCAGCTCTCCGGTAAAACTCTCGCGTTGCCCACCGGCAGTGCGGCCGGTGATGCGGTGAGCCAGATCAACCAGAAGCTGGCGCTGCACAAACTGCCGCCGGTGAAAGTCGAGTGGGTCGACCCGAGCCTGGCAGTTGAGGATGTGCTGGAGATGGTCCAGGGCGGGATTTTCCACCTGACCATTGTCGAGCAACCGATTGCCGAGCGCTGGGGCAAGATCCTGCCGAAGTTGCGTTTCGATCGCCAGGTGATGATCAGCGATCCCGGCGAGGAGTTCTGGTTCGTGCGGCGCGATGCGCGGATTCTACGCGCGAGCATCGATCACTTTCTCAAGACCTACAAAACGCCGTCGGATCAGGACGTGGCGTTTCTGCGTATCTACCGGCGGCTGTATCAGGTGCACAATCCGCTGGCCAAGGCTGACCGCCAGCGTCTGGAAAAACTGCGCCCGGTCCTGCAAAAACATGCTGACGCGCAAGGCATGGACTGGCTGAACCTGGCCGCGCTGGCGTTCAAGGAATCGGCGCTGCAGCCCAAGGCACGCGGAGGCGGCGGGCCGACCGGGTTGATGCAGATCACCCCGTCCGCGGCACAGCGGGTCGGGGTCAATAACATTCAGGAACTGGACGCCAACGTCATGGCGGGGGCCAAATACTTGGCGATGATCCGCCGCAAATTCTTCTCTAGTCCCAAACTCAATGAGCGTGAGCGCATGGCCTTCGTCCTTGCCGCCTACAACATGGGTCCGGAGCGAGTGCAGGGCATGCGCGCAGAAGCCCGCCGCCGTGGGCTCAACCCGAATCAGTGGTTCTTCCAGGTCGAACGCATTGCCATGGAGCAGGTGGGAATGGGGGCCGTCAGCTATGTTAATAGCGTGAACAAGTATTACCTGGCGTACGACCGGGAGCGGGACTCGTTGGAGCCACCGACGCAAAAAGTGGCTACACGGAAGTGATCGATTTATTCGATTGTTATGGTGGAAATATTGCGCTTTTAACATAAACAAAACTGATTAATATTGCGGCCAACCAACACTAATTAGGGATAAGGCAACATGAGCACATTCGTCAACAAAGTACTGTTTACCCGCGCTGGCTACGGTTTGACGGTGCTGCGCATCGTGGTCGGGGTGATTTTCGCCGCCCACGGTGCCCAGAAACTGTTCGGTATGTTTGGTGGCTACGGCCTGGCTGGCACCGCGCAGTTCATGGAAAGCGTGGGTCTGACGCCGGGTTACCTGATGGCCGCTCTGGCCGGTGGTACCGAGTTCTTCGCCGGGCTGGCGCTGATCATCGGCCTGCTGGTACGTCCGGCGGCACTCGGCCTGGCAGTGCTGTCGTTGGTGGCGATCTTCTCGGTGCATTTGCCTAACGGCTTGTTTATGGCTAACAACGGTTACGAGTTCGCTCTAGCATTGTTGGGTGGCTCGATCGCGGTGCTGATCGAAGGCGCCGGCAAGTTGTCTGCCGATCGTGCCATCGCCGGCTAACGGCTCTGGCTCAAGGAAAAGGCCCGCATTGCGCGGGCCTTTTTTGTTGCTCGGGATTCTTGACACTCACCAGTCACGTTCTCTAGGATGCCGCTCATGCGCCGATTTAAACAGCTACTTGCGGGGCGCCAGGTAACCCATTCGTTACCGACAGAAGCCATAAACAGGCTTCGAAATACCGCTAAAGCGCTGGTTCGGTGTTGCCTCTCACCTGCCATGCAGACTTTTGAGGCAGAGACACGACACGATGAACGCACTACGCCCTCCAGTTCGCCCCGCGCCGATCACAGCACACCTCACCCAGCGCAATCCCAAAATTCTCCTTGGCGGTAAACACCAGCCGACGCTGCTGCGTTATCTCGATGGCTGGCCGCGTCGCACCGGTGGCCCGGCGGCGTTCCTGATCCAGTTTGTCGACGACGGCGATTCCCTCGCACGTTTTGCCAGCGACAGCTTTGACCTGGCAGTGATTCAGTCACCCAGCCTGGAAGAGGCGCCTGAGGTTATTCGCCACCTGACCCGCGTCGCACGCCAGGGGCTAATCGCACGGCGCTGACTACGGGTAACTGATGGCGGTGATGTAAACAAACTGTTCGCCCGTCGGTGTCTGCACCCGGACTTCAGCGTCCAGTGCCTTGCCGATCAGGGCGCGGGCCAATGGTGAATCGATGCTGATCAGGCCCAGCTTCAAGTCCAGTTCGTCAGGGCCGACGATGCGGTAGCGCGACTCCTTGCCGTCCTCGTCTTCGATTGTGACCCAGGCGCCGAAGTAAACCTTGTTCGGATCACTGGGTTTTTCGCTGACCACTTTCAGCGCTTCGAGACGTTTAGTGAGAAAGCGCACGCGGCTGTCGATTTCCCGCAGCATCTTTTTGCCGTAAGTGTATTCGGCGTTCTCCGAACGATCGCCCTGTGCGGCGGCTTCGCTCACCGATTGCGTCACTTGCGGCCGCCGTACGTGCCAGAGTTCGTGAAACTCGGCGCGCATCCGCGCTTCACCTTCCGGGGTGATCAGCGCGGTGCCAGCGGTGCGAGGAGGACGGTATCGGCTCATGACAGTTTCTTGTAGTGATGAAGGCGCGAGTCTATCAACCCTCGCGCAACACTGTCAGCGGACTGGCATTCAGCGCGCGGCGGGTGCCGAACACCCCGGCACCACCCACCAGCAACGCACCGATGAGCGGCAGGACCAATAACCAAGGGTGTGGATGCCAGGGTAGGTCGAAGGCGTAGCGATACAGCACCAGGCTCACCACTTCCGAACCCAACGCTGCCAATAGTCCGCTGACCGCACCAAGCAAGCCGAACTCAATCCGCCGCGCCTTCACCAGCAAGCGTCGTTCGGCACCCAGCGCCCTCAGCAGGGCGCCTTGGCGAATGCGTTCATCGAGCGTCGCCTGCAAACCGGAAAACAACACCGCCATGCCGGCCGCCAGTACAAACAACAGCACGTATTCCACCGCCAGGGTGACCTGGGCGAGGATGCTGCGCAGTTGTTCAAGCAAGGCCTCGACCTGCAGGATGGTCACCGCCGGGAACGAGCGTGACAGGTCGACGATCTGCTGATCGTTGCCCGCCGCCAGGTAGAAACTGGTCAGGTACGTGGCTGGTAAATCCTTCAGGGTGCCGGGCTGGAAGATCATGAAGAAGTTCGGCTGGAAGTTGTCCCAGTTGATCGTCCGCAGGCTGGTGACCTTGGCCTCGCGATTGACCCCGGCCACGGTGAACACCATGTGGTCGCCGATCTTCAGCTTGAGGCTCTCGGCGACTTTGGTTTCCACCGATACGCCCGGCACGTCATCCGAGGGCGCGGCGTTCCACCAGGTGCCTTCGGTGATGGCGTTGCCGTTGGGCAGGTCGGCAGCCCAGGTCAGGCTCAGGTCGCGCTGGATCGCCCGGTCGCCAGCACTGTCCTTGCTGACAATCTCCTGCACCGCTTCGCCGTTAATGCTGATCAAACGCCCTGGTACCACCGGGTACAACGGCGCCGACTGCGCTGACAGCTCGACCAGGCGATCGGTGAAGGCTTGTTTTTCGGCGGGCAGGATGTTCAGGGCGAAGTAGTTCGGCGCGTTTTTCGGCAACTGGTTTTGCCAGGTGTCGAGCAACTCGCCGCGCAACAGTGCGATCAGCGCCATGGACAGCAGGATCAAGCCAAAGGCCAGGGCTTGTCCGGCGGCGGCCAGTGGATGACGCAGCAACTGCCCCAGACCCAGGCGCCAGGGCAGGGCGGAACGCGCCAGCAATCGCCGCAGGCTTTGCAGCAGCAACAACAGCAAGCCACCGAGGATCACCGCCGCGACCACGCCACCGCCGAGCAGGGCGAAGGTCAGCACCAGATCGAGACTCAGGCGCCACATGATCAGGCCCAACGCCGCCAGTGCTGCGCCGTAAACCATCCAGGTACTGGACGGGATCGGCAGCATGTCGCGGCGCAATACGCGCAACGGCGGCACCCGCCCGAGCGCGGCCAGCGGCGGCAAGGCAAAACCGGCGAGAGCCACCAGCCCGGTGCCGATCCCGGCAATGGCGGGCAGCACGCCACCGGGAGGGACGTCGGCCGGCAACAGATCATGCAGCAGGGCGAACAGGCCGAACTGCGCCAGCCAGCCAATCACCGCACCGCTGACACTCGCCAGCAAACCCAAGACTGTCAGTTGCAAGGTGAACAGCACCATGGTTTCCCGGCGCGACAGGCCCAGGCAACGCAACAAGGCACTGGCGTCGAAGCGGCGCGTGGCGAATCGGGTCGCCGACAACGCCACCGCCACGCCGGCCAGTAGCACCGCCACCAGACTCGCCATGTTCAAGTAACGCTCGGCTTTGCCCAGGGCGCCGCCGATCTGCCGGTTGCCGTCTCGCGCATCCTGCAAGCGCTGGTTCGGTGCCAGCCCCGGTTTGACCAGTTGCCGATAGGTTTCCAGGGCCGACGCGTTGCCGCGCCACAGGTCGCGGTAGCTGACTCGGCTGCCCGGTTGCACCACGCCGGTGGCGTCGAGGTCTTGCAGGTTGATCATCACCCGCGGCGTCAAGCTATAGAAGTTACCGGCGCGGTCCGGCTCGTAGGTGAGGATGCGCGCCAGCGTCAAGGTTTTCATGCCGACATCGATGCTGTCGCCTATCTTCAGGTCGAGCGCGGTCAAGAGCCGCGCCTCGACCCAGGTCTCGCCAGGTTTCGGCCCACCGCCAACCTCCTCGGGGGCGAAGGGTTGCGGTGCGCTTTTCAGCTGACCTCGCAGCGGATAGACCTCGTCCGCCGCTTTGATGCTGGACAACTGGATGCCGTTGTCCGTGGCGATCACGCTGGAAAACTCCACCACCCGGGCGTGTTCCAACCCGAGTTCGGTGCCGCTTCTGATCTGTTCCGGGCGCGCCGGCGAGCTGCCTTCCAGCAACAGATCGGCGCCGAGAAATTCGGTAGCGCGCAACATCATTGCGCCATTGAGTCGGGCACCGAAGTAGCCGATGGCGGTGCTCGCGGCGACCGCCACCAGCAGGGCGAAGAACAACACGCGCAACTCACCGGCGCGGGCGTCGCGCAGCAATTGGCGGATAGCGAGACTGAACAGGCGCAACAGCGGCAAGCGTGCCATCAAGGCTCCAGAGGGGCGACCAGCAGGCCGGCTTCAAGGCGGATCAGGCGCCGGCAGCGATGTGCCAGGCGTTCGTCGTGAGTCACCAGCACCAGGGTCGTGCCGCGTTCTTTGTTCAACTCGAACAGCAAGTCGCTGATGCGCTCGCCGGTGTGGCTGTCGAGGTTGCCGGTGGGCTCGTCGGCAAACAGCACGTCGGGCTCGGCGGCGAAGGCGCGGGCAATGGCCACACGTTGCTGTTCACCTCCGGACAATTGCCGTGGCGAATGGGTCAGCCGCGCACCGAGGCCGACCCGCTGCAGCAACTCGGTGGCCCGTTCACGCGCATCTTTGCGGCCGTCCAGTTCCAGCGGCAGCATGACGTTCTCTAAAGCGTTGAGGCTGTCGAGCAGCTGGAACGACTGAAAGACAAAACCCACGTGCTCGGCGCGGATCCGTGCGCGCTGGTCTTCATCGAGGTTGCTCAGGGCCTGGCCAGCCAGGACCACTTCGCCGCTGCTGGGCAGGTCGAGCCCGGCGAGCAAGCCGAGCAAGGTCGATTTACCGGAACCGGACGCGCCGACGATGGCCAGGCTGTCGCCCTTGTTCAGTTCCAGGCTGAGTTCGTGCAGGATGGTCAGCTCGCCTTCCGCGCTGGGTACCACTTTGCTAAGGTGCTTGGCGATAAGAATGCTTGCGCCCATGGAGAATCCGATGCGTGTGTGGTTTTTGAGTGCTGGCCTGGCCTTGATGTGCATGGCCCAGAACGCAGCGGCGGGTACAGTCCTGATCGTTGGCGATAGTATCAGCGCGGGTTTCGGCCTGGATACCCGGCAGGGGTGGGTGGCATTGCTTGAACAGCGGCTCAAGCAAGAGGGTTTTGACGATAAAGTGGTCAACGCCTCCATCAGTGGTGACACCAGTGCAGGAGGCCAGGCGCGGCTGCCGGCGCTGCTTGCAGAGCATAAGCCGGAGCTGGTGATCCTCGAGTTGGGCGGCAACGACGGCCTGCGTGGACAGCCTCCGGCGCAATTGCAACAGAATCTTGCGAGCATGATCGACAGCTCCAAGGCAGCCGGTGCCAAGGTGTTGCTGCTGGGCATGCAAATCCCGCCGAATTACGGCGTGCGCTACACCAGCGCTTTTGCCAAAGTCTTCGGCGATGTGGCCAGCGAAAAAAACATCCCCCTGGTGCCGTTTTTTCTCAAGGACGTCGGCGGAGTTCCCGAGCTCATGCAAGCCGACGGCCTGCACCCGGCCGTCGGGGCTCAGGGCAAGTTGCTGGAGAACGTCTGGCCGACGCTGAAACCGCTGTTATGACGCTTTTCTCGTGGCAGGCTTTCGGCTAATGTGGCGCCCCCGATTTGGAGCCACCGATGCCGCGTCCTGCCTGGTCCCTTTTTGCTTATCAACTGATCGAGCCTGACGAACAGTTGGACCTGTTCGCCTGCCAGGAAGTACGGGTGCACCTGGTGGCGCGTCAGCTGGAATTGGGTGGCTCGGCCGATCGCACCTTGTGCGGCAGCCTGCTGCCGGCGCAGCCGCGCTGGTCGAGTGTCGATCGCCGGGTGTTTCAGGATCAGCGCCTGTGCTCGTTGTGCCGGGCGATCCTCGAGTCACAGAAGCGCGGCACTTCGCCGATCTGGCCGGAATTGCGTTTCGAACTCTAGTTCGACCCTGGCGCAATAATCGCCGGGCCATGAAACATACGTCATCCATCGTTGCTGCGCTTGCCGATCTCCCCGAAGCCGCGGGCGCCAGTGTACAATCGCGTTTTTATACCCTCAGTCGATCTGCGAAGGATTTACCGGATGTTGCCGCGATTCCCTGCCGTCACCCGCAGCCTGTCACTTGCCGCCCTGTGTGTGGCCGGTCCCGTCGCAGCTCTGGAGCTGCCTCTGCCGCCACCCGGTGAAGACATCATCGGCCAGGTGCAGGTGATCAAGGCCAAGTACGAAGACACCTTCGCCGACCTCGGTACAAAATACGATCTGGGCTACACCGAAATGCTGGCGGCCAACCCGGGCGTCGATGCCTGGTTGCCGGGGGAGGGTACCGAGATCGTCTTGCCGACTCGCTTCATCCTGCCGCCGGGCCCGCGTGAAGGGATCGTGATCAACCTCGCCGAATATCGCCTCTACTACTACCCGAAAGGCCGGAACGTGGTGTACACCTTCCCGCTGGGTATTGGTCGTGAAGGCTGGGGTTCGCCGATCGCTCACACCTCGATCACCGGCAAGGTGCCGAACCCGACCTGGACCCCTCCGGCGTCGATCAAGGCCGAGCACGCGGCCGACGGCGACCCGTTGCCGAATGTGGTGCCGGCCGGACCGGACAACCCCTTGGGGCCGTTCAAGTTCCAGTTGGCCACGCCTGGCTACTTGATCCACGGATCGAACAAGAAATTCGGCATCGGCATGCGCACCAGCCACGGCTGTTTCCGCATGTTCAATAACAACGTGCTGGAAATGGCCAGCATGACGCCGATCGGCACCTCGGTGCGGATCATCAACGACCCGTACAAGTTCGGTATGAGTGGCGGTAATGTCTACCTCGAGGCGCACACGCCGCTGGACGACAATGGCAACCCGTCGGTGGTCGACAAGCACACCGCGGTCATCAACGCGATGCTCAAGCGTGAAGACATCACCGGCAACATGCGCATGAACTGGGACGTGGTGCGCGACGTGGTCGCCGCCGAAGATGGCCTGCCGGTGGAAATCGCTGTGCCGAGCGGTGCTACGGCGCCGATGGTGTCGAGCGCGCCGGTCGATCTGCAGCAATAAGTCCGCGCGATAAAAAACCGCCCTCGCTGAACAGCCAGGGCGGTTTTTTTGCGCAGGACAAAAGTCCCGGCCATAAAAAAGCCGATCCAGTGATGGATCGGCTTGATAACAATCCCAAGGGATTATTATTTGCGGCTAGCTTTGTCCAGCATGCGCAGAGCGCGCTCGTTGGCTTCGTCAGCAGTCTGTTGCGCTTTTTGAGCAGCAGCCAGAGCTTCATCAGCTTTACGATACGCTTCGTCTGCACGAGCCTGGGAGCGAGCTGCTGCGTCTTCGGTTGCAGTCAGACGGGCTTCGGTTTCTTTCGATACGCTGCTGCAACCGGTAGCCAGAACTGCGGCCAGAGCCAGAGCAGAGAATTTCAGAACGTTGTTCATCGTGTTCCCCTTCAAGGACTTTCTATTAAGTAGCTATCTCCTCAGATTGAGGAATTAGCCGGCGTACATACTACCCATTACTTGTAGTAAGTAAACTGACGTAGTGCAAGAAGCAAAAAAAATTGTAGGCGTTGATTCTTTTTCGAGCAACTTTTCAGTCGTCTGTATAAAAAATATCCAGCCAGGAGCCCCGGCCTGAGCGATTCTCGGGCAAAAAGTTCCGTATCAAGGCAGCTCTTTTCGAGAGTTTACTAAAGTCGGTCTATATTGATTCGTCTACACTTTTGTTCGGTTTCTGCGGGCAGGGTCACGCATCTTTTTGATGTTCAGGTGACTTTAACAAAGCGTGCTCGTCTTAAGTCTCAACATCCGGCAATGTTACGCATGCGACCAGGCAACTCCCGGTCGAGCCACTTCTACGTGTTATGTCAGCCCCAGTCGACCTGATGACGAGCGTGCCTTGAGCATTTGTGCCAATGGTGCCTACTATTTAGACGTGCTAGTAGCGCGAGATCGGTGCAGCTCTTCTCGGTGTCCATTCAGGCACGGGGTGGCGTAGATGTTCCTTCGCCGGAAAAACATCGGTAAGGTAGGGGTCAGAATTCAAGACCCGCGAGGAGTAGTGATGAGCGAGGCGTTGTCCATCCACCATGACCAGGCTGGTCATCAGTTCGAGACCAATGTGGACGGTCATCGTGCCTACCTGACCTATATGGATCTGGGTAAACAGACCCTGGATATCTATCGCACTTTCGTGCCGAATGCGTTGCGTGGCCGCGGCATTGCGGCGGCGTTGACCGAACGGGCGCTACAGTACGCTGAAGAAATGGGCTACACGGTGATCCCGTCGTGCTCCTACGTCGAGCGCTACATGGAGCGCCACCAGCGCCACGCCGCCAAGTTATGAATGAATCGAACGCATAAAAAAACGCCGGGTTTGAAGCCCGGCGTTTTTGTGTGTTGCGCTTTTTACACGGTAGAGCCGATCAACCGCGAGCGCGGTTAGGCAACACGTTCTTGAGCTTGTTGTGCATGCTGCGCAGCGTGTTCTCGGTGGCGGACCAGTCGATGCAGGCATCGGTGATCGACACGCCGTATTGCAAGTCGGCGAGGTCTTTCGGGATAGCCTGGCAGCCCCAGTTCAGATGACTCTCGACCATCAGGCCGATGATCGACTGGTTGCCTTCAACGATCTGGTTGGCGACGTTTTCCATCACCAGCGGTTGCAGGGCCGGGTCCTTGTTGGAGTTGGCGTGGCTGCAATCGACCATGATGTTCGGCTTGATCTTGGCCTTATTCAGCGCTTGCTCGCAGAGCGCGACGCTGACCGAGTCATAGTTCGGCTTACCGTTGCCGCCACGCAGTACCACGTGGCCGTAAGCGTTGCCCTTGGTGGTGACGATCGACACGCCACCTTCCTGGTTGATCCCCAGGAAACGGTGGGGGCTCGAGACCGACTGCAAGGCGTTGATCGCCACGGTCAGGCCGCCGTCGGTGCCGTTCTTGAAGCCGACCGCCGAGGACAGGCCCGAAGCCATTTCCCGGTGAGTCTGCGATTCGGTGGTGCGCGCGCCAATCGCCGACCAGCTGATCAGGTCCTGCAAGTATTGCGGGGAAATCGGGTCGAGCGCTTCGGTGGCCGTCGGCAGGCCCATTTCGGCCAGGTCCAGCAGCAACTGGCGACCGATGTGCAAGCCATCCTGAATCTTGAACGAGTCGTCCAGGTACGGATCGTTGATCAGGCCTTTCCAGCCGACCGTGGTGCGTGGCTTCTCGAAATACACGCGCATCACCAGATACAAGGTATCGGAGACTTCTGCGGCGAGCAGTTTCAGGCGCTCGGCGTATTCGTGGGCAGCCTTGATGTCATGGATCGAGCAAGGCCCGATGACGACGAAGAGGCGGTGGTCGGTGCCATCCAGAATATTGCGAATGACCTCGCGGCCCTTGGTAACGGTGCGCAGGGCAGCGTCGCTCAATGGGATATCACGCTTTAGCTGATCGGGAGTGATCAGGGTCTCGTTGGAGGCGACGTTCAGGTCGTTGATCGGTAAATCAGCCATCGTGTTACTCGTCAGGTCACGGGTGCCGGCCGCCAGCGATCCCCGCGCGGCGGAGCACAGCAGATTTAAGCGCGTCGGGGAGCGGAACCTTAGCGCGTTACCCGGTTGTTCGGCAATGACGACGCGGCTTTTAATCCGGCAGGGCTTGGGCAAACGCCTTGCGCACGGTGTCGTGGGAGAACTCGTCGGCGTGTTGCTGGACCCATTGCAGTGCCATCGCCTGGACATCCTGTACATCGCGGTGGGCTTCATGCAAACGACAGTAGCGTTCGATCTGGCACACTTGTTCGCCCATGCGTGCGGTGAACAGCATCTGTTCGTCGACAAACGCGATGCCCACCAAGTAACCGCGTTTGCGCCGCAGGCACCACGCGACGTAGCCGAGGTAGCGCAGGTCGGGATTGAGCGTCGGCATGCGCACTTCCAGCGCCGTGCCATGGCGCCAGGCGCGGTGGTAATTGCAAGCCATGCCGCCGAGGCTGATAGTGTGCAGCCGTTGCCGTGAAATGCATTCATGCTTGAGCAGCGTCAGCTCCACGGGCACATCGTCAGGATGAGGAAGAAAACGTCCCATGAACACGGACTCCCTGTGTCGCCCAGTTGACAGCGTTTCCCCCAGTATAGTGGCCGAAGCGCAATTGACCGATTTCGACGCCGATCAGCGATTATTGGCGATGAGTGGCACTTCACTGGTGGTTTTTACCAGTGTCGGCTGCGCCAGTTGCCGTTTCGCCCGCGAGCAATTGCCACACTTGCCGCTGGCGGTTGACCGTCTGTGCTGGATCGACGCCGCCGAGAACGGCGGCGTGGTGCAGCGTTACCAAGTCTTTCACTTGCCGGCACTGTTCGTGGTGCGCGATGGTGAGTTCTACGGGGCGCTGCACGCGAAGCTCACCAGCGCCGACCTGAACGACGGCGTGCGCCGCGCGCTGCAACGAACAGCAGAGGAGTTGCCATGATGGGGGGCGTTGCCAAGCCGAGAATCGGCATTATCGGGACCGGGGCGATCGGCGGGTTTTACGGGGTGATGCTGGCGCGCGCCGGGTTCGATGTGCATTTTTTGCTGCGCAGTGAATTCAATGCCGTGGTCGAGCGTGGACTGCACGTCGACAGCGTGTTGCATGGGCCGCTGGTGCTGCACCCGGCGCAGGCTTATGCCCGGGCCGACGACATGCCGCCCTGCGACTGGCTATTGGTCGGTGCCAAAACCACCAGCAACGCCTCCCTCGCACCGGCAATCATCCGGGCCGCGGCACCGGGCGCCAAAGTCTTGCTGCTGCAAAACGGTCTCGACGTAGAAGATCAGTTACGGCCACTGTTGCCAGACTCGCTGCACTTGCTCGGCGGCTTGTGCCTGATCGGCGTCCACCGCACCGGCCCCGGGCTGGTCGCGCACACGGCGCTGGGCGCGGTGAATGTCGGCTACCACAGTGGCCCGAGCGCGGAGGTTGAAGCGCAAATGGCGATCGTCGAGGAGGGCGCCGGGTTGTTCCGCGCCGCCGGCATCGATTCCCAGGCCATGCCCAACCTGCATCAGGCGCGCTGGCAAAAACTGATTTGGAACATTCCCTACAATGGCCTCTCTGTATTGTTGCAGGCCGGCACCACGCAAATGATGGCCGACGCCGCCAGCCGCGAGTCAGTCCAGGCCCTGATGGCCGAAGTGGTGCGTGGCGCCCAGGCCTGTGGGCATGACGTGCCGCCGGGCTACGCACAGTTTCTGTTCTCGATGACCGAAAAAATGCCCGACTACTGGCCGAGCATGTACCACGATTTCCTGCACCGACGGCCCATGGAACTGGCCGCTATCTACGAGCGACCGCTGGCCGCGGCCAAGGCTGCCGGCTGCGAGTTGCCGAGAATCGAAACCTTGTATCACGCCTTGAGCTTCATCGATCGGCGCAATGGCTGAGCTTCAGACTTGGGGAATGCGACATGGCAAATGCGATAGATGACAAATTGGTGCTGGCGATTTCCTCGCGGGCGCTGTTCGACTTGAGCGAAAGCCACAAGGTGTATTTGTCGAGCGGCGTCGAGGCGTACCGGCAATATCAGATCGAACACGAAGACGAAATCCTCCAGCCCGGCGATGCTTTTCCGCTGGTGCAGAAATTGCTCAACCTCAACGCCCGTCTAGGCCGGGCGCGGGTCGAGGTGATCCTGGTGTCACGCAACAGTGCCGACACCGGTTTGCGCGTGTTCAACTCCATCGATCATTACGGCCTGGCGATTTCCCGCGCGGCGTTTGTCGGCGGACGCAGCCCTTACCCGTACCTCAAGGCTTTTGGTTGCGACCTGTTTCTCTCCACCCATGCCGAGGATGTGCGCAGCGCGCTGGACGCCGGGTTTGCCGCGGCCACCATTTTGTCCGGCGGCGCCAGTCGTGCCGAAAGCGAGGAACTGCGGATTGCCTTTGACGGTGATGCGGTGCTGTTCTCCGACGAGTCAGAGCGGGTTTATCAATCCGGCGGGCTGGCAGCGTTCCAGGCCAGTGAGCGCGAAGCGGCCCGCGAGCCGTTGCGTGGTGGGCCGTTCAAAGGCTTCCTGGCGGCGTTGAATGTGTTGCAGCGTGAGTTCCCCGACGACGCGTGCCCGATCCGTACGGCGCTGGTGACCGCCCGTTCGGCGCCGGCCCACGAACGGGTGATCCGCACCTTGCGCGAGTGGGACATCCGGCTCGACGAATCACTGTTTCTCGGTGGCCTCACCAAATCAGCGTTTCTCGAAGCCTTCGCCGCCGACGTGTTTTTCGACGATCAGGCCGGGCACTGCGAGCTGGCTCGGGAGGTGGTGGCCACCGGTCACGTGCCACATGGCATAAGCAACGAGCTAAAAGTTTAAGTCGAACCTTCAATGTCTTGCGTGCCGTCGTACTGCTCAAGGCGCTGCTAAGCTGAATCCATCTCGGTCATCCTGGCACGCGAGGAGGTCACATGATTGGTTCGATGCTGTACGCCACCGACCTCGGTTTGTATGCGCCGTATGTGATGCAGCATGCCTTGGCGTTGGCCCGCACGTTTGGCGCCGATCTGTACGTGGTGCATGCGGTGGAACCGATGGGGCTGTTCGCCGAATCGGTGTTGCAAAGTTATCTCGATGAACAGGCCCTGAGCGATCTGCACAGCCAGGGCCTGACCAACGTGATGGCCAATATTGAGCAACGGGTGCTCGATACGTTTCGTGAAGAGCTGGGGGAAGGGCAGGAGGATCTGGCGCTGATCACCTCGGTACGGGTGATCCAGGGCGATCCGTCACACGTGATTCTGGAACAAGCCAAAAAACTTTCCGTGGATTTGCTGATCGTCGGCAGCCATAGCCACGGAGCGGGGGGCGAAACGCCATTGGGCCGGACCGCTGCGCGAGTGTTGCAGCTGTCGCCAGTCCCGGTGTACCTGGTGCCGCTGACTCAGCATCGGCGCCATGGCGACACCTGAAACGAGAATAATGGCGTTCTGACAAAAAAGTTCTAGATTTATTGTCCCAACCATTAATATAGTTATATACCGTCGCTGATGCCCGTGGCGTCTACCTTGCTTTGAGGGATTCATATGAAGCTTCAACAATTGCGCTACATCTGGGAAGTGGCGCACCACGACCTCAACGTTTCTGCTACCGCCCAAAGCCTGTACACCTCGCAACCGGGTATCAGCAAGCAGATCCGTCTGCTGGAAGACGAGTTGGGTGTCGAGGTTTTCGCGCGCAGCGGCAAGCACCTGACCCGCGTCACCCCGGCCGGCGAACGCATCATCACCACCGCCGGTGAAATCCTGCGCAAGGTTGAAAGCATCAAGCAGATCGCCCAGGAATTCTCCAACGAGAAGAAAGGCACCCTGTCGATCGCGACTACCCATACTCAGGCGCGTTACGCATTGCCGCCAGTGATCAGCAATTTCATCAAGCAATATCCGGACGTCGCGTTGCACATGCACCAGGGCTCGCCGATGCAGATCGCCGAGATGGCTGCGGACGGCACCGTCGATTTCGCTATTGCCACCGAAGCCCTGGAATTGTTCGGCGACCTGGTGATGATGCCGTGCTACCGCTGGAACCGCTGCGTGGTGGTGCCACACGGTCACCCGCTGACCAAGCTGCCGAAGCTGACCCTAGAAGCCCTGGCCGAATACCCGATCGTGACCTACGTGTTCGGTTTCACCGGCCGTTCCAAACTCGACGAAGCCTTCAGCCATCGCGGCCTGACGCCAAAAGTGGTGTTCACTGCCGCCGACGCCGACGTGATCAAAACCTACGTGCGCCTCGGTCTGGGCGTGGGCATCGTGGCGAAAATGGCGGTCGACGCCAAGCTCGATAGTGACCTGGTGATGCTCGATGCCAGCGAACTGTTCGAGTCCAGCGTGACCAAGATCGGCTTCCGTCGCGGCACCTTCCTGCGCGGTTTCATGTGCGACTTCATCGAGAAATTCGCCCCGCACCTGACTCGCGAAGTCATGGCCAAGGCGATCCAGTGCCACAACAAGCAGGAACTGGAAGAGCTGTTCGACGGCGTCGAATTGCCGGTCCACTAAGCCCGGCCTAGATCACCTCGGTAACGGCGTACTGTTGCCGAGCCCCCGCCACCAGAATCTCCACTTCGTCGCCTTCGAACTTGCCCAACAGGCTTTTGCCCAAGGGTGAGCGCGGGGTGATGACGGTAATCGACTGGCCGACCATGTCGATCTTCAGCCCGGCGGCGTCGGGTGCCAGAAACAGCCACTGCTCACGACCGTTTTCGTCTTCCAGGCCAAGCAATGCCCCGACTTCGATGCCGCGCTGATCGTCATAGGCGCGCAGCGTGAGGTTCTGGCACACGCTCAATGATTGGCGGATTTCCTCCACGCGCCGGGCCTGGCCGGCCGCCAGGTACGAGGCTTCCAGGCCCAGGGTGTCGTACTTGTTTTCGGCAATGTTTTCTTCGTGGGTCGCAGTTTCATACGCGGTTTGCGCGGCGCGCTCGGCGATGTCGAGATCAATTTTGAGCTTGTCGATAATCAACTGGTGGACGGCGTGTTTGTTCATGATCAATCGCAGAACTGCATGACGTTGGCGCGGCTTTTCTCGCTCGGCGCGGTCTGGTCCTGCTGCAGCCAGAACTGGCATTTGGGATTGGACAGGTTGCGTGTATTGCCGCGGGCCTGATCCAGCGCTTGCTGCTGTTCGTACTTGTTGAGGTTCTGCTTGTACTGTTCGAACAATGGGCTTTGCGGCGGGATGTCCGGCACCGGTTGTGCCATGGCTGGCGGTTGCGTCAGCTGTTGCACGTTGGTGGCGACTGGGACCACTTGAGCGCTGAAGGCTTTCGACAGCAGCCAAGCCGTCAACGCAATCGCCAGGAAACCCAGCCACAGGCCAAGCGCAATGCCCAGACTCAACTGCAACGGTTTGACGGTGATCGACAGCGAACGGCGAGCGGCGGGACGGTAGGGCACGGCGGCCTCCTGGCGGTATGAGTCGGGCTGCGGCGATTGTCGCACGAAGATTAATCGCCGTCGGCTCTTCTGCGCGAACGCTTTTATGCGGACAATTGACCCCTTGCCGACTGGAGCCCGCAATGCCTGAGACGAAAATCCGCTGGGACATCTTCTGCACCGTGGTCGACAATTTCGGCGACATCGGCGTGACCTGGCGACTGGCCCGGCAACTGGTGGCCGAGCACCATTGCGAGGTGCGGCTATGGGTCGATGACCTGCGCGCCTTCGAGCGACTGTGTCCGGAACTCGATGTGCGGCGCGAGCAGCAATGGCAGCAAGGCGTCGACGTGCGGCAGTGGCCGGCGCAGTGGATCGCCACCCCGGCGGCCGACGTGGTGATCGCGGCGTTTGCCTGTCAGTTGCCGAGCGCTTATATGGAGGCAATGGCCAGTCGCGAGAACACCCCGCTGTGGCTCAACCTCGATTACCTCAGCGCCGAAGACTGGGTGATCGGCTGCCACGGCCTGCCTTCGGTGAAATACCAGCATGTGCAGAAATACTTTTTCTTCCCGGGTTTCCGCGCTGGTACCGGTGGCTTGCTGCGTGAAGGAAATCTGCTCGAGCGGCGTCAGCAATTTCAGCAGGACCCGCAGGCCCGGCGACAATTCCTGCACAGCCTGGGGATTGTTCAGGCACCCGATGCGCAACTGATCTCACTGTTTGCCTACGAGAACGCAGGTCTGGCCAGTTGGTTCGACACTTTGGCCAGCGGCGCCACACCGACCCACGTGCTGGTGCCGGAAGGGCGGATTCTCGGTGATGTGCAGACATGGCTTGGCGTTCAAGGGTTGGAGGCCGGCGATCTGCATGTTCAGCAGCGATTGACCGTGCAAGTGCTGCCCTTTGTCCGCCAGGATCAGTACGACCTGTTGCTCTGGAGTTGTGATTTCAACGCGGTGCGCGGTGAAGATTCGTTCGTCCGTGCGCAGTGGGCGGGACGGCCGCTGCTGTGGCACATCTACCAGCAGGAGGACGACGTTCATCTGGACAAGCTCGAAGCGTTCCTTGCGCTCTACACGCGGGGCTTGTCTGCGGAGGCGAAAGAGGCGACCAACGGTCTATGGCGAGCCTGGAATGCCGGGCAGGACATGTCCGGACCTTGGCTGGAAAGCCGCAAACACCATCAGGAATTGGCTGAACACGCCGAAGCGTGGTGTCTGGAACAGGCCTTGCAGGCCGATCTTGCCGCAGCGCTGGTGCAGTTTTACCTAAATTGGATATGATACGCGGCCTAGATTTTTGTAAATCCCATCCAAATTCGGATATTCGCAATGAAAACTGGTAAAGAACTGAAACCCGGTACCGTGATCCGTCTCGAAAACGATCCTTGGCTGGTTCAGAAAGCTGAATTCACCAAGTCCGGTCGTAACAGCGCGATCATGAAAACCAAGCTGAAAAACCTGCTGACCGGTTACAAGACCGAGATCGTTTACAGCGCTGACGACAAACTGGACGACGTGATCCTCGACCGCAAAGAAGCGACCCTGTCCTTCATCAGCGGCGACACCTACACGTTCATGGACACCACCGACTACACCATGTACGAGCTGAACGCCGAAGACATCGAAAGCGTTCTGCCATTCGTGGAAGAAGGCATGACCGACGTCTGCGAAGCCGTGTTCTTCGAAGATCGCCTGGTATCCGTAGAACTGCCGACCACCATCGTGCGTCAGGTTGACTACACCGAAGGTTCCGCTCGCGGTGACACTTCCGGCAAGGTGATGAAGCCTGCCAAACTGAAGAACGGTACCGAACTGTCGGTGGCTGACTTCATCGAAATCGGCGACATGATCGAGATCGATACCCGCGAAGGCGGTTCCTACAAAGGCCGTGCTAAATAAGCAGCGCTTTGCAGGTACGAAAAAGCCCGACTTAGTGTCGGGCTTTTTTGTGTCTGCCATCTGAGTAGCACCGCTGACCTTGTAGGAGCGAGACTGCTCGCGAAAGCAGTTGGCGCCTTCGCGAGCGGGCTCGCTCCTACATTGAATCGCGCTGTTACTTCAGATGTTCCTTCAGTTCCTGCGACGCTTGCAGCATCGCCGAGCGCACCGCTGGAACCTGGCTGATCACGTTGAGCAAACCGTAATCGTGGATCAGGCCGTTGTAGCGTACTGCGGTCACCGGAACCCCGGCAGCGTCGAGTTTGCGGGCGTAGGCTTCGCCTTCATCACGCAGCACGTCGGCACCGGCCGTCTGGACCAGCGCAGGCGGCAGGCCTTTGAGCTGTTCCGGAGTGGCCCGCAGCGGCGAGGCGTAGATCTCGTTACGCTGCTTGGCGTCGGTGGTGTAGTTATCCCAGAACCACTTCATCATGTTCTTGGTGAGGAAGTGACCTTCGGCGAACTGATTGTACGAACCGGTTTCGAAGCTTGCATCGGTCACCGGCCACAACAGCACCTGATAACGAATCGCCGGGGTGCCTTTGTCTTTGGCCATCAGCGCAACCACTGCGGCCATGTTGCCACCGACACTGTTGCCGGCGATGGCCAGGCGCTTGCCGTCGACGTTGATCTCTTTGCCGTGTTCGGCCACCCATTTGGTCGCGGCGTACGCCTGGTTGATGGCAACCGGGTAGTGCGCTTCCGGCGAAGGGGTGTAGTTGACGAACACCGCCACCGCACCGGAGCCAGCCACCAGATCCCGAACCAGGCGTTCGTGTGTCGGGAAGTCACCCAGCACCCAACCCCCGCCGTGGAAGAACATGAACACTGGCAACGTACCCTTGACCCCGGCCGGGCGGACGATGGTCAGCTTCAGGGGCTGGCCGTCGACCTGGATGGTCTTCTCGCTGACATCCGCTTTCGGCAGGGTCAACTTGACCCCGGCCTGAGCGCCGACCAACACCGCACGGGCGTCTTGCGGCGAGAGTTGCTCGATCGGCTTGCCGGTGCCGGCATTCAGTGCATCGAGAAACGCCTGGGTCTGATGCTCTACGCCTTCAGCGAAAGCGCTGCTGACGGAGAGGGCGAGAAGGGTACCGGTCAATACTTTGCTGAACCTGTTCATGTTCTTCGTTTTCCTGATTCGGGACGTTTATCGGCGTTTTTAAACAGTGACGTGCAGGCGCACATCAACGTTGCCACGGGTGGCGTTCGAGTACGGGCAGACTTGGTGAGCCGCGTCGACCAGGCTTTGTGCGTCGGCTTGTTCCAGGCCTGGCAGGCTGATGTGCAGGTCGATGTCCAGACCGAAACCACCAGGGATCTGGCCGATGCCGACGTGGGCAGTGATGGCGGCGTCGTTCGGGATTTGGCGTTTGGTTTGGCTGGCGACGAATTTCAAAGCGCCGATGAAGCAGGCCGAGTAGCCCGCGGCGAACAGTTGCTCAGGGTTGGTGGCCGCGCCGCCAGCACCGCCGAGTTCTTTCGGGGTGGCCAGTTTGACGTCGAGGATGCCGTCGTTGGAGATCGAACGACCGTCACGGCCGCCAGTGGAGGTTGCGATTGCGGTGTAGAGAGTTTGCATGGTGTAGGCCTCGTTCGGATATTGGTTGGTTAGTCTGCGCTAAATATTTGCGCGCTAAGTGACTGCGAGGTAAATGTACGACGCCAATAGTTAGTGCGCAAGATAAATTTTCAAAAAAGTTTGAAATAGTTCGAGCGGGTGCGAGAAGGTGGGCGCCAAAAGCCCGATCTAGAAAGGTTTCAAAGCTGATGCAGGGGATAATTTTTGTGGGAGCGAGCCTGCTCGCGAAAGCGCAGTGTCAGTCAAAGCATCTGTAACCGACTAAACGCATTCGTGAGCAGGCTCGGTCCCGCAGGGAATTGTGTTGGGGGATTAGAGGCTGTCCTGCAGATGACTGCGCAGTTCTTGCAAGTCCATTTGCAGTTTCTTCAGTTGCTCCAGGGTTTGGCCGCTGGCGCCGAGGATGCACTGCGGCAGACCCCGCGCCTTGTCGCGCAAGGCGCGGCCCTGCGGCGTGAGTTCGACAATCACTACACGCTCGTCGGTCTTGCTGCGGGTGCGGCTGAGCAGCCCTTCGACTTCCAGCCGTTTGAGCAGAGGTGTCAACGAGCCAGGATCGGTCAACAGCCGGGTGCTGATTTCTCCGACCGTCATGCCGTCCTTTTCCCACAGCACCATCATCGCCAAGTACTGCGGATAGGTCAGGTTTAACGCTTGCAGCAGCGGTTTATAAACCTTGGTCATCATCAGTGACGTGGAATGCAGGGCGAAGCAGACCTGGTTATCCAACAGCAGGTCGTCAGCGTTGTCCGGGGTGTCGCAGGTGGTGTTCATGTCGGAGCCTTGATAGTGATGCTATGAATCTAGCGGTCGAATCTTTAACGCGCCAGATAATTCTCGGAATCAACGACCCAAGGTACTTTGTAGCGCCAGATCCCAGGGCGGCACGGGGCTGAAGCGGCTCTTGAGGTATTCCAGCAACAAACGGCTGCGCGAATTGGTGTTTTGTCCCAGCCGCAAGGCATAAATGCCAGTAGTTTCCGGTTCGGGCAAACCCTGCTCGCAAAACAGTGGCAGCAATTCACCCCGAAGCAGGTGCTCGCTGGCCAGCCAGGTCGGCAGATGCGCAATACCCAGGCCCGCCAGTGCGCCGCTCAGCAACGCTTCAGCGTTATTAGAGAGTAGCCGCATGCGCTGCGGCCGATGCAGTTGCATTTGCCCGTCGAGTTCGAAGCGCCAGGCGAAGTGTGGCGCCAGTCCATCCCAGCCGAGGCCATCGTGCTCGGCCAATTGCTGCGGCGTGCTTGGAATGCCGCGCTGTTGCAGATAAGCCGGGCTGGCGCAGGCGATTCGCACCATGCTCGCCAGCGGCGTGGCCACCAGTCGGGTGTCGGCGATCATACCGGTGCGCAGCACCAGGTCCACCTTGCCCAGATTTGAACCCTGCATGTCGACGAAGCTGTCGATCATATGCAGTTGCACGTCGAGGCCAGGGTAGAGCACCAGAAAATCGGCGATGACCGGCGCCAAGTGCCGTCGCCCGAACGCGGCGGGCGCGTCCACACGGATCAAACCTTCCGGCGCATTGCTCAACGACACCGCTTCGGCCCGCGCCAGGCGCAATTCCGTGACAATTCGGCGGGCCCGTTCGGCAAATGCCAGGCCCGCCGGTGTCGCCGTCACGGCGTGGGTACTGCGGATAAACAATTGGCTGCCGACGGCGTTTTCCAGGCTGTCGATACGCCGTGCCACGGCCGAAGGGGTGAGGGGATGACGGCGGGACGCGGCGGAAAAGCTGCCGGTTTCCAGAACATCGAGGAACAGCCCGAGCTGGTCGGTGAGTTGGTTGGGGTTCATGCGTGATCAATGCTTATGCGAAGTTGGCACAGCCATTGTGCGCTGCTGTGCGTTTCCCCACCAGCGCCGACTGCGTACCATGAAGGCCTACGTGAGGAGTCCGGTGTGATTGAGTCTGTGTTGTTTTTGCTGTTCGGTGCGGCGATGGGGACCTTGGGCGGCTTGTTCGGGATTGGCGGTGGTTTGGTGGCGATCCCGCTGCTCGGGGTGTTTGTCGGGCTCGATCAGCAGATTGCCCAAGGCACAGCGCTGGTGATGGTGGTGCCGAACGTGGTGCTGGCGCTGCGCAAATACCATCAGCGCAATCGCATCGAGTTGCGCCATGCGCTGCCGCTGGCGGTGATGGGATTCATCTTTGCCTGGCTCGGTTCGATCTGGGCGGTGGGCATCGACGCTCAGGCCATGCGCATCGGCTTCGTTGCGTTCCTGGTGGCACTGTCGGTCTACAACGTGGCGCGCATGTTTATCGCCAGCGCGCCGCCGTCCGCTGAGTTGAAGCAACCCTGGCCTTGGCTGGGCGTGCTCGGTGCGGCGTCCGGGACCATGGGCGGTTTGTTCGGCGTAGGCGGGGCGGTGGTGGCGACGCCGGTGCTGACTAGCGTGTTCGGCACCACGCAGGTGGTGGCGCAGGGCCTGTCGCTGGCGCTGGCATTGCCGAGTACCGGCGTCACGCTGGTGACCTACGGCGTTCACCATCAAGTGGACTGGCACGTCGGCATTCCGCTGGCGATTGGCGGTTTGCTCAGCATCACTTGGGGCGTGAAAGCCGCCCACGCCCTGCCAGAGCGCACGTTGCGCGGGTTGTTCTGCGGCTTTTTGGTGGTCTGTGCGGTGATGCTCGCATTTAAAGTTTGAAGCCCTCGACGATGTGCTCGGCCAGGCATTCAGTGATCGGCGACGGTTTGTTAAGGTTGCGCAGCAGCATGATGCTGGCTTCGGGCAATTGTGGCAGGCCTTCAGCTTCACCAAGGATGCGCATGTCCGGGGTGATCAGGCTTTCCAGTTGCGCGGTGACCGCCAGCCCGGCGCTGACCACTGCCATCAAGGCCGAGAGGCTGGAGCTGTTGTAGGCAATCCGATAATCGCGGCCCATGGCGTCCAGCGCATTGCAAGCCCAGGCGCGGCAGAAGCAATCGTCATTGAACATCGCCAGCGGCACCGACGCCTGTTCGTGGGGGCTGTAGCACAGCGCTTCGGCCCAGACAAACCGTTCTTTGCGCAGCAACTGGCCGATCTCGTTGCCCGGCTCGCGAGTGACGATCGACAGGTCGAGGTCCTGGCGTTGTAGCAGTTGCCGGGAGGACTCGCAGTGCACTTCGATCTGAATCAGCGGATAAATCTGCGCGAATCGCGAAAGAATCCCCGGTAAAAACCGCATCACATAGTCGTCGGGCGTGCCAATGCGCACCGTGCCGACCATGTGCGGCTCGCGCAGGGTATTGAACACTTCGCTGTGCAACTTGAGGATGCGCCGGGCGTAACCCAGCAACACCTGGCCTTCGGCGGTGAGCTTGACCTGCCGGCCATCGCGCTGGAACAGCTGACGCTGCAGCACATCCTCTTCCAAGCGTTTCATCTGCATGCTCACCGCTGACTGCGTGCGGTTGACCAATTCACCAGCGCGGGTAAATCCGCCCTGATCGGCAATCGCGACGAAGGTGCGTAGCACTTCGGTGTCGATACTGGGGAAGCTGGACAAATCATCAATCTCCGAGATGTCTACCATCAGAAACATTCGTTGGATTGATCTTAGTCGCGAGCAGAGACTTGAGCCATCCCCAACGGAGGGCAACATGATGAAAGGTCAACACGATTATGCGTTAGCAGAACAGTCCGCAGAACACGGTCATTCCCTGAGCGCGTTGCTGCATAAATTCAGTCGTTGGTACGAGCTGCACCGCGAGCGCGAACTGCTCGCTGGTTTGAGTGATGAGGCGCTCAAAGACATTGGCGTCAGCCGCGCCGACGTCGAGCACGAAGCCGTTCGACCCTTCTGGGATGACCCGATACACAAATGAGGTCTACACAAGTTGTCAGTGATTCAGGTAGGTTGCGGGCAGGAAAGGAGACGTTCCATGCCCGCACCGCCTGCCGCATCCTCGCTGTCCCTCAAACAGGCTCGACGCCTGGCCCTCGCTGCCCAAGGCTTTAATGGTCGGCCCATTAGCGAAGTCAAACCGGCGCATCTCAATCGCCTGATCGATCGCCTGGGTATCCTGCAAATCGACTCGGTCAACGCGGTGGTGCGCTCGCACTATCTGCCGCTGTTCTCGCGCCTTGGCCACTATTCCCCGACGCTGCTCGACCAGGCTGCCTGGAGCCACGGCCGCCGCCGGACCTTGTTCGAATACTGGGGCCATGAAGCTTCGTTGCTGCCGATTTCGATGTATCCGCTGATGCGCTGGCGCATGGCCCGGGCCCGTCGCGGCGAGGACATCTATCAGCACTTGGCCAGGTTCGGCCGCGAGAACCAAGACACGGTTCGTCGGGTATTGGCCTCGGTTGAAGAGCGCGGTGCCCTGGGCGCCGGGAGTTTGTCTACCCGTCAAGACAAGGCCGGGCCCTGGTGGGACTGGAGCGCGGAAAAATCAGCGCTGGAATGGTTGTTCGCCGCCGGTGAAGTCACGGTGGCTGGGCGGCGCGGTTTCGAGCGGTTATACGACTTGCCGCAGCGGGTGTTGCCGGCTTCCGCCCTGCAACAGCCCGAACTCGATGAAGCCAGCGCCCAGCGCGGTTTATTGCTGCATGCCGCCACAGCGTTGGGGGTCGGCACGGAAAAAGACTTCCGTGATTACTTTCGTCTGAACCCCGGTGACAGCCGCGCGCGTCTGGCGGAGCTGGTCGAAGATGGTCAGTTGCAAACCTTCAACGTGCAAGGCTGGACGCAGATTGCCTACGGCTTGCCGTCGCTGGTGGTGCCGCGCAAAGTCAGCACCAGCGCCTTGCTCTCACCCTTCGATTCGCTGATCTGGGAACGCGGCCGCACTGAGCGTCTGTTCGATTTCCGCTATCGACTGGAGATCTACACCCCGCAAGACAAGCGGGTTTATGGCTATTACGTGCTGCCGTTCCTGCACAACGAGCGCATCGCCGCACGGGTCGACCTGCGCACCGAGCGTGCGGCAGGGCGCCTGGCGGTGCATGCGGTGCATGAGGAAGAGCCCGGGCTGGACGAGGAGGGCATGCGGGCGTTGGCGGTCAACCTGGGGCGGATGGCAGATTGGTTGGGGTTAGAGCAGGTTCAGGTGAATTGTGGGCGGGTGAGCGGGGTGAGATTGGTGGCGGCATTGGCGGGGATTTTGGGGGACTGAGCGGGCGCTATCGCGAGCAGGCTCGCTCCCACAGGAAAATGTATTTCAATGTGGGAGCGAGCCTGCTCGCGAAGAGGATCTTACCGCTCCCCCAAATCTCAGCGCCGAACCTGCTTCAACGTCTCGGCAATCAAAAACGCCAGTTCCAGTGACTGGTCGGCGTTCATCCGCGGATCGCAGTGGGTGTGATAGCGGTCCGACAAGCCATCTTCGGTGATCGGCCGTGCGCCACCGATGCATTCGGTGACGTTCTGGCCGGTCATCTCAATGTGAATCCCGCCGGCGTAGCTGCCTTCGGCCTCGTGCACCTGGAAGAACTGTTTGACTTCGCCAAGGATCTGCGCGAAATCGCGGGTCTTGTAGCCACTGCTGGCCTTGATGGTGTTGCCGTGCATCGGGTCGGAGCTCCACAGCACCTGCTTGCCCTCGCGCTGCACCGCGCGGATCAGCGCCGGCAAATGATCGCCGACCTTGTTCGCGCCCATCCGCGCAATCAGGTTCAAGCGGCCGGGATCGTTTTCCGGGTTGAGCACGTCGATCAGGCGAATCAGGTCGTCAGTGTTCATGCTCGGGCCGACTTTTACCCCGATCGGGTTCTTCACCCCACGCAAAAATTCGACGTGAGCGCCGTCCAACTGACGGGTGCGATCACCGATCCACAGCATGTGCGCCGAGCAATCGTAGTAATCGTTGGTCAGGCTGTCGCGCCGCACGAAGGCTTCTTCGTAGTTCAGCAGCAGCGCTTCGTGGGCGGTGAAGAAACTGGTTTCGCGCAATTGCGGCGAACTGTCCATGCCGCAGGCGCGCATGAAGGCCAGGGTTTCATCGATACGATCGGCCAGGTGGCTGTACTTTTCCGCCAGCGCCGAGTTGGCGATGAAGTCCAGATTCCACTTATGGACTTGATGCAGGTCGGCAAAACCGCCCTGGGCGAAGGCGCGCAGCAGGTTAAGGGTCGCGGTGGACTGGTGGTACGACTGCAGCAAGCGCTCCGGGTCGGGCACGCGGCTTTTTTCATCGAAACCGATGCCGTTGACGATGTCGCCACGATAGGCCGGCAGGGTGACGTCGCCGATGGTTTCGTCATTCGCGGAGCGGGGCTTGGCAAACTGCCCGGCCATGCGCCCGACCTTGACCACCGGGCAGCCGGCAGCGAAGGTCATGACGATCGCCATTTGCAGCAACACCTTAAAGGTGTCGCGGATTTTAGCGGCGGAGAACTCGGCGAAGCTTTCGGCGCAATCGCCGCCCTGCAGCAGGAACGCGCGGCCCTGGGTCACTTCGGCGAACTGGCGGCGCAACTCCCGGGCCTCACCGGCAAACACCAGCGGCGGATAACTGGCCAGGGTTTGCTCGACCTGGCGCAAATGCGCCGCGTCCGGGTAGTGGGGTTGTTGCTGGATCGGCAGGGCGCGCCAGCTGTCAGGGCTCCAGGGTTGGCTCATTACGGTCTCTAGTTGTTTTACGCTCGGGCCGTCATGTTAGCAGCAATTAGTGCGTGACCTGTTCCCGCTGCTTGGCCGACAATCGCGCCTTTGCCGCGCCGGGTGCGGTGACCATTGCGTTGCCGCGCCGGTGACGATCAGGAGACGAAATGACTGAGGAGCGCGTCGAGCATCTGCTCGCCGAGGTGCACGACGAATTCGGCATGATCCGTGTGCTGGAAGTGGCCGATTACCGTTTTCTGGAATTCGGCGATGCCATCGAGCAGAGCTGCGTGTTCACCGCCGATCCGAGCTGGCTGGAATACGATTACACCCGCGCGATGCTGATCGGTGCGCTGTGCCATGAACAGCCGGAGAGTGCGCTGTTTCTTGGTCTCGGCGCTGGCACTCTGACCCAGGCGTGTCTGAAGTTCCTGCCGCTGGAAGATGTCGAAGCCATCGAATTGCGCCCGGACGTGCCGCGCCTGGCCATCGAATACCTCGGCCTGGACGATGATCCGCGGCTGTACATCCGCGTCGGTGATGCGCTGGAACTGCTGGAGACCGCCGAGCCGGCCGACCTGATTTTCGTCGACCTGTACACCGACGTCGGTCCGGGTGTCGGGCATCTCGCCTGGGGTTTTCTGGAAAACTGCCAGAAGCGCCTTAATCCCGGTGGCTGGCTGGTGATCAACCAATGGGCCACGGATGACGGCAAGCCGCTGGGCGCGGCGCTGTTACGCGGTTTGTACCACCGTCATTATTGGGAACTGCCGGTGAAGGAGGGCAATGTGATCCTGATCGTGCCGTCGGAGCTGGATCAGGAACTCGACCTGCCGGGCCTGACCGCCCGCGCCGAAGCCTTGGCGCCACGGTTGGGGTACTCGTTGCAGTCGCTGATCAAAGCGATTCGCCCGGCGACGTGATGACTTGGCTTCCGCGGCGAGCGCGCTCATGGCGTGACGTGGATATTCTGGCTGGCGGGCTTTTTGTGGCGAGGGAGCTTGCACCCGCTGGGCTGCGCAGCAGCCCCAAAAACCCGAAGCAAGCTTACCTCTGCCTTGAAACGCGGTCCCTGTGGGAGCGGGCTCGCCCGCGAAGGCGGCCTGACTGCCAACGCATGAATCAGAGCCCTTTGAACACCCCGGGCCGCCGCTCCACCATCGACCTGACCCCTTCCTTGGCATCCTCGCTGGCCAGCAACTTCTTCACCAGCGGCGGCAAGCCCTGGGCCGCCGCAGTCTCGCCTTCATAACGGGCCTGGCGCGCCGACATTAATGTCGCCTGCACTCCCAGCGGCGCCTGCCGTGCAATGCGTTGCGCCAGCTCCATTGCCCGTGGCAGCAAGTCTTCGCTGGCCATCACTTCTTGCACCAGCCCCAAATGCAGCGCCTCATGGGCGTCGAACTCATCGCCGGTCAGCAACCAGCGCATCGCATTGCCCCAACCGGCAATCTGGTGCAGGCGCAAGGTCGCGCCGCCGAAGGGGAAGATGCCGCGTTGCACCTCCTTCTGCGCGAAGCGGGTGTTGCTGGCGCACAGGTTGATGTCCGCCGCGAGCATCAATTCGATGCCGATGGTCAGGCAATACCCCTGGGCGGCGACGATCACCGGTTTGCTCACCCGCGGGCCGGCGAACACGCCCCAGGGATCGCAGCCGCCAACGGGGACTTGCCAGCCTTCGGCCAGCGCGGCGCCGACGCTGACCAGATCGAGCCCGGCGGTAAAATGCTCACCGTGCCCGAACACCACCGCCACCCGTAGTTCGCTGTCGGCCTCGAACTCGCCGTAGGCCAGGCTGAGGTCGTTGAGCAGAGCGATATCGAAAGCGTTGCGCTTGGCCACCCGATCCAGGCCAATCAACAGGACGTGGCCCTGGCGCTCTCGAGTGACCTGGCTGGCTGTGGCGCGGGGAGCGGGCTGATTCATTGGGGCATTTCCTCGGAGGGGAAGGTGGACTCGAGTGAAGAGACAGGGTTATGCAAGGTGAATCGTTTAAGCGCCATCAACCCGCTGGGGCGGGCCTGTGCAAAATAGACCTATCCGCCGTTATCCGCAAAGCCTGTGACAAGCGTGCTTACGTGGCTGGTTTCCGACAAATAAAGCTCCCTTTTTGGGCGAATTCCGGTATAGTGCGCGCCGGTCTTTAGCCAGGCCGCGTTCAGGTAGCGCAATTCCCCGAAGTCAGCTTCGGCTGCACGTCCGCATAGCGGGCTCTTCCTAGACGACTCTTTTCATTCATTCGTTTTCGCAAATCCCCGCCGACAAAGCAGCCAGGGCGACTCTTGAGTCTTACACGGCATGCGCAGCTTTGGAGCATGGGTCTTTGCGGATGCACTTAGAGGCAGACCCATGACCCAGGAAACCGGCGGCTTCGCCGCTTTTAATCTTAATCCGAACATTCTTGCAGCCGTCGCCGCAACCGGCTACGAAGAACCTTCGGCTATTCAGCAGCAATCGATCCCGATCATCATGGCCGGCCAGGACATGATTGGTCAGGCGCAAACCGGTACGGGTAAAACCGCTGCGTTCGCCCTGCCTATCCTGCATTGCATCGATCCTGCCAAGCGCGAGCCGCAAGCCCTGATCCTGGCGCCAACCCGTGAGTTGGCGCTGCAAGTAGCAACCGCTTTTGAAACCTACGCCAAGCAAATGCCAGGCGTGACCGTTGTGGCCGTCTACGGCGGCGCGCCGATGGGCCCGCAACTGAAAGCCATCCGCAACGGCGCACAAATCGTCGTCGCCACCCCGGGTCGCCTGTGCGACCACCTGCGTCGTGACGAAAAAGTCCTGTCGACCGTGAACCACCTGGTTCTCGACGAAGCGGACGAAATGCTCAAGCTCGGTTTCATGGACGACCTGGAAGTGATCTTCAAGGCACTGCCAGCGACCCGTCAGACCGTGCTGTTCTCGGCGACCCTGCCACAGTCGATCCGCGCCATTGCCGAACGCCACCTGCGCGATCCGCAACACGTGAAGATCCAGACCAAGACCCAGACCGTTACCGCGATCGAACAGGCTCACCTGTTGGTTCACGCTGACCAGAAGACTTCGGCCGTTCTCAGCTTGCTGGAAGTGGAAGATTTCGACGCCCTGATCATGTTCGTGCGCACCAAACAAGCAACCCTGGACCTGGCCAGTGCCCTGGAAGCCAAAGGCTATAAAGCCGCTGCGCTGAACGGTGACATCGCCCAGAACCAGCGTGAGCGCGTGATCGACTCGCTCAAGGATGGCCGTCTGGATATCGTTGTGGCCACTGACGTTGCCGCCCGTGGCCTGGACGTTCCGCGTATCACCCACGTGTTCAACGTGGACATGCCTTACGATCCGGAATCCTACGTGCACCGTATTGGCCGTACCGGCCGTGCCGGTCGCGAAGGCCGCGCGCTGCTGCTGGTAACGCCGCGTGAGCGTCGCATGCTGCAAGTCATCGAACGTGTAACGGGTCAGAAAGTCGCCGAAGTGCGCCTGCCGGACGCCCAAGCCGTTCTCGATGCCCGCATCAAGAAATTGACCAACAGCCTGTCGCCGCTGGTCGCTGATGCCGAGTCGACCCACGGTGACCTGCTGGATCGTCTGACCGCTGATATCGGTTGCACCCCACGTGCCCTGGCGGCTGCGCTGTTGCGCAAAGCCACCAACGGTCAGGCCCTGACCCTGGCGGCGATCGAGAAAGAGCGTCCACTGGTGCCGAACAACGCACCCCGTGGCGACCGTCCTGAGCGTACCGGCGACCGTCCGGACCGTGGTGATCGTGAGCGTCGTGCGCCGATCCCGTTGGCCGAAGGTCGTGCCCGTTGCCGTACCGCGCTGGGCGCGCGTGACGGTATCGCCGCGAAAAACCTGCTCGGCGCGATCCTCAACGAAGGCGGCCTGGCCCGCGAAGCCATCGGCCGCATCCAGGTGCGCGACAGCTTCAGCCTGGTCGAGCTGCCGGAAGACGGTCTGGAAAAACTCCTGACCAAACTGAAGGACACTCGCGTTGCCGGTAAGCAGTTGAAGCTGCGTCGCTACCGCGAAGATTGATCCGCTTGCGCTGATTGATCGCCCATAAAAAATCCCCGACTGGTTCGGGGATTTTTTTTGCCTGCTAACGGTGCTTGAATTCTCCCGAGACCTTGTGGGAGCGAGCCTGCTCGCGAACGCCGCACCTCGGTCCAACTGTCAGCCAAAGCGATAAATATCCATACCCAGCGCGCCCATGGTGAACCCCGTGTGCGCCACGCTGAACTCGCCCCCAGCGCCACGGGCGAAGTACAACGGCAACAAATGCTCGTCAGTCGGATGGCTGCGCACCGCGTTCGGTGCCTGGCGACGGTAGTCGTGCAGTGCGATTTCATCGCCGGCCGCCAGTTTGTCGATCATCCAGTCGCGGAAGGCCTGGGCCCAAGGTTCGACGCTTTCCGGGCCGGCGCGCCAGTCCAGCTCCCGCAGGTTATGAGTAATGCTCCCGGAACCCACCAGCAACACACCTTGTTCGCGCAGACTGGCCAAGGCATGACCGACGCGGGTTTGCAGGGCAGGGCCGGCCTGGCTCGGCAGTGACACCTGCACGATCGGGATGTCGGCCTCGGGGTACATCAGCGACAGGGGCACCCATACTCCGTGATCGAATGGCCGGCGAGTGTCAATGCGCGCCGGCAAGTCGCTGGCCTTGAGTAACTCAACCACTTCGCTGGCCAGTTGCGGATCGCCGGGCGCCGGGTATTGCACGGCGAACAGCGCCGGCGGGAAGCCACCGAAGTCGTGCCAGGTTTCAGGGTGTGGATTCCCACTGACCAGCAGCTCCCGACTTTCCCAATGCGCGGAGACCATCACAATGGCTTTAGGCCTCGGTAGCTCGTTCGCCAGGCGTTTCAGGGCTGGGCCGCTCTCGCCGGGTTCGAGGGCCAACATAGGTGAACCATGAGAAATAAACAGGCTGGGAAACATAAAGGGTTCCTGAGCGTTAAGATGGCACCATCTTCAGTCAGATCATTGATCTAAATCTAATATAAGTTTTAGGGTCTTTTGATCGAATTTTTGGGATTAAATATGCAGCCGGAATTTTGGCACAAGCGCTGGGCGTCGAATCAGATCGGCTTCCATCTGCCGCAAGTGAATCCCTATCTGCAACGGTTCTGGCCGCAACTGGCGCTGGAAGAGGGCGCGCGCGTGCTAGTGCCGTTATGCGGCAAGACGCTCGACCTGCTGTGGCTGGCCCGCTGTGGTCACGAGATATTGGGCGTCGAGCTGTCGGAAAAGGCCGTGGAAGATTTCTTCAGCGAGCATCAGCTTGATCCCTACGTCAGTGAACAGGGGCCATTCAAGGTCTACCGCGCCGGTTCCATCGAGCTGTGGTGTGGTGATTTCTTCGAATTGACCGCCGGTGACGTCGCCGATTGCGCCGGCCTGTACGACCGCGCGGCGCTTATCGCCTTGCCGTCGAAGATGCGCGAGCAGTACGCGGCGCACCTGAACCGGATTCTGCCCAAAGACGCTTGCGGACTGTTGATCACCCTGGATTACGACCAGACGCAAAAGGACGGACCGCCGTTTGCCGTGCTCGATGATGAAGTGCAGCGATTGTTTGGCAGTGCCTGGTCGTTAAAGATTCTGGAGGATCAGGATGTGCTGGGCGAAAGCTGGAAATTTGCCGAGGCGGGAGTGACGCGATTGGAGGAGCGGGTGTATCGGCTTTCCGGTCGGTAATCGGCCCGCGCCACCCGCCAGACAAAAAAAGGCCCGCATCTGCGGGCCTTCTCTTTTAGCGCAGTCGCTATCAACCGCGACGACGCAGCGCGTCAATCCGCTCTTCCAGCGGTGGGTGGCTCATGAACATGCGAGCCAGGCCCTGCTTGATGCCGCCATTGATGCCGAATGCGGTCAGGGTGTCGGGCATGTGCACCGGCAGGCCTTGCTCAGAGCGCAGCCGTTGCAGCGCACCGATCATCGCGCTGGTACCGGCCAGACGGGCACCGGCTTCGTCGGCGCGGAATTCGCGTTTGCGCGAGAACCACATGACGATGGCGCTGGCGAGGATGCCCAGGACCAGTTCGGCGAAGATGGTCGCCACGTAGTAGGCGATGCCGCGGCCTTCTTCGTTCTTGAAAATCACCTTGTCGACGAAGTTACCGATGATGCGCGCAAAGAACATCACGAAGGTGTTCACCACGCCTTGCACCAGCGCCAGGGTCACCATGTCACCATTGGCCACATGGCCGATTTCGTGAGCCAGTACGGCTTTCACTTCATCGGGCGAGAAACGCTCGAGCAAACCCTGGCTGACCGCAACCAGCGCGTCGTTCTTGTTCCAGCCGGTGGCGAATGCGTTGGCCTCGTACGCCGGGAAAATCCCCACCTCGGGCATCTTGATCCCGGCTTCGCGGGACAGCTGCTCGACGGTTTGCAGCAGCCATTGCTCGTGGCGGGTGCGCGGCTGGCTGATGATTTGCGTGCTGGTGCTCATCTTCGCCATCCACTTGGAGATGAACAGCGAGAACAGCGAACCGGCAAAACCAAACACCGCACAGAAGATCAGCAGCTGATTGAGGTTCAGATCAACCCCATTGGCCGCCATGAACCCGTTGAAGCCGAACAGGCTCAGGGTGATGCTGGCAATCAGCACGACCGCCAGGTTAGTGGCCAAGAACAGCAGGATGCGCATCATGTTGGTAGAAATCTCCTCATGCTTAAGATGTAGCTTACTGCGGGGTATATAAGGTGCCGCACCGGTCGATTCAACAGAGTGACTATTTCAAACTGTGTCCTAGGACCGAATCCCAATCATCCGGGCGTTTTCCCACGGCCAAAAGCGACACGTACTACAGACACCCGCAGCCCGCCGCCGTTACGCAGCGCGCCGAAACCGGGTTCGAATCGGTAGTGTAGAAGGCGTAGGGAAGTGAGTTGAGCAGATGTGTTGCTGAATCAGACAGCGCGCAACCGATCGGGCGGTCACGCGCGGGTCCCCGGTTACTGGCGGTAGGACTTGAGGAAGTGGCCGATGCGGCCAATCGCCTGTTCCAGGTCATCGACCCGGGGCAGGGTGACAACGCGGAAGTGGTCCGGCCATGGCCAGTTGAACGCAGTGCCCTGGACCACCAGCAGCTTTTCCGAGAGCAGCAGGTCGAGCACGAATTTCTCGTCGTTGTGGATCGGACAAACCTTCGGGTCGATGCGCGGGAAGGCATACAACGCGCCCATCGGCTTCACGCAGCTGACGCCCGGAATGTCATTGAGCAGTTCCCAGGTGCGGTTGCGCTGTTCCAGCAAGCGGCCTTGCGGGAGCACCAAGTCATTAATGCTCTGGTAGCCGCCGAGGGCGGTCTGGATCGCATGCTGGCTCGGCACGTTGGCGCACAGGCGCATGTTGGCGAGCATGTCGATGCCTTCAATGTAGCTCTGGGCGTGCTGTTTCGGCCCGGAAATGGCGATCCAGCCAGAGCGGAAACCGGCGACCCGATAGGATTTCGACAAGCCGTTGAAGGTCAGGCACAACAGGTCCGGCGCCAGCGAGGCGGTGCAGATATGCACGGCGTCGTCGTACAGAATCTTGTCGTAGATCTCGTCGGAGAACACCACCAGATTGTGCTGTCGCGCCAGTTCGAGCATGCCCAGCAGCACTTCTTTGGAGTACACCGCGCCGGTCGGGTTATTTGGGTTGATGATCACCAGGGCCTTGGTGTTCGGGGTGATCTTAGCCTTGATGTCATCCAGGTCCGGCCACCAGTTGGCCTGTTCGTCGCACAGATAATGCACCGGGTTGCCGCCGGACAGGCTGACAGCAGCGGTCCACAGCGGGTAGTCCGGAGCCGGCACCAGCACTTCGTCGCCATTGTTGAGCAAGGCTTGCATCGACATCACGATCAGCTCGGACACACCGTTGCCCAGATAGATGTCTTCGATGCCCACGCCTTCTACCTGCTTCTGCTGGTAGTACTGCATTACAGCCTTGCGCGCGCTGAACAGGCCTTTGGAGTCGCTGTAGCCTTGGGCAGTGGGCAGGTTGCGGATCACGTCCTGGAGGATTTCATCCGGCGCTTCGAAACCAAAAGGCGCCGGGTTGCCGATGTTCAGCTTGAGGATGCGATGGCCTTCCTCTTCCAGGCGTTTGGCGTGCTTGAGCACTGGGCCGCGAATGTCGTAGCAGACGTTGGCGAGCTTGTTCGATTTGCTGACCTGCATGGCAATGTGTTCCCGAAAATGAACGATCCAGGCGGCGTTTGCACGACCGTGCTGGTACTCCTGCGTTTGAACGCGGGCCGATAGCCAGGGGAGTGCGCCGACATTCCGTTTGAATGGGCGTAATCTGGCTGCCAGACTGGCGTCTGACGAGGCGCAATCATACGTGCCGTCCGATCCGTGGAAAAGGTTCAGATCGGGCTTTTTAAGCTGCTGAGGAATGACGATGGAAAAGCTGGATAAAACCCTGGAAGAATGGAAAGCCATGCTCGACCCCGAGCAGTACAACGTGTGCCGCCTCAAGGGCACCGAGCGGCCGTTCTCCGGCAAATACAACGACACCAAGACCGACGGCATTTACCACTGCATCTGCTGCGACGCGCCGCTGTTCGATTCTACGACCAAGTTCGATTCCGGCTGCGGCTGGCCGAGTTTCTATCAGCCCATCGGCGACAGCGCCACGACCGAGGTGCGCGACGTCAGCCACGGCATGATCCGCACGGAAGTGGTCTGCACCCAATGCGACGCGCATCTGGGCCATGTGTTCCCGGACGGCCCGCCGCCGACTGGCCTGCGCTATTGCATCAATTCGGTGTGCCTGGACCTGGTACCGCGCGGGTAAACGAACTGACGCAGGGCGACCGATCCGGTCGCTCTCGGCATTAATTAGATTGCACACAATTCAATTGCACTCTATGTTTGGCGTTTCCCGCCCACCCCGAGAGCGATTTCATGTCCGATACCCTGTTGAATATCCCGTGCACCACGATCAAGGGCGAACAGAAGACCCTGGCCGATTTCGCCGGCAAGGCCGTGTTGGTGGTCAACACCGCCAGCAAATGCGGGTTTACTCCGCAGTACAAAGGCCTTGAACAACTGTGGCAGACCTACAAGGACCAAGGCCTGGTGGTGCTGGGCTTTCCTTGCAACCAGTTCGGCAAGCAGGAGCCGGGCAACGAAGGGGCGATCTCTGAGTTTTGCGAGATGAATTTCGGCGTCAGTTTCCCACTGTTCAAAAAGATCGAGGTCAATGGCGCCGGTGCGCACCCGCTGTTCGTGCAACTGAAAAAACGCGCTCCGGGCCTGCTCGGTTCACAGGGCATTAAGTGGAACTTCACCAAGTTCCTGATCGGCAAGGACGGCCAACTGGTCAAGCGCTTCGCCCCGACCACCAAACCCCAGGACCTGACCCGCGAGATTGAAGCCCTGCTCAAATGAACAGTGGGTCAGCCGATTCGCTGCAGCTCGACAGACAGTTGTGCTTCAAGCTGTACGCCGCGTCCCGGGCGGTGATCCGTGGTTACAAGCCGATGCTCGATCAACTCGGCCTGACCTACCCGCAGTACCTGGTGATGCTGGTGTTGTGGGAATGGCAGGAGCAGGCGCCGGAACTGCCCACGGTCAAGGCCTTGGGCGCGCGCTTGGCGCTGGATTCCGGGACGCTGACGCCGTTGCTCAAGCGTCTTGAACAACTGGATCTGGTGCAGCGTCAGCGTTCCGCCCGGGATGAGCGAGAAGTGCACCTGGGGCTGTCCGCGGCCGGCCTGGCCCTGCGTGAGCGGGTGGCGCCGCTCAAGGCCCAGCTGTTGTGCGACAGCGGCGTCGATCCCGACAGCCTCGGCGTATTGCGCGAGCAACTGGATCAACTGCTCAAGCAGATCAAAGACTTGTCGTAGTCGGCACCCAGAGCTCCAGCAACGCCGCCAGTTCTTCGCGGCGGAACGGTTTGGCCAGGTAATCGTTCATGCCGGCGGCGCGGCAGCGCTCCCGTTCTTCGGGCATGGCGTTGGCGGTCAGCGCTACGATCGGCAGGTCCGGCCAGCGTCCGCTGCGGCGGATTTGCCGACTGGCCTCGTAGCCGTCCATCACTGGCATGTTGCAGTCCATCAGCACCATGTCGAATTCGCCGTGTTCCAGTTGCTCCAGCGCCTCGGCGCCATGGGCGGCCACCGTTACTTCGCAACCCAGTTTGCCGAGCATGCCCTTGGCCACCAATTGGTTCACCGGATTGTCCTCCACCAACAGGATGTGTCCGCGCCGACGGGCCGAGGTCTGCTGCAGCTGTGTCTGGTTGATCGCGGTCATCGGCCCCTGAAGCGTGCGGCTGAGGGTTTGATACAACGCCGTGCGCGCCAGTGGCCGTGCCTGTTGTTGCAAGGGCGCGAGTGCGGTGGCCTCTTCGCTGGGCATGAAACTGCCATAGGCGGTCACCAGCAGAATCGGCGCGGTCAGCCCTGGCCGCAAGGCGAACAGGCATTCCGGGCAATCGGTAATCAGCACGTCCGGGTCAAGCCCGATCAACGAGTCATCCAGCGTGCGCTGCTGATAATCCAGGCCCCAGCCCGGCAACAGGCTCTTGAGCAGTTCCGCCAGGCCGCTGCTGGTGGCGGTAATCGACACGACCTTACCGTGCAACGGCGTGGGTGGCAGCATCGCGGTGTGGCAGGGCAGCGGCAGGTCGGCGCAGAACTGGCTGCCGAAACCGGCCTCGGAACTGATGGTCAACCGGCCCTGCATGGCTTCGCAAAGGTTGTAGGTCAGCGCCAACCCAAGGCCGGTGCCGCCGAATTGTCGGGTGATGCCGGCGCCGGCCTGGGTGAACGGCTGGAAGATTTTCACTTGGGCATCCTGGGCAATGCCAATGCCGGTGTCGCAGACTTCGATGCGCACGCCGTCTTCATGTTGTTTCAGGCGCACGTCAACACGGCCGAAACGGGTGAACTTGAGCGCGTTGGACAGCAGGTTGCTGACGATCTGCCGCACCCGTGTCGGGTCTCCAAGCACCAGCGCCGGAAACCGCGGATCGATCAGGCAGGTGAGTTCGACACTCGGCGCGGCGTTCTGCGACAGCAGGTTGGCGGTGTCTTCGATCAAGGCACCGAGGTCGAACGGGATGTGTTCCAGCTCCAGTTGGCCGGCATCGAATTTCGACAGGTCGAGAATGTCGTTGAGCAGCTCCACCAAGACCTTGCCGGAGTCATGGGCAATCGACAATTGCTGTTGCTGTTCAGCGGTCAGCGGGCCGTCCAGTGACAGCGCAATCATGCCCAGCAGGCCGTTGAGCGGGGTGCGGATTTCATGGCTCATGTTGGCCAGGAACACCGAACGCGCCTGGGCCATGTCCAGCGCGGTGCTGCGAGCGGCCTCCAGCTCTTCGTTGGACTGGCTGAGCCGGGTGTTGATGGCCTTGAGTTCAGCGGTGCGAGCCGAGACGATGTTTTCCAGTTGGCCGAGGTAATCGGTCAGGCGATTTTCGGCGCTGCGCCGTTGCTGGATTTCCGTGGCGATGTTTTCGAACTGCTGGTTGGCGACGCGCACCAGCACGCCGATCTCGTCGTTTTCATGGCCGCCGGGGCATTCCAGGCGTTTGGGCTCGGCGCTACGCGAATCGCGCCCGCTGAGTTCGCGAATCACCCGTACCAGTGGCTTGGTCAGCATCACGTAAAACAGCGCCAGAAGAATCCCGGTCAGCAGCAGGCTGCGCACGAAGCCGTTGAGCAAGGTCACTTCGGCCCGGCGCAGAAACCGGCTGCCGAAGGCGAAGGTGTCGACTTCCAGGCGCAGGGTGCCGAGGGATTCGTTGGGCATGTTGTCGAGATACAGACGATCTTCGAACTGTCGGTTGGCGCCGAACAGCCAATCGCTGATCATCCGATAGCCGCTGTGCAGGCCGGGACGGTTGACGTTGGCCAGCACGTTGCCGTTGTTGTCGCTGAGCTGCGCGGCGATGATCGCCGGTGAGCGCAGCAGGCCGAGGGTCAGTTCCTGGGCCAGTTCGGCGTCAATGTTATAAGCGATGCGCGACGCCGGGTTGTGGCTGATTTCCAATAGCGAGACTATTTCACGATTGATGGACGCGTCTTCACTGGCATAATCGATGCCTATTTGCAGCAGACTGAGCAGCGTGCCCAAGACGAAGCCGACCAGCACGGTCAGCCTGGCCTGTTTAAACGACAGGCGGTGGGTGAACTTGATATCCATAGGGTGTTGAACCACTTCCGTTTCCCTTCGCTGCTCAAGCATAGTCGATCGTCGCGTTATTCAGACGTCGAAGCCGAGGGATAAATTCGCCGGCCTGCGCTATGTGTCGGCTGTCTGCCGCCCATCATTACTGTGAACGAGCCCGAGGAGAAGACGTGGATTCCCGATTGAATGCTTTTCTTGAACGCGCCGACGCGGTCCTGGCGCGGATCGAGCCGCTGCTGCCGGCGCCTCGGCCAGTCATCGACTGGTCGCAATGTCTGGCCGCACGCTGGCAGCGCGAGGGCCGCAGCGGCTTTCTGCTGCCGCTGGAAGTCAGCCTCGACATGCGCTTATCCGACCTGATCGGCGTCGATCGCCAGCGCGAACAACTGTCGCGCAACACCCAACAATTTCTCGACGGCATGCCCGCCAACCATGCGTTGCTGTGGGGTTCGCGCGGCACCGGCAAGTCGTCGCTGGTGCGCGCGTTGCTGGCGGAACACGCCAAGGGTGGCTTGCGCCTGATCGAGCTGGAGCGCGATCACCTGGCGGACCTGCCGCGGGTGGTCGAGCAAATCGCCAAGCTGCCGCAACGCTTCGTGCTGTTCTGTGATGACCTGTCGTTCGAGGCCGGCGAGGGCGATTACCGGATCCTCAAAAGCGTGCTCGACGGCTCGCTGGAGCAGGCCCCGGACAATGTCTTACTGTACGCCACCTCCAACCGTCGCCATCTGGTGCCGGAAAAGGAAAGCGATAACGAAAACTGGAAACGCGTCGACGGTGAATTGCACCCGAGCGAGGCGGTGGAAGACAAAATCGCCCTATCGGATCGCTTTGGCCTGTGGCTGTCGTTCTACCCGTTTACCCAGGAACATTTTCTCGACGTGGTCGAGCACTGGATCGGTGAACTCGCGACCAAGGCCGGGCTGGCCTGGCAGCGGGATGAAGCACTGGATATCGAAGCCGTGCGCTGGGCGACCGGGCGCGGTAACCGCAACGGTCGTTGCGCGTATCAATTTGCCCGCTATTGGGTGGGCCTGAAGTTGTTGGAGCACAAAGCATGATCGATTTGAACCAGACTGGCGCCGGCCTCGAAGGCTACCGCTTGCTCTGCGCACAGCTGGAATCGCTGCTGGCGGGCGAGCAGGATTTCATCGCCAACGCGGCGCAGTTCTCCGCTTTTCTGTACAACCAGATCGACGATTTGAATTGGGCCGGGTTTTACCTGAACCGCAACGAAGAACTGGTCCTCGGCCCGTTCCAGGGACAGATTGCCTGTGTGCGCATCCCGTTTGGTCGTGGGGTTTGCGGCGCGGCGGCGGCCAGTCGGCAGACGCAATTGGTCGAGGACGTGCACGCGTTCCCCGGCCACATCGCCTGCGACAGCGCTTCTAACAGTGAGCTGGTGGTGCCTCTGATCAAGGACGGACGCCTGATTGGCGTGCTCGACCTCGACAGCCCTAAGCTGGCGCGTTTCACCGAGGCCGACCAGGCCGGCATCGAGCAACTGGCGGCCATCTTCCTGCGCCTGACCGACTGCTGATCACTCTCGCAGGCCTGCCTTGACCAGCAGGCCTTCGGTGTCCACTTCGTCGAGTTGCTGCGGGTCGAGGTAGCGGCGGGCGTAGGTCAAATACACCCCTTCGCCGATAAACAGCTCGAACAGTTGAGGGTCGATGTGGGCGTCGCGGCACATGGTGGCCATGATCCCGAGTGCCTCGCTCAAGGTCTTGGCCTTCTTGTACGGGCGGTCAGCTGCGGTCAATGCTTCGAAGATATCGGCAATTGCCATCATCCGCGCCGGCAGGCTCATGTCCTCGCGTTTCAAGCCTTTCGGGTAACCGCTGCCGTCCATTTTTTCATGATGGCCGCCGGCGATTTCGGCGATGTTGCCCAGGTGGCTGGGGAAGGGCAGGTGGCTGAGCATCAGGATGGTCTGCACCATGTGATGGTTGATGATGTAGCGCTCTTCCCGGGTCAGGGTGCCGCGCGCGATGCTCAGGTTGTACAGCTCGCCGCGATTGTATTTGTGCTGGGGCACATCGAGTTTGAATCCCCAGGGATTGTCTGCGGGAATCAACTCTTGCGGGGCGCGTTCCACAAGGTGTTCGGGCTTGTCCGCGAGCAAGGTTTCACTGACCGGCAACGGCGGCGCCGGGGTCCGCGCCTGACGGCGGTTTTCCTCCCACGACACCCCCAAGCGATCATCCAGGGTGCGGGTCCAGCGCTGTTCGGCAATCAGTCGCAATCGTTGCAAGTCGCTGTCGGCCATTGCTTCGCCGCCCAGATTGCAGCGGGCAACAAACGCGAAGTCGTCGTCCAGCCCTGCCAGGCAGGCGTCGCGCAACGAAGCCAGCTGTGCTTCGTCACCACCCAGGGCTAACGACTGCCAGTAGCTGATCCAGGCATCGCGCTTGAGCACTTCGAAGCGGGTGCGGATTTCGTGGATGCGGTCGTTAATGGTTTCCAGTTTGGTGGCTTTGTCGACCACGTACTCGGGCGTGGTGACCTTGCCGCAGTCATGCAGCCACGCCGCGATGTGCAAGGCTTCCCATTCGTCTTCGGTCGGCTGATAGGCACTGAATGCCGGGGACTGGCTGGCAGCAGCGGCTTGGGCAAGCATCAGGGTCAGCATCGGTACTCGCTGGCAATGGCCGCCGGTGTACGGACTTTTCGCATCGATGGCGCCGGCCAGCAACTGGATGAACGAATCCAGCAGTTGCTTCTGCCGTGCCTGCAAGCGCTGGCTCTCGATACTGACTGCCGCCGCGCCGGACACCGCTTGCAGAAACGCGATGCGATCGGGTCGCAGTTTTTCCAGATCACCCGCGCTGCCGCTGTCGGCCAGTAGCAGAACCAGCAGACCGACGGTTTCGTTATGCCGGTTGTGCAGGCGCAGGCCGATCAGGTGCACTCGTGGGCTTTCCAGCGCCAGCAGCACCTGCTGCAAATCACCGGCCTGTTCGAAACCGAGGCTGGTGACGATATTGTTGGCGTTGGCCAGGCGGTGCAGCCAGGCGGGGCTGCCGGTCGCCAGCAGATCATGGCTGCCGACGCCGAAGGCACTGGCCGGTTGTGCGTCACCTTTGATGATTAACCCTTGCGGGTCGAGCTGATTGCCATCGCCTTCACGCAGGTAGATCAAACCGGCCTGGGCCTGGGCGATGTTCATGGTTTCACTCAACACCCTCTGCAGCAACGGGGCGAAGCGGGTTTCGGCGCTGAGGCTGTCGGTGATCCGGAAAAAACTGCCCAAAGTGTCTTTCATCCGCGACATCGACAGGCTCAGCTGATCGATTTCCAGTACCAGCGAGCGGGTGACCGGGTAATGGAAGTCGAAGCTGCGAATCGCGTCAGCCTCGTTCACCAGCGCGTGCAGCGGCTTGACCAGGATCCGCGAGGTCAGCCAGCCCAGTGGCAGGCATAACAACAATGTCGCCAGGGTGATCAACGCCCCTTGCCAGCGCAGGCGATAAGCATCGGCGAGCAATTCGTCCTCGGGCACCAGCAACGCCAACTGCAAACCTTGCGGCGCGCCGACGGCAATCTTACTGCGCGCGACGATCCATTGGCGCCCGGCGGCTTGCAGGCGATTGTCCTGCTGCGTGTCGGCGATCAGCGCGGCCAGCACCGGGCTGAGGTCCCGCGCCTTGACCAGATGTGCGCTCTGGTCATCGACGATCAGCCGCTGGCTGTCGGGGTAGGCGACGGCGTTTCCGTCGGCGTCGATCAGGGCAATCTCGGTGTTGGGGCTGATCACATGCTTGGCCAGGGTCGCCGAAAGATCAGCCAGGGTCAGGTCGGCGCCAATCACCGCTTGCGCGCCGCTGCGCCGGGCGAGGGTGGTGCCGACGTTATGGGTGGAAAAGAACACGTAAGGCGCGGTGGTGATCTGATCGGCATCGGCCATGGCGCTGCGATACCAGGCCCGCAGGCGTGGATCGAAGGCACTGTCGGGGTTGGGCTCGCGAGCGAGAAGCGTCAGTGTGTCGTCGAAGAACAACGATTGAGACTGCACATTACCGTCAGGCTGGCGCTCGAGGCTCCACACCTGATAACGCGCGCCGGGCGGGGCCTCGAGTTGATCTTTCAGGGCCTGGGTGCGCAACGGCCGGACCATGAAAAAATCCCCGCTGGCGTAACCCAGATACAGCGAGGCCAGGTTGGGGTTGTCGTCGAGGGCCTGGCCAAACGATCTGAGCAGCGCCAGGCGTTGCTCCAGCGATGGCGCCTGAGCCGCATCATGGAGTGCCAGCAGGCTCAGCAGATGACGGATCGGCTGGTACGTGGCCTGCACATCCAGGTGCACATCCTGCTCGATCCTCTCGAACAGTTTTTCGCTGCTCGACAGGATGATCTGCGTGGTTTGCCGGTAGTTGAAAACGCCCAGCACCACGCCGGTCAACAGGAGGAGAGAGGTGAACATGATGCTGATATGGATGTGCAGCGGAAAGCGGCGTCGATCCGGGCGCAGTGGGCTGGGCATTACTGAACTCTCTCCATGTCGTTTTACGCACTGCTCAGCGTTCAAGCATAGTTAAGGCTCGGTCATCACGCTCTATTCCTTTTGCTCGATCTGGCCCAGCAATGCCTTCTCCAGTTCGGTGATCGCGGCGTCGAGGTCCGACCGGCAGCGGGCGATTTCATCAAGGTCGCTCTCGTCGTGGCAGGCGCGCTCCAAGGCCTCGCAGCGCTTGAGCAGGCGCGATGCCTGGACGATCCGCGCGGCGCCTTTGATTTTATGCGCCAGATCCCGGCAGCCCTGGGGGATGTCGTTCGTTAACCCGCGCAATTCCTCGCGGTCGGCGCGGCAACTGTTCAACAGTTCGCTGAGCAAGCGCTCGACCTGCTGCGGATTGCCGCCGGTGAGTTGGCTCAAGGCATCGAGGTTGAAAATGCGCTGGCTCGACGACTGTTCCAGCGCCTGCATCCACTGGTTCAACGCCGCAAGGCTGATCGGCTTGAACAGGCAATCGTCCATGCCGGCCTGACGGCAACGTTGCACTTCTTCCGGTTGCGCGTTGGCGGTGAAACCGAGGATGGTGCAAGGCGTCAGGTGCAATTGGCGCTCGTGCTGGCGAATGGCGCGGGTCAGTTCATAGCCGTCCATCACCGGCATGTTGCAGTCGGCGATGACCAGATCGAAACAGCCTTGTTGCCACGCCTGGAAAGCCGATTCGCCGTTGTCGCTGGCGTGGTGGCGATGGCCGAAGTAGCCCAGTTGCTGGCACATCAACAAACGGTTGGCGGGATGATCGTCGACCACCAGCACGTTCAGCGGCTCGGCGGCGACTGGCTCCACGGGTGCCTCCAGCCGAGCGGGCAACAGTTGGGGCGCCAGGGCTGGCAGCGGCAACTGCAACTGCACCTGGGTGCCGACCCCAGGCTGGCTGCGCATCTGCAAGTGCCCGCCCATCATTTCGCAGAGCGTGCGGCAGATCACCAGGCCCAGGCCAGCGCCACTGCGGGCGGACTGGCCACTGTTGTCGGCCTGGGCAAAGGGATGGAACAGGCGCAGTTGATCTGCTTCGCTGATGCCGATACCGGTGTCCTGCACCCGAACCTGCAACGCCACCTGATCGGCGTCGCCGGTCGGTTGCACACTCACCTGGATCCGCACTTCGCCCCATTCGGTGAACTTGATGGCGTTGCTGATCAGGTTCGACAGCACCTGCTTGAAGCGCAACGGATCCAGCAGTACTTCTGGCATGCCGTGGTCGGGGCTGAAGTCCAGCAGCAATTTGAGATTCTTCTGTCGCGCCAACCCTTCGAACACGCGGATCACCGATTCGACCAATGCGCGTGGGTGGCTGCGCTCGGGACTCAGGCTCAAGCGCCCGGACTCGATCCGCGCGATGTCGAGAATGTCGCCGATCAAGCCCAGCAGATCGTTTGCCGACTGATAGGCGACTTCGATGGCTGGGCGGTCGGGCTGTTCCGGGTCCATGCGTTTGAGGGTCAATTCGAGCATGCCGATGATCGCATTCATCGGCGTGCGGATTTCGTGGCTCATGGTCGCCAAAAAGGTGCTTTTTGCCCGGTTGGCTTCATCGGCACGGTCCTTGGCGTTGCGCAGTTCTTCGAACAATTGGCGCCGCTCGCTGATGTCGATCCAGCCACCGATGATCCCTTGCACAGTCCCCCGTGAGTCACGGTACGGCAGAATCCAGTGGTAGACGGTCAGGCGCTGGTCGCCGATCTGCAGGGAGCGGTCGAGGATCAACGGCGTGCCTTCGGCCACCACGCGCCGGTAATCGGCCTGGTATTCCCGGGCTTCGACTTCATTGCCCAGGGTGCCGGGCATTTCGCGCTTGCCGATGATGTCTTCACGTCTGACGTTGAAGGCTTGCAGATAACTGTCGTTGCAGGTTTGCAGGCGGCCCTCGCGGTCACGCACGTAGAGCGGATGCGGCGTACCGTTGACCAGCGAGCGCATGAATTCGAACTGGTCGTTGAGCGCTCGTTCGGCGCGCCGGCGCTGCTTGATCTGGTGCCGCATGTAGGTGTTCCAGGCCAGCATCAGCGCGAGCAGCAGGCCGGCGCTGATCACCACTTGATAAAACAGCCGGCGGAAGTTGTGCCAGGTGCTCTGCGGCGTCGCCGAATAGCCGCGCCAGCGACTGTTGATCACCCCCAGTTCGTCCGGGGCGATGCTCAGCAAGGCTTTGTCGAGGATTGAGTTCAACTCGGTGGCGCTGCGATCGGTGGCCATCGAGAACGTCGCCTGGCGGGTGCCGATGGTGGAGCTGATGCTCAGCTTGTCCTGGAACACTTGGGAGGTGATGAAGTAATTAGCGATCACCAGCGAACTCACCGCGCCGTCGGCCTTGCCGTTGGCCAGCAGTTCGGCGGCGCTGAAGGTGTCGCGGGTTTCGATCAACTGAATGTCGGGGTGCGTTTGCCGGATGTAGTCCATCAGCGGATTGCCCTGGGCCAGGGCCAGGCGCTGATGGTCCAGTTGATCCAGGGTGACGGGGCCATCGGCGGATCGGCGGCTGAGCAGCACGAAGGAGTTTTCCAGATACGGCCGGCTGAAATTCAGTTGCGCCTCGCGTTCGCCGCTGGGCAGCAGGGCAGCAATGATGTCGGCGCGGTGGTTTTTGACTTGCTCGATCATCTCGTTATCGCTGCGGCTGCGCTGGATCTCGAAGCGCAGACCAGTGCGCAGGCGAATCAGCTCCAGAAGGTCGGCGGTGATGCCTCGCAGGTTGCCCTCGGCATCGAAAAAGGTCAGCGGGGCGAACGCCTCGTTGACCACCACTCGTACCACAGGGTGCCCGGCCAGCCAGCGCTCCTCGCGCTCGGTCAGCTGCAGTTTCTGATCGGTCAGCAGCACGTCGCTGCCGGCGCTCCAGCGTTTAGCGATGTTTTCCCGTTCGCTGGCCGGTACGGCCGCCAGCACCGCGTTGACAACGTTGAGCAACACAGGGTTGCCGCGCTTGACGGCAAAACCGAAGCCGTAGGCTTCATGGCGACTGAAGTTGGCCATCCGAATGTTGTTCAGGTAACCCTTGTTGATCATGTAGTGGGTGGAAATGGTGTCGCCGAGAAAGACGTCTGCCTGGCCGAACGCCACGGCATTGATCGCATTCTGATAGGAGGGATAGGTGCTGATGATCGCCTTGGGGTAAAGGGCTTTGATCTCGTCCGGCGGCAGGTAGTGATACATCGTGCTCAGGCGCAGGCCGGCGAGACCATCGGCCAATGAGCGGGTTTCATCTTCGCGGGTGACCAGCACCGGTTGGTCCACCGCGTACGGCCTGGACAGCACTAGGTCAGGATCATGCGCCTCGTAGCCGTTGGCACTGCCCAACAGATCGATGTCGCCATTCTTCAAGGCGTTGATCGCGGTGTCGCGGGAAGTAAAGCGTTTGACCTTGATCGCCAGGCCTGTTGCATCGCTGAGGATACCGGCGTAATCGGCGGTGAAACCTTCGTAGTCGTGACCGCTGACGGTCAAGTCGAAGGGCGGGTAATCCGGCACGGTGGTGCCGAGGATCAATTGGCGTTTATTTTGAATCCATTGGCGTTCGCTGCCATCGAGCGGTACTTGCAACGGTCCTACAGTCGAACGGCTGAGCAGCCGGTAGTTTTCGCCGGGAATCGACGCTGCTGACACGCAAGTGCAAACGCATAAACCTGCACCCAGTAATAGTAGATAGTCCTTTAAACATGTGGGCATCCTGTTTTTCTCACACTAATGCGTTGCGTTTTGCCATCTCGATGAGTTCTACCAGGGAGCCGGCCTTGAGTTTCTGCATGAGTCTTTTCTTATAAGTGCTGACTGTTTTATTGCTGAGGAACATGCCTTTGGCGATTTCCTTGTTGGTCCGACCCTGGGCAAATAATTGCAACACCATTAGTTCACGGTCGTTAACCGCTTTGAACAACTCGAGTTCGGCGTAACGCGCATCATCTCCGCGTACAGGATTCAAGGCCTCACTCGGGAAATAGTTGTATCCGGATAACACTGCCTTGATCGCGCTCACCAGTTCGCTGAGGTCTTCTTGTTTACACACATAGCCTGAAGCCCCGGACTGCATGCATCGCACGCCAAACAACGTGGGGCACTGCGCGGTCAGTACCAAGGTTTTCAGGGGAATGCCCATGGCGTTGAAGCGGGCCAATACTTCCAGTCCGTCCAGTTTGGGAATACTGATGTCGAGAATGATCAGATCCGGCATGCACTCGCGAACCATCTGCATGGCATCGACCCCATTATCCGTCTCGCCGACTACCTTGTAGCCTTCATGTTCCAGCAACATTCGGACAGCCAAACGAATGACGGGGTGATCGTCGACAATAAAAACGGAGTTCATAATCAAATCCCATACGTACGCGAATAAAGCGCGCACCTTAGCTCAGATAAGTGAGCAGCCGCATGGAGCGACAGGCTCGGGACCGCAATATAGGAGGATTCCTACATGTAAATGGGCATCGGCCTACGGGCAAACTAGGTTTTGGTTAAGCTAGTTAAAAATATATAGGCCGATTGTTCTGAAAAAACTTTAGTCGTTGAGCGGCGTTGAGCGCGAGCTGGATGTTGAACAAGCGTGGGGTTGACACTTCGGTTGTTGGTACAGGGAACCCAGGAGTCTGTGCAGTTCCACTTGTTGCAAGGGTTTAATTAAATAACCCAGCAATGGAAGTTGCCGCTGGCGCGCGGTTTGCGACAACGCCTCGAGTTCCGGGCTGGTCAGGCTGCTGAGCAGGATTGCCTGCCGCGCCAGTCCGCGATGGCTGGCGGCGCTGATCAATTCCAGCCCCGGCAGATCGGGCAGGCATTGGTCACAGATCAACAGATCGAAAGGCGTGGCCGATTGCTCGAGTTGCAGCAGGGCATCCGTCGCGCTGGTGGCGACCGTCAGGCAAGTGAAGCCGTAACTGTGCAACAGGCTTTGGGTCGCTTTGAGCTGAAAGGGGTGATCTTCCACCAGTAAGATGCGCAGGTTGTGTTGGGACATATGAATTTCCATGCAAAAGAACGTGCCCGTGCCGAGCGTGAGCAGGTCCCCGTTGAAGTACCGGCATTCCGTTTGCCGTACAGGAGATCTATTTAGTAAGCGCCGCTGGGGGTGTGTCGAGCGGAGATGGCCGGATTATTCAGCGATAAGGCGGAATAATCGATCAGCTACCTCTGTTTTGCTTGTAGGGCGATTCCTTCGACGAAGAATTTCGTTTGGCGATTCAGATATGTCGGCCTTCCATATAGAAAAATCCCACATGAAAGTCCGACGGTTTCCTAATGACGGGAACGTCCCGTCAGCTCCAGGGCCATTTCACTGGCGTAGCTGTCGGTCATGCCGGCGATGAAGTCGATCATCCGAAGGAATGAGGTGTGCAGCGGCCCATCGGGATTCGGCGCGTTGTTGCCGAGCAGGTCGAGAATGCGCCGATTCTTGAACGACGGTGTGCGCCCGCCGTGTTGCTCCAGCGCAGCACCGCAGAACGCATTAAGCAATATTTCCAAGGTGGTGTAGGCGCCGATTTCATGCAACGTCTTGCGCTTGTCCTGGAAGATTTTCTTGCGCGCCATGTCCTTGGCGTTCAACACGCAGCGTTTGGCCGGGCCGTGCATGTGTTCAACCAGGTCACCGTGCAAGGTCCCGGCGAGCAACGCCTCCTGCTGCTCGACGAAGGCGCGGGCGGCGGCGTTGGTCAGGTGCTCGATGGCTTTGCCGCGCAGGATCGCCAGTTTGCGTCGGCGCGAGTCGAGTGGGCCCAATTGGCGATAGGTTTCCGGCAGGTCATCGCCGACCAGGTCGAGCAACAGCGACTCGACTTCGGCGTACTCCAGCAGCTCCATTTCCAGACCGTCTTCAAGGTCGATCAACGCGTAGCAGATGTCATCGGCGGCTTCCATCAGGTACACCAGCGGATGCCGCGCCCAGCGCTGATCCTCGATCTGCGGCAAGCCCAGTTTGTGGGCGATCTGCTCCAGCAGCGGCAGTTCGCTCTGGTAGCAGCCGAATTTGTGTTTCTTGTAACCGAGAGAGTCGGCGTGACGCGCGGTCCAGGGGTATTTCAGGTAGGTGCCGAGGGTGGCGTAGGTCAGCCGCGTACCGCCCTCGAACTGGTGGTACTCCAGTTGCGTAAGCACGCGGAAACCCTGGGCATTGCCTTCGAAATTGAGAAAGTCATTGCGTTCGGCGTCGCTCATCGCATCGAGCCAGCCGCGCCCGGCGGCCTGCTGGAACCAGTGACGGATCGCGTCTTCACCGGAGTGACCGAACGGCGGGTTACCGATGTCATGGGCCAGGCAGGCGGATTGCACCACCATGCCCAGGTCACTGGGGTCGCACCAGTCGGGCAGGGCGCTGCGAATGGTTTCACCGACGCGCATGCCCAGGGAGCGGCCGACGCAACTGACTTCCAGCGAATGGGTCAGGCGCGTGTGGATATGGTCGTTGCTGGTCACCGGATGCACTTGGGTCTTGCGCCCCAGGCGCCGGAACGCGCCGGAGAAAATGATGCGGTCATGGTCTTTGTGAAACGGGCTGCGGCCGAGCTCTTGCGGGCTGTGCAGCGGTTTTCCGAGGCGTTCGCGGGTAAGCAGGGTAGGCCAATCCAAGGCAGGGCTCTCCGTTAGGTGACTGATGCTCTAGCTTCGGGGTTCCGGCTCGCGCCTGCAAGCGCGGCGCTACAGTCCCGCGGCGTCAATATCGATCAGCAGCAACCGCTCGCCGTTATCGAAGAATTGCCCGGCGGTCAGGCAATACTGGTTGCTGGTGGCGTCACGGTAGGTGTTCGACAGGGTCAACCGGCGCTCGTCCCAGCCTTCGGCGAGCAAATGGTAGAAGTACGGGCGCCACGACCAGTTGTGGCCGAGGTAGCGGGTGTCGGCCTCCCAGCCGTTGTTGCGCCACTCCAGGTTGGGCGTCAGTTGCGTGCCGTGGCGGTCGCACTGGTAGAAGCGCAGCAGCCAGGGAAAGGCGTCCAGTTGCGGCAGTTCGCTGAGCGGTGCCTGGGCCTTGGCCCACGCTTGCAGGATCGCCATCAGCTCACTGAGCTGCTGACGCATGAGCATCAGCCGCCCACGCTCGTCGAGTTTTTGCCGGACGTAGCGCTCGCGCAAGGCGGCAAATCGATCGACAAAGGCATCGGTGCGGAAGAAGTCTTCTTCGGCGCGGGCGAAAAGGAATCCCTGGACGAATCGCGAGCCGCACTCCAGGGCAAAATTCAGTTCGGCCTCGGTTTCCACGCCTTCGGCAATGATCCAGCAGCCGGTTTTCTCGGCCATTTGCGCCAGGGCCTTGACCACATCGCTACTCGGGCCGCCCCGGGCCGCCGCCTGGAACAGGCGCATGTCGAGCTTGAGGATGTCCGGCTGCAAGGCCAGCACGCGATCGAGTTGTGAATAGCCGGCGCCAAAATCGTCAATGGCGATCCGCGCCCCGGCCTGCCGATAGCGCGCCACGACTTCCGCCAAGCGTTGGCTGTTGCCACCCAGTTCGGTGATCTCGAACACAATGCGTTGCGGATCGACACCGTGCCGCGCCAATTGCTTGAGGCTCGGCAACGGTTGCTCTGGGCGAAGTCGGCTAATCCAGCGCGGCGACATGTTCAGGCTCAGGAACCAGTCGGCCGGCGCTTCATGCAAACGGCTCAAGGCGTTATCGCGGATTTGCCGGTCGAGCCGTCGCAGGGTAATGGCGGGCATGCGTGGGTCGGCGAACAGCGGCCCGACCGACGTCAGTTGCCCGTCGGCCTGACGCAGGCGGCCCAATGCTTCAACGCCAGCGATACGGCCGGTGGCGGTATCGATGAACGGCTGAAAGCAGGCGAGCGGTTGCCCGTCGATCACGAGGCCTCCTTAGTAAGGTCTTGTTATTGAAAGTCCGCAACGGCTAGACGTGCAGGATCAAACCTCTGGTTCAGAGGTTTGATCTGCCGATGTTGCAAGAATGCAGCCAGATATCAATTGGCCAGGAATTGTCTCAGGGTTTACGCGACGAGCCTTGCATTGCCAGTTTGATCAGCGGCACCAGGCTGGTCCCGAGTCGCACCAGCCGGGTCAGGCCGCCGATTCCACCGCCCTTGGCGCCTTTGCCGGTGAGGAAGCCCAGCAGGGTCACCCCGGCCATGCCCCAGAGCGGGGCATGCTTGATGCCCAGGCCCTGCTGGAAGTTTTGCCCCATCCCGCGAACGCGTTGCAACGGTAGGAGTAACTGCTGGGACTCGTGGCGGATTTCCTGGCGATGCATTTCCATGCGCAGGCGAATCAGGGCCTTGCGCATTTCACGGCGGGAGAGGTTTTGACCGATCTCGGGCAGGCTCATGGCAACAGACGCTCCCTGTCATTGGCCAGCTCTTCGAGCGTGCCGTGAAACGGTGAGGACTCATCGAAAATGGCGGCCCGCAAACGCATCCCGCAGAACACTGCCGCCAGGGTATAAAAGGTGCACAGGCCAATGATGCCGGCCAGTTTGTAGGTGTCCCACAGCAGAATCAGCACCAGCGTCGATAACCCCACCAACAGCAGCAAGGCAAACACTAGCGCCAGCCCGGCGAACAGCAGCAGGCTGACGGTACGGGCCTTTTGCTCTTGCAGCTCGATGCCGAACAACTCGACATGGCTGTGCAGCAGGCCGAGGACGGCGGCGCCCAGGCGCCGCGATGACGAACTTGCACCGGTCGCGCCGGTTTCCCCGATAGCCATATCAGCGCCGAGTGGCCAGCAGGCCGATCAGGAAGCCCACGCCAGCGGCGATGCCGACCGCTTGCCAAGGGTTGGTCTGAACGTAGTCCTCGGTCGCGGTGACGGCAGCTTTGCCGCGCTCGCGCAGGGAGTCTTCGGTTAACTTCAGGGTTTCACGGGCACGTAACAGGCTGTCGTGGATCTGGCTGCGCAGTTCATCCGCTTGATCACCGGCCAGGGTCGCGGTGTGTTCCAGCAACCGCTCGGTATCGCTCACCAGTGTTTGAAAATCGTCCATCAGAATTTCTTGAGCAGTCTTTGCCTGAATGCTGGCCATGTGTGATCTCCGTAAGTGGCGTCTTTTGCGTTCGAGTGTGCGTGCAGCGTTAAGGTTCAGTGCAAGTGGCGGGTCCAGGTTTTGCCGTGTCGTGGTGCGCCGGACCGGGCTCGTGCGCCGTTGGCGGGCATGCGGATTGTGCGCTGGCCGGGCAATCGCTCGCCGGGTTTTCACAGGCTACTGGATTTCTCCCGCAGAGACCTTTATGTCATTGCCGGCGTATCAGCTCAAGGCTGCGGTCAGTCAACACTCGGTCGACGCGCGTTTTGCCTGAGCCTAGAATAATGGCCTACCTTTTCGCGGTTTGTCGTCATGTCTCCTGAATGCCAGCTGTTGGGTACCCTGGGGTGCCATTTGTGTGAAGTCGCCGAAGCCGTGTTGATGCCGTTGGTCGAACACGGCCTGATGGTGGAATTGGTGGACATCGCCGAAGACGAGGCACTGTTCGAACGCTACAGCCTGCAAATTCCGGTGCTGCGGCGCGTCGATAGCGGCGCGGAGCTGTTGTGGCCGTTCGATGATGAACAGGTCGTTGCCTTCCTCATATAAAAGCAGCCCTTGGCGAGAGACGGGAGCATCGGTTACTGTATGCGCATACAGTAAATCGAAGTGCTGGCCGCTGTGTCGGCTGGACGCTACGCCAGAGGGGATACACCGTGGTCAATGTCGAACAATTGAAGAACAGCGTGAACCGGATGTCCGCCGACGTGGTACGCGAGGCTGTCCTTGAATTGCGCCTCGACGGCTTGGTCACTGAAGGCAAGACGCCGTTCAACAAACTGCACTTCAACACTTGCTTCGCGGAAATCGAAGCCTTGTTTCAGCGCGCCGGTTATCATCGCCAACTGGACGTGGTGGGCTATCAAGGTCTGATGTATGCCTTGTATGACCCGGGCCGCTGGGAAGCCGTCGATGTGTTGCGCTGGCTCAAGGAGTTCACCGACGCCGCAGCCAAGGCCGATTCGCTCAGCGCTTGAGGGGCAGGTTTCCCTAGGCTGGGTTTCGCTGCTGCTGGATAATGCCGGCCTGTCTTGAGTGTCCCGAGCGTCCGTATGTCCACATCCAGTTTTTCCGCTGCGCAGTCTCAGGCCAGCACCTTGTACCTGCCGCCGGGTTCCTGGGAGACGGTGCTCGATTGCCTGTGCGGTCATTTCCGGGCGATTGGCCGCGAGCAATGGCTGGATCGCATCGCCCGTGGTCGGGTGCTGGACGCAGACGGCGTCCCGATCAGCCTCGATTTGCGATACAAGGAAGGCCTGCGCATTCACTATTTCCGCGAAGTGCCCGATGAGCAGCCGATCCCGGTCCTCGAGTCGATTTTGTACGCCGATGAACATCTGGTGGTGGCGGACAAACCGCATTTCCTGCCGGTGACGCCCGCTGGGGAATATGTCGAGCAAACCTTGCTGCGGCGTCTGATCCGACGCCTGGGCAACCCGCACCTGGTACCGCTGCATCGCATCGACCGGCACACCGCCGGGTTGGTGTTGTTCTCCGCCAATCCGCAGAGCCGTTCGGCTTATCAGTCACTATTTCCAACACGAGCAATCGAAAAACGCTACGAAGCGATTGCCCCGGCGTTACCTGAGCTGCGGTTTCCCTTGCTTCACAAAAGCCGCCTCGTGGAGGGGGAGCCGTTTTTCCGCATGAAGGAAGGCCCGGGTAGCGCCAACACCGAAACAGCGATTGAGGTCCGGGAGCAAAACGGCGAGTGGTGGCGCTACGGCCTATACCCGGTGACCGGCAAAAAGCATCAGTTGCGCGTGCACATGGCGGCGTTGGGGGCGGGGATCCAGAACGACCCGTTTTATCCGCAGGTGCTCAAGGATGCACCCGATGATTTTGCCCGGCCCCTGAAGCTGCTCGCCCAAGGGCTGAAGTTCCGCGACCCGATCACCGCAGAATTGCGTGAATTTGCCAGCAGCTTGACACTGTCCTGGTAGTACGTGCTTTTGGAGCGCCCAAGAAAAAGCCCGCATCAGATGCGGGCTTTTGCGTTTCAGTCGCTCGCCGGGATCACAGATCCTTGACGGTACGTACCTGATCTTTATTGATGCGGGTTTGTTTGCCGTCCAGCTGTTCGAACTCGTAGAAACCGGTATCGGAATCGAATTGCGGGGTGTCGACAGCCTGGATTTCCCGACCGTCATTCAAGGTGATCACAGTCGGCGAGGCGCAACCGGCGAGGGTGGCCAGGCCCAGTGCGAGCATGAAAGTGGCGAGGGTCCGATGAGTCATGGTGTTTCTCCGTCAATGAATTCTTGAGTGACTAAATTCTGTGGTTACTGAGGCTGTAGACGTGAAGCGCGGCTGCAAGTTCCTTGGCTAGTGTCACTCTGACACGTTGCGGGCCTGGTTTAACAGCTCAACCGTATTCAGGTTAGCCAGTCGCGGGTCGTCTTCCGGGCATTGCAGGGCCGTGGCATTCAAGCCGCGCATGACCCGACCGGGGCTGCGTTCGCCTTGTGCCCAGGCACTTTCAAACGCACCGCCCAGGGCGACCGGGATGATACAGAGCAACGGCTCCCAATGATCGCCCTGGCGCAGCATCAGGGGAAGCGTCGGATTCTGGAAGGCTGTGTTGCGCATACTGTCGATTAATTCAGCAGTGATGCGCGGGACGTCGCACGGCAACACCAGCAGATGCGAATGCCGGGCCGCTTTCAGCCCCGCGCGAATGCCCGCCAGTGGCCCGGGGAAATCGCCTTCATCGTCATGCACCAGTTGATCGGCGTAGAGCGCATAGCTTTCCAGGTTGCGATTGCAGGAAATGATGAGGTCATCGCTGAGCGCCCGAACCTTGCGGTGCAGGTGCGCGATCAGTGGCTCGCCATGCCAGTGCACGAGGCCCTTGTCTTGGCCACCCATGCGTTGGCCGCGGCCGCCGGCCAAGAGCAGAATGGAACACGTCGGCTCGGGGCTGTTCGAGGTCATGACGCTTCTCCTTTGGGGCGGCGGACATTCGGAGCGCTGTGATATAACACCGGCCTGTTTTCACTACAACTGGACGAGCCTATGAAAGCCAAGGCTGATGTACCTTTCGCGCCACTCAACATTGCGGTGCTGACGGTCAGCGACACCCGAACCCTGGAAACCGATACCTCCGGCCAACTGTTTGTTGATCGCCTGACCGCCGCTGGCCACCTGCTGGCCGAGCGAGTGTTGCTCAAAGATGACCTGTACAAAATTCGCGCGCAAGTCGCCCACTGGATCGCCGAAGACGTGGTGCAGGTGGTGTTGATCACCGGCGGCACCGGGTTTACCGGCCGCGACAGCACGCCAGAAGCGGTCACTTGCCTGCTCGATAAACAGGTGGATGGTTTTGGCGAACTGTTCCGGCAGATTTCCGTGGCGGACATCGGCACCTCCACCGTGCAATCCCGGGCCCTCGCGGGGTTGGCCAACGGTACGTTGGTGTGCTGCTTGCCGGGCTCGACCAATGCTGTGCGCACCGGTTGGGATGGCATACTCGCCGAGCAACTGGATTCGCGGCATCGCCCGTGCAATTTCGTGCCTCATCTGAAACAGGCGGCGCCTTGTGAATCCCGCGGGTAAGCCGGGCAAGACCGGTAGCCTGATGGCCGTGGAAGTCGCGCTCGCGCGTTTGCTGGAGATGGCCGAAGCCTCGCCAGTGCTGGAGCGCGAGCGTTTGCCGCTGGCCCAGGCCGAGGGCCGGGTGCTGGCCGAAGACCTGGTGTCGACCCTGGACCTGCCGCCGTGGCCCAACAGCGCCATGGACGGCTTTGCGCTGAATCTGGCCGACTGGACGGGCGAACCCTTGGCGGTCAGCCAGAAGGTGTTTGCCGGTCAAGCTCCGGAGCCGCTGAAGCCTGGAACCTGTGCGCGGATTTTTACTGGCGCACCGGTGCCGGCCGGTGCCGATTGCGTCGAGATGCAGGAGAACGCCGAACTTCAGGCTGACGAGCGAGTGCGCTTTACCGAGCCCATGACGGTCGGGCAGAACATCCGGCCGCAAGGTCAGGAAACCACCGTCGGCGAGTTGGTGCTGTCGGCTGGCACGCGCCTGGGCCCGATCGAACTGGGCCTCGCGGCGTCGCTCGGGCGCGCGCAGCTGGACGTGGTGCGCAAAGTGCGGGTCGCCGTGTTGTCCACGGGTGACGAACTGGTGGAGCCGGGAACTGCATTGGGTCCTGGACAGATCTACAACAGCAACCGGGTGTTGCTGTGCAGTTGGTTGCGACGCCTGGGTTGTGACGTCATCGACGCCGGGATCCTGGTGGATGACTTGCAGTCCACCCGTGATCGCCTGACCGAGTTGCAAGCCGTCGACCTGATCCTGTCCACCGGCGGCGTGTCGGTGGGGGAGGCGGACTTCCTGGGCATTGCCCTGCGTGAGGCGGGTGAGCTGAGTTTGTGGAAGCTTGCGATCAAGCCCGGCAAACCACTGACGTTTGGTCATTTCCGTGGTGTCCCTGTGATTGGCCTGCCGGGCAATCCGGCCTCGACCCTGGTGACCTTCGCTCTGTTGGCGCGACCGTATTTGCTGCGTCGGCAAGGCGTGAGCGATGTCGAGCCGCTGAAATTCCCGGTGCCCGCCGGATTTGCCTGGCCCAAAGCGGGTAATCGTCGTGAATACCTGCGGGGCCGCCTGGAAAACGGTCGAGCGATCATCTATCACAACCAGAGTTCGGGCGTCTTGCGCAGTGCTGCCTGGGCGGAAGGCCTGGTCGAAGTGATGGAAGACCGCACGCTCGTCGAAGGCGAGTGGGTCAACTTCATTCCGCTGAGCGAAGTGATCGGCTGAGACCTTCGCGATCGCCGCCGGGCCTGGTGCAACAGGCCCGGCGGCGGCACCTCACGGGGTCAGCATTGCCACCACCTGATCAAACCGGCTGTTGGCGATCCAGCCCAGCAAACCGATGACGACTGTCGCAACACCGGTGGAATACGCAATCCGGTGCTTGATGCTTCTGACATCGCCTCGCACTTCATCCATGTCTCGACGGATGTATTTGAGGTGGGTCTCCAACTCTACGACACGTGGTTCCATACTGTTGACTCCGATAGGTAAGCCATTGATCGATGGATCAGCCTGCGCGTTGTCGTCCTTGAGCGGTGCCACCCGGCTGAGCGGTGATCGGCGATCATGACCTGGCATGCTGACCACCGACTGTAATCTGGCGTTTGCTGACGGCCCGTGGTGACGGGGCCCTGAACTGTCCAATGGCCCAGGAGGCGCATTCATCCATGTGCTTCACATCCCTGTTTATGAATTGTTTCGGTTCTGGTGGCGCAGCAAAATTGCCGCCGTCGTCACGGTCTCCCATTCCCGCTGCACGGTCAATTGAGCCAATTCGGCAATATTTGTAAGAAAAATCACGAATGCGTGAAGGCTTTTAAGCGAGGCCCGCCAGCACGGCGCTTTGCCGCGCAAATTAATTTGCGCGGCGTGCGACTTTTTCCGCATGTGTCGGGGTCAACAGTGCTAGTGGATATTTCGTAAGGATGAAACGTATGAGTGAACGCAAAGCGATGTTGATTCTGCATGGCAAGCAGGCACTCAACGAAGAGGTGCGCGCCGCCGTGCTGGCAAAGCGCGAGCAGGGCTGGGAACTGGCAGTGCGCCTGACCTGGGAGGGCGGCGACGCGCAGCGTCTGGTGGAGGAAGCACTGGCTGCCGGTTATACGCAGTTGATCGCCGGGGGCGGCGATGGCACCTTGCGCGATATCGCCGAAGCCATGGCCAAGCAATCGTCCGACGCCAGCCTGGTGTTGATGCCGTTGGGCACCGCCAACGATTTCGCCCGCGCCGCCGGTGTGCCGCTGGAGCCGGAGGCTGCGCTGGAGTTACTCGACGTGCCGCCGCGGGCCATTGACCTGGGTGAGGTAGGCGGGCAGATATTCCTCAACATGGCCACTGGCGGCTTTGGCAGCCAGGTCACGGCTAATACCTCTGAAGATTTGAAGAAAATTCTCGGCGGCGCGGCTTACCTGTTCACCGGCTTGACCCGGTTCAGCGAGTTGCACTCAGCCTATGGCGAGCTGCAGGGACCGGATTTCCATTGGCATGGCGACTTGCTGGCGCTGGGCATCGGCAATGGCCGGCAGGCCGGTGGCGGGCATGCGTTATGTCCCGACGCACTGGCGGATGACGGGCTGCTGGACATCAGCATCCTGCCCGCACCGCAGGAATTGGTCGGCACCTTGCGCGATTTGCTGACGGAAGGCTGGGGTATCAGCAATATGTTTGTGCGGGCGCGGTTGCCCTGGGTCGAGATCAAAGTCGCGGAGGGTTTAGACATCAACCTCGACGGCGAACCCCTGCAAGGCGACAGCTTGCGCTTTTCCGCACGGCCAGGCGCTTTGCGAGTGCACCTGCCACTCGGTTCACCCTTGCTCAGTGATTCGCCAGTGCTTAATCATCCAGACTGATGATCTGCTCACGCACGGCGAACAGCACCAGGCCGGCGACGTCAAAGATCTGCAGGCGTTTCATGATCTGCGAGCGGTGGGTTTCCACGGTTTTGATGCTCAGGGCCAGGCCCTGGGCGATTTCCCGGGTCGACTTGCCGCGCACGATCAACCGCAGGATTTCCAGTTGCCGAGCCGTCAGATTATGGGTTTGCGCCAGTTCCGGCTGGCTCTTCTGCGCGCGAGTCAGGGCCTGGCTGATCACCGTGTGGGCGATGGCCGGGCTCAGGTAGCGTTCGTTGTTGCGCAGGGCTTCGAGGGCATGTTCAAGCTCGGTCGCCGTGGTGTCCTTGAGCAGGTAACCATGGGCACCGGACTCCAGCGCTTGCATGATCAGCACCGGGTCGGTGTGCATCGACAGGATCAGCACCTTGCTTTGCGGGCGTACGCGCTTGAGCCGTTGCAACGCTTCGAGGCCGCTGGTCTCCTTCATGGAAATATCCAGCAGCACAATGTCCGGCGACAGTTTCTCGACCATCTCCAGCAGTTGCGAACCATCATTGGCTTCGCCGATCACCGCATAACCGGGGATATCCAGGACCAGGGCGCGCACGCCGGCCCTGATGAGCGAGTGGTCATCCACCAGAAGTAAGTTACAAGTCAATGCAAAACCTTATTCGAACTGGCTCGTTCGAGCGCGCGGGGCGCCCAGGGGAAAATTGCTTCGATTTGCGTACCTTTGCCCGGCTCACTGGTCACGGTCAAGCGCCCGCCAAGCTGTTCGATCCGCTCGCCCATGCCGGCCATGCCTCGTTGCCCTTCGCGGCCCGGATTGTCCGCCGGGGCGAACCCCAGGCCGTCATCGCTGATGTGCAGCGCCAGGCCATCGGGCAGGCGTTGCACGCGCACCAGCAGATTATTCGCCTGGGCGTGGCGAAGGATGTTGGTCACCGCTTCCTGGGTGATCCGGAACGCTGCCACGGCCATTTCCTCCGGGATGCCGGTCAGGCGCTGGTGGCACTCCAGGCTCCAATGCACCGACGTGTTGGCCAGGGTCTTGAGCAGGTGCGCGCGCAGGCTGGCTTCCAGGCCCAGGCTGGTCAATTGCCGGGGATTGAGGATTGCCGAGACGTCGCGGACTTTATTCAGGGTTTCATCGAGGGTGTCGCACAGCACCGCACATTCGCTTTGCAAATCTTCGGGCATGCGCCGCTTGAGCCACTCACCCTGCAATTTGGCCGCGGTGAGTAACTGGCCGATGTCGTCATGCAGTTCACGGCTGAGACGATGGCGTTCGTTTTCCTGGACTTCCAGCAGGCGATCGGCCAATTCCTGCGGCTGGAAATTGATCGAGGTGCGCGACAGGCGATGTTGCAACCACACGCAAGCGACGGCTGTCAGGTTCAAGACCAGCAAGCTCAGCGGCCAGTTGTTGGAAATCTTGTAGATCAGCAGACTGCCCAGCGCCGAACAGGTGCACAGCACCAGAATGAAACGGCGAGCGCTGGTTTGGGAAAGGGGCCAAGAGATCAATGACTTGAGGCTGGCGTACATAGCGGATGGAGCCATTGAATGTTCGCTGCGGGCAGACCGGTCAGAGGTATGACGGTCCCTGTGTGGGCAAATGTGGGGTGTGAATCAATCAATTCAAGTCGAGCCCCTGATAATGACAGGGCGTTTTTTGTGGGGCCATCCTGTGAGTAAACGAGCCAACTACCGGCCGGCATAATAACACCTAGCTACCGCCGGTCGCGTGAACTTATAGCGCGATGCCGTCAGAAATTTACTGTTTCGAGAACCTTGTCTCGCTCAGTAAAGTCGAGTCCGCAATAACCTTGTTTAATGTGAGCGCCGAGGGCTGGATACACGCACTGACAATACTCGGACACGACGTATTGCCGCTTAATCGGCAGGCTTTTTATTGAAAGACTTAAGGTCAACCGCGCTGACGTGGCCGGGCGTGGGTCAGGCCTGTCGCTCGGCATAAGTGACGAGGGTAAACGGCTTGGACTGGGAGGGTGGATGAAACTGGCTCTGGCCCATCTGGAACGCAAAGGCTTCGAGCAGTGAGGTCTGTTCCGAGGTGTCCAGCCCCAATTGCCCGGTGCGCTGGTCGATCAGCTCCAGTTGCCATGCCATCAAGGTGAAGCAGTCTTTCAGCGCGGTCAGGGCCTGGTCGTGCAGCTCCAGCTCGGTGTGGCTGAGCAGGCTGTGGATGTGCAGGGAGAATTCCGACACGGCTTCCAGTGCCAGCGCATCGGCTTTGTTCGCCAGTTTGAGCAGCGTGCTGAGCATGCAGTCGATGGCGTCCTTGTCATTGCTGATCAACTGCAAATGACTCAGGCATTCTTCTGATTTGGCCAGCAACGTTTCGGCTTCGACCAGAAACTCCGGCAAGCGCAGATGCCATTCTTTGCGATTCGGCATGCTTATCTCCACAACGTCATGTCAGGTGATGGAAGGGCACGAGTGGCGAGGGCGGTGCCAGAAGTGCACGCACGCCTGTGGCACAGGTCCACAAGGCCGCGAACCTGCAGGCAGGTCGCAGAACTTGAGCGAGGGGATGGCCACTTTCCTGCGATCGCACACAAAAGCCTGACTCCGTTCATGCAATGAGAATGGCGTCACATTAATGGCTAATGGATATTGCGAATATCAGGTTGGACCTGATTGTTGCTAGGGGAATCCCTTACGCGGGGGAACCAACGGAAAGAATTAGAGTCACGCGAGGGTTGATACAGCAGATGAAATCATATCGCCAGTAAAGCATGATGTTAATGTGACATCAATGCTCGATAATGGCATTTTTAACCGGGGTCAAGGTAAGTGGTTGATTGCCGATAACCTTCTTTAGTGAATTCATCTGAACAAGCCCAGGAGTCATTTGATGGCCGGCATTCTCGACACGGTAGACCAACGCACGCAACTGGTGGGTGAGAATCGCCTGGAAATTCTGATGTTCCGGCTCGCCGGTCGGCAATTGTTTGCGATCAACGTGTTTAAAGTGCAAGAAGTGCTGCAACTGCCCAAGTTGACCCTGATGCCCCAGCGCCATCCGTTCGTCTGCGGTGTGGTCAACCTGCGCGGTCAGACGTTGCCGGTGATCGACCTGTCGCAAGCCATCGGCATGCGTCCGCTGGTGCCGGGGCCCAACAGCACCATCATCGTCACCGAATACAACCGCTCGGTTCAGGCCTTTCTCGTCGGTGGCGTCGACCGCATCGTCAACATGAATTGGGAGGCCATCCTGCCACCGCCCACCAGTGCCGGTCGCCAGCATTACCTGACTGCCATCAGCAAGGTCGACGATCAGTTGGTGGAAATCATCGATGTGGAAAAAGTCCTGGCGGAGATCGTCCCCTACAACGCCAAAGTCTCCCGCGAAAAGCTTGAGGACCCGGTGCTCGAACGTGCCCGTGGCCGCGAAGTGCTGCTGGTGGACGACTCCAACGTCGCGCTCTCGCAACTGCGTGACACGCTGGGGCAACTGGGGGTAAAGATGCACATCGCCAGCGACGGCCTCAAGGCCTTGAAGATGCTCAAGGCCTGGGCCGACACCGGCGTGAACATGACCGACAAACTGCTGATGGTGTTTACCGACGCGGAAATGCCGGAAATGGACGGCTACCGCCTGACCACCGAAATCCGTAACGACCCGCGCCTGCGTGGTCTGTACGTGGTGTTGCACACCTCGCTGTCAGGCAGTTTCAACGATTCGATGGTGAAGAAGGTTGGCTGCGACAATTTCCTCTCTAAATTTCAGCCCGACAAGTTGGTGGACGTGGTGCGCCAGCGCCTGATGCTCGACGCTGTGCCGGCCTGAGACACGGTTTGCGTGCCGGACTTTATTCGGCGCGCCGGCTCGTATAGGGTGTCGCTTTTGCCCTTCAGGAACTGGCCATGCTGCGGCTGAGCGCGCTTTATCGATACCCGTTGAAATCCGCCAAGGGCGAAGTCCTGAATCAGGTCAGCCTGGACAAACTCGGCCTCGACGGGGATCGGCGCTGGATGTTGGTGGACGAAGCCAGTGGGCGCTTCCTGACGCAGCGCGCGGTGGCGTCGATGAGCCAGTTGTCGGCGCTGTGGAATGCCCAGGGTGGCCTCACCCTCAGCGCGCCGGGCCGGGCGCCGATCGACATCGTCTTGCCCGGCAACGAAGCGCAGTTGCGCGGCGTGACCATCTGGCGCGACACCTTGCGCGTGCCTGATGCCGGCGATGCCGCCAGTGCCTGGGTCAGTTCGTTTATCGGTAAGCCGACGCGACTGGTGCACGTGCCGCTGGAGCGCGCCCGCAGCACCCAGGCCGGTTACGGCAAGGATGATGACCAAGTGGCGTTCGCCGATGGTTTCCCGCTGCTGCTGATCGGCCAGGCCTCGGTCGAAGATCTGTCGCAACGGGTCGGTCGACCGCTGGAAATGCTGCGGTTTCGTCCCAACCTGGTGGTCGAGGGCAGCGAGGCTTATGCCGAGGATGGCTGGAAGCGCATCCGCATTGGCGACGTCGAGTTCCGTGTGGTCAAGCCGTGCTCGCGCTGCATCCTGACCACCATTGACCCGCAAACCGGCGAGCGCAGTGCCGATCGCGAACCGCTGGCCACCCTGCAGGGCTACCGCGCCCAGGAGAACGGCGCAATGTTCGGCCAGAACCTGGTCAATGACGGCAATGGCCGCCTCGAAGTAGGCATGCCGATCACCGTCCTCGAATAAACCACAAGGCCTGAACGAAAAATGCCCGTCTCTGCTGGAGACGGGCATTGTTCATGGCGCTGGAAAACCCGGATCAGCCGCGGTATTCGCACAGGTAAGCGGTGTCGACCGCGACCTTCAACTGGAACTTGCTGTTGGCTGGCACGTTGAATTGGCTGCCGGCGGCGAAAGTTTCCCAATCGGTGCTGTCAGGCAGCTTAACGGTCAGTGCGCCGGTGACGACGTGCATGATTTCCCGCTGGCTGGTGCCGAATTCGTATTCACCCGGCGCCATGACGCCGATGGTCGCCGGACCTTCAGCGGTGCCGAACGCGATCGACTTGACGGTGCCATCGAAGTACTCGTTGACTTTGAACATGGGCGATTCCTCGAAAAGGGCTGAAAAAGGCCGGCCAGTATGCACAAGCCCCTGGGTGACGTCACCTGTCGGCGGGCGGGAGAATCAGCGGCAACAACCGTGCGGTATTGCGCGCATCTTCCAGCGCCCGGTGCTGCTGGCCGCTGAACTGCATGCCGGCCAACTGCAGCGCGCTGTTGAGGCCCAGCGGCCTTTCCAGGCGCCGTGCCTTGGCAAAGCGCTGCTTGAGGTTGATGTGCGGCACGCGGCTGAGGCCGCTGTCGAGGTTGAGCGTTTGCCATTCCTGCAGCAACTGTTTGCGGTCGTAATCGCCCCAACTGACCCAACCTTGCAAGTCCGGTTGGTGCGGGGCAAGCCAGCGTTCGAACGTGCTCCAAACGTCCGGCAGCAGTTGCGCGCTGTCGACATTGGCCTGGGTGATGTGCGTCAGTTCCCGACAAAACAGGGTCAGCAGCGGCCGTCGCGTCGGTTGCACGAAGCACTGGAAATGATCCTGCTCGCGACCGTTGCGGTCCACCAGGGTGGCGCCAATTTCGATGATCTCCATTTCAGTCACCGGCCAGCCACCCTCATCGGTGGTGGCTTCCAGATCAATAACCAGCCAGTGCGGCATTGCGGTGTTCCTGGTATCTGCGTCGAGTTGGTTTGAGCGTAGCCAAACCCGGCGGTTCCGCCCAGGCGCTTATTCCACTTCCAACAAAATCTGACGATTCTTGACCTGATCGCCCACCTGCACCTGCAAACGCTTGAGTACCCCATCGATGCCAGCCTTGAGCGGGTGCTCCATTTTCATCGCTTCCAGCACCACCAGCAGTTGCCCCTTGCTGACCGCGCTGCCCTCGCTGACCAACACGTCGACGATCGCCCCGTCCATCGGTGCTTTCAGCGTGCCGGAGCGAGCGCTGGCCTGTGCGTCGACGACAGGCGCCTGGGTGCGATCCTCGAAGCGCAGACCGCCGGGCCCGGTGCACAACCACAACTGGCCGGCCGCAAGTCGATAGGCGCAGCGCTTGCGCACGCCATCGACTTCGACCCGAGCAATACGCCCATCGGCCTCCAGCACGCGAACCGCGAGCGTCTGATCGCCGGTCAGAATCTGCAACGTACCGTTCGCCAGCGCGGTCAGTGCCACCGGCCACTGCTGTTCATCCTGGCCCAGTCGATAACTCAACGGCACGCTGGCATTGTTGCGCCAACCGGCCAAGGCCTTGGGCTGAGGCACGGCGGCGGCGTGATAGAGCAGGGCGGTGGCGATCGCCAGTTCGGCGGCGGTAGGTACTTGCGGGTGCAGGCAGGCATGCTCGGTGAAATGTTCACCGATAAATCCGGTGCTGAAATCGCCAGTGATGAAATCCGGATGATCGAGCAACGCTGCGAGCAGCCGCTGATTGCCCTGCACCCCCAGCAGCACGCAATCTTCCACCGCCCGCAGCAGTTTGCGCCGAGCCTCTTCGCGGGTAGCGCCGTGGGCGATGATCTTGCCCAGCATCGGGTCGTAAAACGGGCTCACGATTTGGCCTTCGAGCAAGCCATGATCGACGCGCACGCCCTCGCCCGACGCCGCTTGCCAGCCGTGCACATGGCCGGTTTGCGGCAGAAAGCCCTGGGCCGGGTCTTCTGCGTACAAGCGCACTTCCATGGCATGGCCGTTAAGTTGAACTTGTTCCTGGCGCAACGGCAGCGGCAGCCCGGCTGCGATGTGCAGTTGCCAGGCCACCAGGTCGAGGCCGGTGATCAGTTCCGTCACCGGGTGCTCGACCTGCAACCGGGTGTTCATTTCCAGAAAGTAGAACTGACCCCGGGCGTCGAGCAAAAACTCCACGGTACCGGCGCCGACGTAATCCACCGCGCGCCCGGCCTTCAGCGCGGCTTCGCCCATGGCTTGGCGCAGCTCGGCGGTCATTACCGGGCAGGGCGCTTCTTCGATGACTTTCTGATGGCGGCGCTGGATCGAGCAATCCCGTTCGCCGAGGTAAATCAACTGGCCGTGCTGGTCGCCGAACAGCTGGATTTCCACGTGGCGCGGATTGATCAGCGCCTGTTCGAGGATCAGTTCATCGCTGCCAAAACCATTGAGCGCTTCAGAGCGCGCAGTGCGGATCTGCGCCAGCAACTGCTCGCTGCCATGCACTAGGCGCATGCCGCGTCCGCCACCGCCGGCGCTGGCCTTGATCATCAGCGGATAGCCGATGCGTTCGGCTTCGCGGCTGAGGGTTGCATCGTCCTGCTCGGTGCCCTGATAGCCGGCGATGCACGGTACACCGGCGGCGAGCATGGCAATTTTCGACAGGCGTTTGCTGCCCATCAGCTCGATGGCAGCGGGGCTCGGACCGATAAAGGTCAGGCCGGCGTCCTGGCAGGCCTGGGCGAAACCGGCGTTTTCTGAAAGGAAGCCGTAACCGGGGTGGATGGCGTCGGCGCCGCTGCGTTTGGCCGCCTCGAGGATCGCCGCGCTGTTGAGGTACGACTGCTGCACCGGCGCAGGGCCAATGTGCACTGCTTCGTCGGCCATGCGTACGTGCAGGGCGTCGGCGTCGGCGTCACTGAACACCGCCACCGTGCGGTAGCCCAAGGCCTGGGCAGTGCGCTGGATGCGGCAGGCGATTTCACCGCGGTTGGCGATCAGGATTTTGCGGATGGCGGGCATGGGGACTGTCCTTGAGGTGTTCGGTGAAAGTCAGGGCTTATTCGCGAGCAGGCTCGCTCCCACACTGGATTTCGGCGCTCACGAAGCCCTTGTGGGAGCGAGCCTGCTCGCGAAGCTTTTAGGTGGCCCACCCCGGTTTGCGTTTCTGCATGAACGCCAGGGTCCCTTCGATCCCTTCCGCGCCGGCCACCGCTTTGCTGAACAGGTTGGCGGCTTCATCGAGCAAACCTGCCGGCAGCGGCGGGGCGCTGTCGAGCAGCAGTCGTTTGGTCACGGCATTGGCTTCCGGCGCGCAACACAGCACCTGCGCCAGCACTTCGTCGAGGCGCTCGGCCAGGGCCTGGGCATCCTGCTCAACGAAATGCACCAGCCCCAGTCGCTGGGCCTCCTGGCCGTCGAAACGCGCGGCAGTCAAGGCCAGGCGGCGGGTCTGGGTCAGGCCGATGCGCTGCACCACGAACGGCGCGATTTGCGCCGGCAGCAGGCCGAGGCTGGTTTCCGGCAGGCCGAATTGCGCCTGATGGTCAGTGAGGGCGATGTCGCTGACGCAGGCCAGGCCAAACCCGCCACCGAGCACCGCGCCCTGCAACACGGTGATCACCACTTGCGGCGCATGTTGCACCGCTTCGAGCAGGGCGCCGAATGCACGGTTCAGGTCGCGGTAAGCCGAGGGGCCACGGGCGCGCGCGTTGACCATGTCCTTGAGGTCGGCGCCGGCACAGAAGTGGCCCCCGGCACCGCCCAGCACAATCGCCCGCACATGGCGGTCGCCCTGCACGGCGGCGAACACCGCGCGCAGTTCGGCGACCATCTGCAAGCTCATGGCGTTGCGGCTGTCGGAGCGATTCAGAGTGATGTGCAGCACGCCGTTGTGCAGTTCGAGCAGCAGCGTCTCGCAGGCAGGTAGGGTGTTCATTTCTTTTTCCCCGGCAGGATGCCCATCAGTTTGCAGATGATCCCCAGCATGATTTCGTCGGCGCCGCCGCCAATCGACACCAGCCGCACATCGCGGTAAGCGCGGGCCACCGGGTTGTCCCACATGAACCCCATGCCGCCCCAATATTGCAGGCAACTGTCGCTGACTTCCCGGCCAAGGCGCCCGGCCTTGAGTTTGGCCATTGACGCCAGCCGCGTGACGTCCTGGCCCTTGATGTACTGCTCGGTGGCCTGATAGACCAGCGCACGCAGGCATTCGATTTCGGTTTGCAACTCCGCCAGGCGAAAGTGGATGACCTGGTTGTCGATCAGCGGGCTGCCAAAGGTCTGGCGTTGCTTGCAGTACTCAACGGTGCTGTCGACGCAATATTCCAGGCCTTTGAGCATGTTGGCCGCGCCGAACAGCCGCTCCTCCTGGAACTGCAGCATCTGCATCATGAAGCCCGCGCCTTCGTGGCCGATGCGGTTGCGCTGCGGCACGCGCACGTCGTCGAAAAACACTTGGGCGGTTTCCGAACTGCGCATGCCGAGTTTGTCGAGGTGCGCGCTGAGGCTGATGCCCGGCGTGTTCATCGGCACCATGATCAGCGACTTGTTGATGTGCGGCTTGTCGTCCGAGGTATTGGCCAGCAGGCAGATGAAATCCGCGCTCGGCGAGTTGGTGATCCACATCTTGCTGCCATTGATCACGTAATCGTCGCCGTCCTTGCGCGCCGTGGTCTTCAGCCCGGCAACGTCGGAGCCGGCGCCGACTTCCGAGACGCCGATGCAACCGACCTGCTCGCCGCTGATGGCCGGCCGGAGGAATTCTTCGCGCAATTCATCGGAGCCGAAGCGGGCGAGGGCCGGGGTGCACATGTCGGTCTGCACCCCGATCGACATCGGAATCCCGCCGCAATGGATGGTGCCGAACTCCTCGGCGGCGACGATCGAATAGCTGTAGTCCAGACCCATGCCGCCAAACTGTTCAGGCTTGGAAATCCCCAACAAGCCAAGCTCGCCGGCCTTGCGGAAGACGTCATGGATCGGAAAGCGTCCAGCCTTTTCCCATTCGTCGACGTGCGGATTGATCTCGCTGTCGACAAATTGCCGGACGGTGCGGCGTAGGGCCTGGTGTTCCTGGGTGATGATCATTGTTGTTGTTCTCCTCAGATCAAAAACGCGCGACGCCGAAACTGTTGGCCTGCAACGGGCGGATTTCAGCCTCGTGGCAGATGCCGAGCAAATAGCCGAGCAAGGTGCGGGTATCCCGTGGGTCGATCAGGCCGTCGTCCCATAGGTTGGCGCTGCCGTATAACGCGGTGGACTGGCTGTCGAGTTTCTGCGCGGTGACCTGTTCCAGCATGTCGAGCATCTTCGGGTCGGGCACCAGGCCGTCCTTCAACTGCTTGGCTTCGGTGACGATGCGCAGCACTTTGCCGGCCTGGGCGCCGCCCATCACCGCCGTGCGGCTATTGGGCCAGGCGAAGATGAAACGCGGATCGAGGCCCCGCCCGCACATCGCATAGTTGCCCGCGCCGTAGGAACCGCCAACCACCAGCGTCAGCTTCGGCACCCGGGCATTGGCCACCGCTTGAATCATTTTCGCGCCGTGCTTGATCACGCCTTGCTGCTCGGATTCGGTGCCGACCATGAAGCCCGTGGTGTTGTGGAAAAACAGCAGCGGCGTCTGGCTCTGGTCACACAATTGAATGAATTGCGCCGCTTTGGCCGCGCCTTGCGGGGTGATCGGACCGTTGTTGCCGATCAAGCCGCAAGGCCGGCCCTGGATCTGCAAATGGCCGCAAATGGTCTGCTGGTCGAACTCGCCCTTGAACTCGAGAAAGCGCGAACCGTCGGCGATGCGCGCGACGATTTCGCGCACGTCGTAGGGCTTTTTCGGGTCATCGGGAATCAGCCCCAGCAGTTCTTCGATCGGGTGCAGCGGCTCTTCAAAAGCAGGCGCGGGGGACAGCGGCAGACGCGCATTCCACGGCAACAGGCTGACAATCTCGCGCACCAGGCGCAGGCCATCGGCGTCGTTCTCCGCCAGGTACTCGGCGGTGCCGGCGACTTGCGCGTGCATCTCGGCGCCGCCCAGTTGTTCATCCGTGGCGATTTCCCCGGTGGCGGCTTTCAGCAACGGCGGGCCCGCGAGAAACAGCTTGGCCTTGCCGCGCACCACCACCACGTAATCCGAGAGCCCCGGCTGGTAAGCACCGCCGGCAGTGGCGGAACCGTGCACCACGGTGATCTGCGGCAAGCCCATGGCCGACATCCGCGCTTGATTGGCAAAGCTGCGCGCGCCTTCGACGAAAATCTCCGCCGCGTAATTGAGGTTGGCGCCGCCGCTTTCGGCCAGGGTGATCACCGGCAGTTTGTTTTCCAGGGCGATCTGTTGCAGGCGCAGGGATTTCTTCAAACCACTAGGGGAAATGGTCCCGCCCTTGATCGCGCTGTTATTGGCTATCACCAGCACCCGTACGCCGGACACATAGCCAATCCCGGCGATCAAGCCGCCGCCAGCGGCGCTGCCGTCCTTGTCGTCGTGCAGTTTGTAGCCGGCCAGGCTCGCCAGTTCGAGGAACGGCGCTCCGGGGTCGAGCAGCAGGTTCAGGCGCTGGCGCGGCAGCAGTTGCCCGCGCTTGTCAAACTTGGCCTGGGCTTCGGCAGCTTTGTTCAGCAGGTTCTGTTCGAGCTGGCGCAGGTGCGCGATGCCGGCCAGCATCACCTCGCGGTTCTGGGCGAATTGCGCACTGTGCGGGTCGAGCTGCGATTGAATCACCGGCATGGTTTATTCCTCACCCTTGGGATCGGCAGGCTTGAGCACATCCGGCAGATAGGCCCGGTGAAAGCCATTGAACGATTCGCTGTGCGACGCCTTGTGCAGCGGCCAGGCGCGGTTGCCGAGGCTGGCGGCGCCATCGATGCGCAGGGTGCTGCCGCTGATGAAGGAAGCGGCGGGGCTCAGCAGGAAGACGATCGCCGCGCTGACCTCCGACTCGGTGCCGATGCGCTTGAGCGGCACGTGCTCGCGCAAGGTCGGGATCACCGCTTTGAACGCGCCTTCGTAGGTGTCCATGCCGCTGGAGGCGATCCAGCCCGGCGCCACCGCGTTGACCCGCACCCCGGCGTAACCCCACTCGAACGCGGCGGTCTTGGTGAAGTTGTCCATGCCCGCACGCGCCGCGCCGGAGTGGCCCATGCCGGGCATGCCGCCCCACATGTCGGCGAGCATGTTGACGATGCTGCCGCCGTGTTTGCTCATCGATTGGTTGAACACTTCCCGGGCCATCAGGAAACCGCCCACCAGGTTGGTGCGCAGCACGGTTTCGAACCCCTTTTGATTGATCGACGCCAGCGGTGCCGGGTACTGGCCGCCGGCATTGTTAACCAGGCCGTGAATTGACCCGTGGGTGCGGATCAGCTCAGTGACCAGGGCCTTGACTGCCTCTTCATCACGAATGTCGCAGGCCTGCCAACTGGCGCGGCCGCCGTCCTCATGGATTTCGGCGGCGACTTTTTGCAGCTTCTCGGCCTTGCGTCCCACCAGCACGACATGGGCGCCGAGGGCCGCCAGTTCGTGGGCGGTGCAACGGCCGATGCCACTGCCGCCGCCAGTGACGATGTGCGTCTGGCCGGCAAACAGGCCGGCTCTGAAAATCGAATCGAAGGCCACGGTGACGCTCCTTTAGTTGACCTGGTCAGCGATGCTTTGCGGCACCGGAATCTGGATCTCGAGCAACTGCTGGGCGAACGCCTTGCCCTGCGGGTCGATGCGCAGACTGGCAATGCCGCCACCGCCAAGGGCGTTCTCCAAGAGGAAATTCAAACTGTGCGTGCCGGGCAAATACCAGCGTTCGACACGGCCATGGATCGGGTCGAGCACATGGCTCATCCAGTCGACCACCACCTCGGGCGTCAGCGCTTCGGCGATCCACGGCAGGTACTCCGGCTCGCGGGCCATGACCCCGATATTGCTGTGATTGCCCTTGTCGCCGGAGCGCGCTACAGCCAGTTTGATCAGCGCGACACTGGCGTCGGCGCGGCCCTGGGGCTTGGGCAATGGGTGGACGATGGGCAGGTCCGCCGGGTCGAGTTGATCGACCTCGGGCAGGGCGCAAGGATGGCGCGCGCCGCTGAAGTCGACCTCTAAATGGCAAGCCGATTTGTCGATCAGAAACGAGAACAGGCGGATCAGCGGATACACCGTTGGCCGCCCGCCGACGATCCCGGTCAAGCCTGGCGCCATGCCGGTGGCGGCCTGGGCGATTTCCCGGGAGAACAGGATCAGCGCCTGTTTGCTCGGGTGCCGCACGGCGAGTTTGATCACCACTTCACGGCTGTCCTGGCGCTGGCCGTGGGCGCCGTAGGTGGCTTCGCTGCCGAGCAGTTCGATATTGACTTCGGTGTAGGGCGGCCAGCCCCGTTGGCTGAACATCTCCGAGGTCTTGGTGATGATCGCCTGGCTGACCCGCTGCGCCTTGGCCACCGCATCGATGCCGGCGATCAGGCAACTGGCGGTGCAGCGAAAGCCGTCGGGGTAGGTGGCGCTGACCTTGTACTGGTCGGTGGTCGGCAAACCTTTCGCGCCGTGGACCTGCACACTGTGTTTGCCTTGCTGCAGCAACTTCACCTGGCTGAAATCACAGACCACGTCGGGCAGCAGATAGCCTTGCGGGTCGCCGATTTCGTAGAGCAATTGTTCGCCGACGCTCAGCGGCGTGACCAATCCCCCCGAGCCTTCCGGTTTGCTGACGGTGAACTGGCCGTCGGGGCTCACCTCGACGATCGGGAAGCCGATGTGCTCGTAGTCCGGCACGTCGCGCCAATCGGTGAAGTTACCGCCGGTGCATTGCGCGCCGCACTCGATCAAGTGCCCGGCCAGCGCCGCTTGCGCCAGTTTGTCGTAGTCCTGCCACGACCAGCCGAACTCATGCACCAGCGCCGCGCTGACCACGGCGCTGTCGACCACGCGGCCAGTGATCACAATATCGGCGCCCAGCTTCAGCGCTTCGACAATGCCCGGTGCGCCGAGGTAGGCGTTGGTCGACACGCACATGGGCGGCAGTGGCGCGCCGTTGAACATTTCCCGCAGGCCTTGGCTGGCCAGATGCTTGAACTGCGGTTGCAGGTCGTCGCCCAGCAGCACGGCGATCTTCAGGTTGACGCCAGACTTGTCGCACGCCGCTTGCAGCGCGGCGGCACAGGCCTGCGGGTTGATGCCGCCGGCGTTGCTGATCACGCGGATCTGCTGTTCGGCCAGTTGCGGCAGCAGCGGCACGAGCACGTCGATGAAGTCCGTGGCGTAGCCGGCCTGCGGATCTTTCATCCGCGCGCCGGCCATGATCGACATCGTGATCTCGGCCAAATAGTCGAACACCAGGTAGTCCAGGCGGCCGCCGTGGACCAGTTGCGCGGCGGCGGTCGAGGTGTCGCCCCAGAACGCGCTGGCGCAACCGATGCGAATGGATTCAGGCATTGTCACCTCCGACAGAAGTGCGTCGAGACTACCAAGCAAGCGCTTGGTTTGTAAACGTCTAAACTTATCTATGGCCAAGCGCTTGCTTGGTTGTGCTGGCCGGCTTAAATTGCCCGCGCAATCACGCCGCTTTGATCCGGCGTTTGCGCCTTGATCGAACGACTGTAGGAGAGAACGGGTGGACGAGCAAAAAGCCCTTGGGGTGATGCGCGATCTGGTCGACAGCGGCCAATTGACCGACCCGGACAGCGCCCGTGGCAAATTGCTGCAAACCGCGGCTCACCTGTTCCGCAACAAAGGTTTTGAGCGCACTACCGTGCGCGACCTGGCTGGCGCGGTGGGGATTCAGTCGGGGAGCATTTTTCATCACTTCAAGAGCAAGGACGAAATCCTCCGCGCCGTGATGGAAGAAACCATTCGCTACAACACTGCGCTGATGCACGCGGCGTTGGCCGAGGCGACCAATGTGCGCGAGCGGGTGCTGGCGCTGATCCGTTGTGAGTTGCAGTCGATCATGGGTGGCAGCGGCGAGGCGATGGCGGTGCTGGTCTACGAATGGCGCTCGCTGTCCGATGAGGGCCAGGCGCAAGTGCTGGCCCTGCGCGATATTTATGAAGATCTGTGGCTGCAGGTACTGGGCGAGGCCAAGGCCGAAGGCTATATTCGCGGGGATGTGTTCGTGACCCGGCGCTTTCTCACCGGGGCGCTTTCGTGGACCACGACCTGGTTCCGTCCGGACGGCAGCATGAACCTCGATCAGTTGGCCGAAGAGGCGTTGATTCTGGTGTTGGAAGAATAACCGGCACAAAAGTGGCGAAGTGCGCGAAACCGCCTAGCTTGAATGGATTGCAGCGTGTCTTTATCGGGGAGTGAGTGGTCTTGAGGTTTTCGCCAATCCGGATGGCATCGCGAGCAATGCTTGCGGCCTTGGTCGGGCTGATCGTTCCTGAGGTGTCTGCGGCGCAACTGGTGCGGGTCGGGGCGGCGCATTTTCCGCCGTACACCGTGCGCCCCGAATCGGGCGCCGACACCGGATTGCTGCCGCAATTGGTCGAGGCGCTGAACCGCTCGCAGCAGGACTATCAATTTGTCCTGGTCCCCACTTCGATTCCCCGGCGCTTTGGCGACTTCAAGCAGGGCCGGGTCGACATGGCGATTTTCGAAAACCCCAATTGGGGCTGGGAAGACATCCCTAATACCAGCGTCGATATGGGCCTGGAAGATGCAGAGATCTTCGTCGCCCAACACCAGCCGGATCGTGACCAGACCTATTTCGCCGACCTCAAGGGCAAGCGCCTGGCCTTGTTCAGCGGCTACCACTACGAATTCGCCAACTTCAACGCCGAACCGAAATACCTGGCGAAAAACTACAACGCCACGCTCACCTATTCCCACGACAGCAACCTGCTGATGGTGCTGCGCGGCCGCGCCGACATCGCGTTGGTCACGCGTTCGTATCTGAGCGATTACTTGCTGCGCAACGAAAAAGTCGGCGACCAATTGCTGGTGTCCGAGCGTATCGATCAGGTCTACCACCACTACGCAATCATCCGCCCGGCCGCACCCATCAGCGGCGAAGCGTTCGGCAAACTGCTGCAGGGCCTGCGCGACAATGGCGAGCTGCTGAAGATTTTCGATCCGTACAAAATCAGCCTGGTGCCTGTGCCCAAGCCCTGATACATCCACTGATTGCTGGCCGCGCCTAAATTTCCGCGCTCGGCTCACGTCACATCGTTGAACTGTCGACGATTACGTGAGCCCCGACCCATGTCCCTTCCGAATGACCTGAGCACCCTCGCATTGCCCTTTGGGCGCTGCCTGCACGCCGATGAAAGCGAAAACCGCGTGAGCGTGAGCCTCGACGGTCAGCCGCTGATCCACTTGCAACTGAGTCGTGAGCACGATGCGCCGCTGCAAGTGCTCGAGCACGCCAGCGGTGCGTTGGCCCAGGGGCTGTGGGCCGGATGTTATTGGCTGTTTGCCCGTGATCCGGACTGCCAACGCCTGACCTTGCAGTTGGCCGAGGTGCCGACCGAGGTGTTGCTCAGCGGTTTGTTGCTGCGCAGCGAGGTGGCCGGCCAGTTTCGCTGCGAGCGCACGCTGTTCTGGCAATTGCCGCAGCCGTGGCTGGCACACACGGGCAGTGGCCATTATCCACAGCAACTGGTGATGAGCGGCGGCAAACGCCATCCGCTGCGGGCGCCGAAACCACAGGGCGAAGTGTATCGGCGCTTCGACGCGCGGTTGGGAGCCTGGGTATCGCTGCGCACGGTGGATGTGGAGCGAGATCTGCCGCGTTTCAATCGCTGGCAGAACAACCCGCGGGTCGCCAGCTTCTGGCAGGAGCAGGGCAGCCTCGAACAGCATCGCGCGTACCTGGAAAAACTCGCGGCCGACCCGCACACCGTGACGTTGATTGGGTGTTTCGACGATCAGCCGTTTGCCTATTTCGAAGCCTATTGGGTCAAGGAAGATCGCCTGGCGCCGTTCTATGACGCCGGCGATTACGACCGTGGCATTCACATGCTGGTGGGTGAGGAAAACCATCGCGGCCCGCATAAAGTGGCGAGCTGGTTATCGGCGTTGGTGCACTACCTATTCCTCGACGACCCGCGCACTCAAAGGGTGGTGGCCGAGCCCCGCGCCGACAACGCGAAGATGATCGGCTACATGCAGGGACAGGGTTTCCATCACGAGAAAGAATTCGACTTCCCGCACAAGCGCGCGGCGTTGGTGATGGTGGGGCGTGAGCGATTTTTTGAGCGGTGCAGTTTGGCTTGATTCACTCCAGTGACCAGGCCTGTGGGGTGAGCAGGCTCTTAAAAAATGATCCTGCTGACAAGCTTTTGTGGCGAGGGAGCTTGCTCCCGCTTGAGTGCGAAGCACTCACAAAAATTGCCTGTGCCGGCAAATTTTTGGGGCCGCTTCGCAGCCCAGCGGGAGCAAGCTCCCTCGCCACAGATAAGCCCGTCACCACAGCAAATTTCCTCAGCGCCGGGCAAACGTATCGCTGCGCGTCCCCGAGACCTTGCGGCAATGCACCAGCGCGTCGCGAATCATGAAGTTGACCAGGGTCGGCGACACCCCCAGTTCCTTGGCGATGTCCTTCTGTGGCACGCCGTGCAAGCGATACATCTCGAACGCGTAGCGGGTGCGGCTCGGCAGTTCGGTCAGGGCATCGGCAATGTTCTCCAGGGTGGAGAAATTGATGTGTGACGTTTCCGGCGACGCACCGTGAATCACCACGTTCAACCCTTCCTCTTCAGTGCCGGAATACTTCTGCTCCAGGGCCTGCTTGCGGTAGTGATCGATCGCCAGGTTGCGCACGATCTGGAACAGGTAACTGAGCTGAGCCTTGATGGAAGAGGTGATCTGCGGCGCCGATTGCAGCCGAAAGTAAGCGTCTTGCACCACGTCTTCAGCACGGGAGCGGCAACCCGTGATTCGCGCGGCAATCTTCACCAGGATCAGGCGGTTGTCGACGAACGCTTGAAGTAAGGGTGAATCGCACCTGCTTGTGGACAGTTGTTCCGTCATGGAAACCACCTTGCTGCAAAAAGTTAGTAGGCGACGGACAGGGGCGAGTCGGCCTACACATCGAGCGACAAATTAGGTTGAATGATAATGATTGTCAATTGAGAAAGAGAATTAATGATTCACGAAGGTGCAGACTGAGAACTGCGGCACGCTGACGCAGCACGGCGCCGATCCGCACGCGCCCCGGCCCCGCTGACTGGCGAGGTTAATGACTAATTATTTCAAGATCCCATCCGTTCTCATTGGTGAATGGTTGCGGGCAACGCCCCCGCTGACACCACGTTCCCAATGCCTTGCGCGGTCGGCCAAAGACCACGTCCTGCATGCCCCGAAGCGGCGTGCGCAGTACTCGACCGATTCCACTTGCAAGCCGAATTCAGGCAGGAAACCTCATGATCGACGCGTTCGAACTCCCCAGCACACTGGTCCAAGCCCTTCAGCGCCGCGCGGCCCTGACGCCGGACCGGGTAGCCCTGCGTTTTCTCGCCGACACCCCAGAGCAGGCCATCGTCCTGAGTTATCGCGACCTCGATCAGCGCGCCCGCACCATTGCCGCAGCGCTGCAGAGTGAGGCAGCCTTCGGCGATCGCGCGGTGCTGTTGTTCCCCAGCGGCGCGGATTACGTCGCGGCGTTCTTCGGTTGTTTGTACGCCGGGGTGATCGCGGTGCCGGCCTATCCGCCGGAGTCCGCCCGTCGTCACCATCAGGAGCGCCTGCTGTCGATCATCGCCGACGCCGAACCGCGTCTGCTGTTGACCAGCGCGCACTTGCGCGACGCCCTGTCGCAGATTGAACAAGCGCCGCCGCTGCTGTGCGTCGATACCCTCGACCCCGCGCTCGCCCAGCACTGGCAAGCGGTGGACCTGCAGGCCGATGACTTGGCCTTCCTGCAATACACCTCCGGCTCCACCGCGCTGCCCAAGGGCGTGCAAGTCAGCCACGGTAACCTGGTGGCCAATGAACTGCTGATCCGCCACGGCTTCGGCATCGACCTGAACCCCGACGACGTGATCGTCAGTTGGCTGCCGCTTTATCACGACATGGGGTTGATCGGCGGCCTGCTGCAACCGATTTTCAGCGGCGTGCCTTGCGTGTTGATGTCACCGGCGTACTTCCTCGCGCGGCCGTTGCGCTGGCTGGAAGCAATCAGCGAATACGGTGGCACCATCAGTGGCGGGCCGGATTTCGCCTACCGCTTGTGCAGCGAACGGGTCAGCGACTCCGCGCTGGCGCGGCTCGACCTCAGTGGCTGGCGCGTGGCTTATTCGGGCTCGGAGCCGATCCGCCTCGACAGCCTGGAACAATTCGCCGACATGTTCGCCGCGTGTGGCTTCAGCCCTGACAGCTTCATGGCCTCTTACGGTTTGGCCGAGGCGACCCTGTTCGTCGCCGGCACCGCCCGTGGCCAAGGCATCGGCCATGTGCGCATCGACAACGCGGCGCTGGCGCAAAACCGCGCCGAGGCAGGCGAGGGCGCGGCGATCATGAGTTGCGGCATCAGCCAGCCAGAGCACGCGATATTGATTGTCGACCCCGCCAGCCTGGCGGAACTGCCCGACAACCAGATCGGCGAACTCTGGGCCGCCGGGCCGAGCATCGCCCACGGCTACTGGCGCAATCCCGAGGCCAGCGCCGAGACCTTCGTCCAACATGCCGGCCGCACCTGGTTGCGCACCGGTGACCTGGGTTTCCTCCGCGACGGCGAATTGTTCATCACCGGGCGCCTGAAAGACCTGCTGATCGTCCGTGGTCACAACCTCTATCCGCAGGACATCGAGCAAACCATCGAGCGTGAAGTGGACGTGGTGCGTAAGGGCCGGGTCGCCGCATTTGCGGTCAACGTCGATGGCCAGGAAGGCATCGGCATCGCGGCAGAGATCAGCCGTAGCGTGCAGAAAATCCTCGCTCCAGAAACCCTGATAAACGCCATTCGCCAAGCGGTGGCCGAAGCCTGCCAGCAAGCACCGAGCGTAGTGGTGCTGCTCAATCCCGGCGCGCTGCCGAAAACCTCCAGCGGCAAGCTGCAACGTTCGGCCTGCCGCGCGCGCCTGGCGGAGGGCAGCCTCGACAGCTACGCGGTATTTGACGCCAGCCACCCTGAAGCGCCAGCCTCCACTGCCATGGTCATCGACGGTGAACTGCAACAGCAGATCGCCGCGATCTGGTGTGAGCAATTGGGCCGTCCGCAGATCAACGCCGACGAGCACTTCTTCCTGCTCGGCGGCAACTCGATCGCTGCCACTCAAGTGGTCGCCCGTTTGCGCGACACCCTCGGCCTGGCGCTGAACCTGCGCCTGCTGTTCGAAGCCCCGACCCTCGGCGCATTCGCTGCGGCGGTGGCCCGGCAGCAACAGGACGATGGCCTCGGCCAAGGCGCCATCAGCCCACTGTCGCGCCAGCAAGCGTTGCCGCAATCCCTGGCGCAAAACCGTTTGTGGATCACCTGGCAACTCGACCCGCAGAGCAGCGCCTACAACATTCCCGGCGCGTTGCGTTTGCGCGGCGAGCTGGACCAGGACGCCTTGCGCGCCAGTTTCCAGCAGTTGATCGAACGCCACGAAGCACTGCGCACGCGGTTCTTCGAGCGCGACGGCATGGCCCTGCAACAGGTGCTGGCGGCCGATCCATTCACGCTGCAGGTCATCGACCTCAGCGACTTGCCCGCCACCGAACGGGACGCCCGCGCGGCGCAGATTCGCGAGGAGCAGGCTCACACCCGGTTCGATCTGGAAAACGGCCCGTTGCTGCAGGTCACACTGCTGCGCCTCGACGACGAAGACCACCAGTTGCTGGTGACCCTGCACCACATCATCGCCGACGGCTGGTCGCTGACGGTCCTGCTCGACGAATTCTCGCGCCTGTACGCCGCAACTTCCCAAGGCCAGAGCCTGGAGCTGCCAGCACTGCCAACCCAATACGCCGATTACGCCAGTTGGCAACGGCAATGGCTGGCCCAGGGCGAAGGCGAACGGCAACTGGCCTACTGGAAACACCAGCTCGGCGACGAGCATCCGTCCCTTAGCCTGGCCACCGATCACCCGCGTTCGGCGCAACAACGACACAGCGCCGCGCGCCACAGCCTACGCCTGGACGCGAGTTTCAGCACCGCCATCCGCCAAACCGCGCAAGCCCACGACGCCACCACGTTCATGCTACTGCTGACCGCGTTCCAGGCCTTGCTGCATCGCTACAGCGGCCAGTGTGATATCCGCGTCGGCGTGCCTAACGCCAACCGTCCGCGCCTCGACACCCAAGGTCTGATCGGCTTTTTTATCAACACCCAAGTGCTGCGCGCGCAAATCGATTCGCGCTCGCCGTTCAGCGAACTGCTGCTGCAAACCCGCGAGGCCGCGCTGGGCGCGCAAGCCCATCAGGACCTGCCGTTCGAACAACTGCTGGAAGCCCTGCCGCAGGCTCGCGAGCAAGGCTTGTTTCAAGTCATGTTCAACCACCAGCAACGGGACCTCAGCGCGCTGAAACGCTTGCCCGGGCTGCTCGCCGAAGAACTGCCGTGGCACAGCCGCGAAGCCAAGTTCGATCTGCAACTGCACAGTGAAGAAGACCGCAACGGCCGCTTGAGCCTGTCGTTCGACTATGCCGACGAACTGTTCGATGCCGCCACCGTCGGGCGCCTGGCCGAGCATTTCGTCAACCTGCTGCGCGACGCCTGCGCCCAGCCGCACCGAGCTGTCGGTGATCTGCAACTGCTCACCACCCCTGAGCTGCAACAGCAGGCGCAATGGAGCGTGGCCCCGGCGCCGGCGGCGCAGCAGTGGCTGCCAGAACAACTCAACGAGCAGGCGCGGCTGACCCCGCAACACGTTGCCCTGATCTGGGACGGCGGTCAGTTGAATTTCGCCGAGCTGCACGCCCAGGCTAATCGCCTGGCGCATTACCTGCGCGACAAAGGCGTCGGCCCGGACGTGTGCGTGGCGATCGCCGCCGAGCGTTCGCCGCAACTGTTGATTGGCGTACTGGCGATCATTAAGGCCGGTGGCGCCTATGTGCCGCTCGATCCGGATTATCCCGCCGAACGCCTGGCCTATATGCTCAGCGACAGCGGCGCCGAATTGCTGCTGACGCAAACTCCGTTGCTCGAGCGTTTGCCTGCCAATGACGGCGTCTGCGTGATCGCCATGGACACCCTGCACCTGGAGAACTGGCCGAGCCACGCGCCGGGTCTGCATTTGCACGGCGAAAACCTGGCCTACGTGATTTACACCTCGGGCTCCACCGGGCAACCGAAAGGCGTCGGCAACACCCATGGCGCGCTGGCCGAACGCCTGCAATGGATGCAGGACACTTATCGCCTGGACGACAGCGACGTGCTGATGCAAAAGGCGCCGATCAGTTTCGACGTCTCGGTCTGGGAATGCTTCTGGCCGCTGATCAGCGGTGCGCGTTTGCTGCTCGCTGGCCCCGGCGAACACCGCGACCCCCGGCGCATCGCGCAACTGATCCAGGCCTACGGCGTGACCACGCTGCACTTTGTGCCGCCGCTGCTGGCGGTGTTCATCGACGAGCCGTTGAGCGCCGACTGCGCCAGCCTGCGCCGACTGTTTTCCGGTGGTGAAGCCCTGCCGGCCGAGTTGCGCAACCGCGTCCTGGAACACCTGCCGGCGGTGCAACTGCACAACCGCTACGGCCCGACCGAAACCGCGATCAACGTCACCCATTGGCAGTGCAGCGCTGCGGACGGCGAGCGTTCGCCGATTGGCCGGCCGTTGGCCAACGTGGTTTGCCGGGTGCTCGACGCCGACCTCAATCCACTGCCGGTCGGTGTGCCCGGCGAGTTGTGCATCAGCGGCGCGGGCCTGGCCCGGGGTTACCTCGGCCGGCCGGCGCTGACCGCCGAGCGCTTCGTGGTCGATCCCTTGAGCGAGGCGGGCGCGCGTTTGTACCGCACCGGTGACCGCGTGCGCTGGAGCACCGATGGGGTGCTCGAATACCTCGGGCGGCTCGATCAGCAGGTCAAGTTGCGCGGCTTCCGCGTCGAACCCCAGGAAATCGAAGCCCGGTTGCTGGCCCAGGACGGCGTGGCGCAAGCCGTGGTGCTGGTGCGCGGCAGCAGCGCCGGAGCGCAATTGATCGGCTACTACACCAGCGTCGATGGGCAAGATGAGGCGACACAAAGCGCGACCCTGCGCAGTGCATTGGCGGCTGAGTTGCCGGAGTACATGGTCCCGGCGCACCTTATGCGTCTGGCACAAATGCCCCTGAGCCCCAGCGGCAAACTCGACCGCCGCGCCTTGCCGGAACCGCAATGGCAAATCCGCGAGCACGTCGAACCGGTCAGCGCCCTGCAACAGCAGCTCGCGGCGATCTGGCGCGAAGTGCTGGGTCTCAAACAAATCGGCCTGCGCGACGATTTCTTCGCCCTCGGCGGTCACTCGCTGCTGGCTACGCAAATCATCTCCCGCAGCCGTCAGGCCTGCGACGTGGAGTTACCGCTGCGCACGCTGTTCGAGCACAGCGAACTCGGCGCGTTTGCCGAGCAGGTGCGCTTGATTCAGGCCAGCGGCCAGATCAACCAACAGCCACCGATTGCCAGGGTTGACCGGGATCAGCCGGTGCCGTTGTCCTACTCGCAACAACGCATGTGGTTCCTCTGGCAAATGGAGCCGGATAGCCCGGCTTACAACGTCGGCGGCATGGCGCGCTTGCGCGGGGTGCTCGATGTGGCGCGTTTTGAAGCGGCGTTGCAGGCATTGATCAGCCGTCACGAAACGTTGCGCACCACCTTCCCGAGCGTCGATGGCGTGGCCCGGCAACAGGTGCATGCCGACAGCGGCGTGCGCCTGCAATGGCGCGACTTCACCGCGCTGGCGGCTGCGGAACGCGAGCAGCAGGTGCAGCACCTGGCGGACGCCGAAGCCCACACGCCGTTCGACCTGGAAACCGGGCCGTTGCTGCGCGCCTGCATGGTCAAGACCGCCGCGCAGGAGCACTACTTCGTGCTGACCCTGCACCACATCGTCACCGAAGGCTGGGCGATGGACATCTTCGCCCGGGAACTGAGCGCGCTCTACGAAGCGTTCGTCGATGACCGCGAATCGCCACTGGCGCCGCTGCCGGTGCAATACCTCGATTACAGCGTGTGGCAGCGCCAATGGCTGGAGGCCGGCGAACGCCAGCGTCAGCTCGATTACTGGACCACGCAACTGGGCCGCGAACATCCGTTGCTGGAGTTGCCGTCCGATCGGCCGCGTCCGGCGGTGCAAAGCCATCAGGGCGAACTGTTCCGCTTCGACCTCAGCGACGAGCTCGCCGCGCGAGTCCGCGCCTTTAATGCGCAGAACGGCCTGACGCTGTTCATGACCATGACCGCCGCGCTGGCGACCTTGCTCTACCGCTACAGCGGCCAGACTGATTTACGCATCGGCGCCCCGGTGGCCAACCGCATTCGTCCGGAAAGCGAAGGGCTGATCGGCGCGTTCCTCAACACTCAGGTGTTGCGTTGCCAAGTTGACGGGCAGATGACCGTCGGCCAGTTGTTCGAGCAGGTGCGCCACACCGTGATCGAAGGCCAGTCGCATCAGGACTTGCCCTTCGACCACTTGGTGGAAGCCTTGCAACCACCGCGCAGCGCCGCCTACAACCCATTGTTCCAGGTGATGTGCAACGTGCAGCGCTGGGAATTCCAGCAGAGCCGCACCCTGGCCGGGATGACCGTCGACTACTTGGCCAACGATGCGCGGGCGACCAAGTTCGACCTGAACCTGGAAGTCACCGACCTCGACCATCGCCTCGGCTGCTGCCTGACGTACAGCACCGATCTGTTCGACGAACCGCGCATCGCGCGCATGGCCGGGCATTGGCGCAATCTGCTGGAGGCCTTGCTGGCCGATCCGCAACAACGCCTCAGCGAACTGCCGCTGCTCGAAGCCAGCGAGCAACAAGCGCTGTTCGACAGCCTCGGCGCTGAGCCGGGGGAGCACCGCCTCGATCAGTCCATCCAGCAGTTGTTCGGCGAGCAAGCCTTGCTGCGCCAGGACGCGCCGGCCCTGACCTTCGCCGGGCACACCCTGAGCTACACCGAACTCGACAGCCGCGCCAATCGCCTGGCCTGGATGCTCCGTGAGCGGGGCGTCGGGCCGCAAGTGCGGGTTGGCCTGGCGCTGCCGCGTTCGCTGGAGATGGTGGTGGGCCTGCTGGCGATCCTCAAGGCCGGCGGCGCCTACGTGCCGCTGGACCCGGAATACCCGCTGGACCGCTTGCACTACATGATCGAAGACAGCGGCGTTGGCCTGCTGCTGAGCGACGCGGCGATGTTCGCCGCACTCGGCGAACTGCCGCCAACCGTCGGCCGCTGGTGCCTGGAAGAAGACGCCGAGCACCTGCTGGATTACCCGGCCACTGAGCTGCCGCTGATCACCTTGCCGCAGCATCAGGCCTATCTGATCTACACCTCCGGTTCCACCGGCAAGCCGAAAGGCGTGGTGGTCAGCCACGGCGAAATCGCCATGCACTGCCAAGCGGTGATCGAGCGTTTCGGCATGCGCCCCGACGACTGCGAACTGCACTTTTATTCGATCAACTTCGACGCCGCCACCGAGCGCCTGCTGGTGCCGCTGCTCAGTGGCGGCCACGTGGTGTTGCGCGCCCAGGGCCAATGGGACGCCGAGGACATCTGCGGGCTGATCCGCGACCATCGTGTCAGCATCCTCGGTTTTACCCCAAGCTATGGCAGCCAATTGGCGCAATGGCTGGCGACCCAGGGTGAAACCTTGCCGGTGCGCATGTGCATCACTGGCGGCGAGGCGCTGACTGGTGAGCACTTGCAGCGGATTCGCGCGGCGTTCCGGCCGGCGCTGTTTTTCAACGCCTATGGCCCGACCGAAACCGTGGTCATGCCGCTGGCCAGCCTGGCGCCGGAGGTGTTGGAGGAGGGCGCCGGCAGCGTGCCGATCGGGCGCATCGTCGGCGCCCGCGTCGCCTACATTCTCGACGCCGACCTGGCGCTGGTGCCGCAGGGCGCGAGCGGCGAGTTGTACGTCGGCGGCGCTGGCCTGGCGCAGGGGTATCACCAGCGTCCGGGCATGACCGCCGAGCGTTTTGTCGCTGACCCGTTCAGCCGCGAAGGCGGGCGCCTGTACCGCACCGGCGACCTGGTGCGCCAAGGCGCCGATGGCCTGGTGGAATACCTCGGGCGCATCGACCACCAAGTGAAGATTCGCGGCTTTCGCATCGAACTCGGCGAGATCGAAAATCGTCTGCTCGAACACCCCGCCGTGCGCGAAACGGTGGTGCTGGCGCTGGATTCACCGAGCGGCAAGCAGTTGGTCGGTTACCTGGCCACCGAGCTGGCCGCGCAGGATGAAACTCAGCAAACCGAGTTGCGCGAAGCGCTCAAGGCGCACCTGAAATCGCAATTGCCGGAGTACATGGTGCCGACGCACCTGATCCTGCTGGCGAGCATGCCGCTGACTGCCAACGGCAAACTCGATCGCCGTGCGCTGCCGGCGCCGGACCCGGAACTCAACCGCCAACACTACGTGGCGCCGAGCGACCCGTTGCAGCAGAGCCTGGCGAAGGTCTGGGGCGAGGTGCTCAACGTCGCCCGGGTCGGGCTCAACGACAACTTCTTCGAACTGGGCGGCGATTCGATCCTGTCGATCCAGGTGGTCAGCCGCGCGCGGCAGCAGGGCATTCACTTCAGCCCGCGCGACCTGTTCCAGCACCAGACCGTGCAGACCCTGGCCGCCGTCGCCAGCCGCAGCGAGCAGGTGATCGCCGAGCAAGGCCTGGTCAGCGGCGCCTCGGCGCTGACGCCGATCCAGCATTGGTTCTTCGACACCGCCATGCCCCAGCGCCAACACTGGAACCAGGCCTTGCTGCTGGAACCGACGCAAGCGCTGGACGCCGCTCTGCTCGAGCAGGCACTGCGCGCGGTGCTCGAACAGCACGACGCCTTGCGCCTGCGCTTTACCGACAGCGCCGGGCACTGGCGCGCCGAGCATCAGCCGCTTTCGGACGTGGCTTTGTTGCGGCAGGTTGCGGTAACGAGCCTGAAGCATTGCACCGTGCTGTTCGCCGATGCCCAGCGCAGCCTCGATCTGGCGCAAGGCCCACTGCTGCGGGTGTTGCTGGTAGACGCGCCGGACGCGGCGCAACGGCTGTTTATCGCCATCCATCACCTGGTGGTGGACGGGGTGTCGTGGCGGGTACTGCTCGACGATCTGCAAAGCGCCTATCGCCAACTCAGCGCAGGAGAGACGGTGCAGTTGCCGGCGAAAACCAGCGCGTTCAAGGACTGGGCCGGGCGCTTGCAGGCTTACGCAAACAGTGAGTCCCTGCGCGAAGAACTCGAGCTCTGGCAAACGCACCTGGCCGGGCCGAGCCTGCCGCTGCCTTGCGATCATCCCGAAGGCGGGCGGCAGAATCGCCACGGGCAAACGGTCAGCGTGCGCCTCGATGCCGAGCGCACCCAACAACTGCTGCAACAGGCGCCGAGTGCCTACCGCACCCAGGTCAACGATCTGTTGCTGAGCGCATTGGCCCGGGTTCTGTGCCGCTGGACGGGCGACACCTCGGCGTTGATTCAACTGGAAGGGCATGGCCGCGAAGCCTTGTTCGACGAGATCGACCTGACCCGCACCGTCGGCTGGTTCACCAGCGCCTACCCGCTGCGCCTGACCCCGCACAACGTCGAGGAAGCCGCTGGCCAGGGCGATTCGATCAAAGCCATCAAGGAGCAACTGCGCGCAGTGCCGCACAAAGGCCTGGGTTATGGCGTGCTGCGTTACCTGGCAGATGACGCCACCCGGCAGACGATGGCCGCGCTGCCGCAAGCGGCGATCACCTTCAACTACCTCGGCCAGTTCGACCAGAGCTTCGCTGATGACGCGCTGTTCCGCCCGCTGGACGAGCCCATCGGCGCAGCCCACGACCCGGACGCGCCGCTGCCCAATGAGCTGAGCGTTGACAGCCAGGTGTACGGCGGCGAACTGCTGCTGCGCTGGACCTTCAGCGCCGAACGCCACGACCTCGATACCATCCGTGAGCTGGCGGACGCTTACCTCAGCGAATTGCACAGCCTGATCAGCCATTGCCTGAGCGCCGACGCCGGTGGCCTGACGCCGTCGGACTTCCCGCTGGCGCGCCTGACCCAGACGCAACTGGATGCCTTGCCGATTGCCGCCGAGATGATCGAGGACGTCTACCCGCTGACACCGATGCAGGAAGGGATGCTGCTGCACACCCTGCTCGAACCGGGCACCGGCCTGTATTACATGCAGGACCGTTACCGCATCAACAGCGAGCTGGACCCGGAGCGTTTCGCCCAGGCCTGGCATGCAGTCATCGCCCGTCACGAGGCGTTGCGCGCGTCGTTCTGTTGGAACGTCGGCGAAGACATGCTGCAAGTTATACACGCGCCGGGCCGCACACCGATCGAGTTCCTGGACTGGAGCGACATCGCCGAGGCCGAGCAGGAGCCCAAGTTGCAGGCGCTGCTGAAAAGCGAGCGCGAGGCCGGGTTCGATCTGCTCAATGAGGCGCCGTTTCACCTGCGACTGATCCGGGTTGGCGCGGCGCGCTACTGGTTCATGATGAGCAACCACCACATCCTCATCGATGCCTGGTGCCGCTCGTTGCTGATGAACGATTTCTTCGAGATCTACCTGGCCCTCGGCGAAGCTCGCGAGGCGCAATTGCCGGTGCCGCCGCGCTACCGCGACTACATCAGTTGGCTGCAACGCCAGAGCTTGAGCGAAGCGCGGCAGTGGTGGGCGAGCAATCTGCAGGGTTTCGAACGCACCACGCCGATCCCCAGCGACCGGCCGTTCCTGCGCGAACACGCTGGCGACAGCGGCGGCATGGTGGTCGGCGACTGCTACACCCGCCTCGACGTCCGCGACGGCGCGCAGTTGCGGGAACTGGCCCAGGCCCATCAACTGACCATCAACACCTTCGCCCAAGCGGCGTGGGCGCTGGTGTTGCGACGCTTGAGCGGCGACCGTGACGTGCTGTTCGGCGTCACCGTGGCCGGGCGCCCGGTGGACATGCCGCAGATGCAGCGCACCGTCGGCCTGTTTATCAACAGCATCGCGTTGCGGGTAAAAATGCCCGAGGACTACCAGCCGCTCAGCGTGCGGCAGTGGCTCAGCGGCTTGCTCGATAACAACATGCAGTTGCGCGAGTACGAATACCTGCCGCTGGTGGCGATCCAGGAACAAAGCGAACTGCCCAAGGGCCAGCCGTTGTTCGACAGCCTGTTCGTGTTCGAAAACGCCCCGGTAGAAGTCTCGGTGCTGGACCGCGCGCAGCGCCTCAACGCCACCTCGGATTCCGGCCGCACCCACACCAACTTCCCGCTGACCGCCGTGTGCTATCCGGGCGATGACCTCGGCCTGCACCTGTCGTATGACCAGCGTTATTTCGACGCCAGCACCGTCGAACGCTTGCTCGGCGAGTTCAAGCGCTTGCTGCTGGCGCTGGTCGAGGACTTCCATGGTGACATGGCCGACTTGCCGTTGCTCGGCGCCGAGGAACAGGACTTCCTGCTGCACGGCTGCAACCAGAGCGAGCACGCCTACCCGCTGGAACAGAGTTACGTGGCGCAGTTCGAAGCGCAGGTGGCGCAGCAACCTCAGCGCATCGTCGCCAGTTGCCTCGATCACCAACTCAGCTATGCCGAACTCAACCAGCGCAGCAACCGCCTCGGGCATGCGCTAATTGCCGCGGGCGTCGGCCTCGATCAACCGGTGGCGTTGCTCGCCGAACGCAGCCTCGACCTGCTGGGGATGATCATCGGCAGCTTCAAGGCTGGCGCCGGTTACCTGCCGCTGGACCCGGTCCTGCCGAGCCAGCGCCTGGGGCAGATTCTCGACCTCAGCCGCACGCCGTTGCTGGTGTGCAGCGCCGCGTGTCGTGCACAGGCGCTGGCGCTGCTGGATGAATTCGCCTGCGCTCATCGTCCGAAGTTGCTGGTTTGGGAGGACGTGCAGGCTGAGGCCGTCGCATCGCGTAACCCGGGAATTTACAGCGGCCCGGATCACCTGGCCTACGTGATCTACACCTCGGGGTCCACCGGTTTGCCCAAAGGGGTGATGGTCGAGCAACGCGGCATGCTCAACAACCAGTTGAGCAAGGTGCCGTACCTGGCGCTGAGCGGCGCCGACGTGATCGCCCAGACCGCTTCGCAGAGCTTCGATATTTCGGTCTGGCAGTTCCTCGCCGCGCCGTTGTTCGGCGCCCGGGTCGACATCGTGCCCAATCACATTGCCCACGATCCTCAGGGCTTGCTGGCCCATGTCCAGGCTCAAGGCATTACCGTGCTGGAGAGCGTACCGTCGTTGATCCAGGGCATGCTCGCCCAGGAACGCATGCGCCTCGACGGCTTGCGCTGGATGCTGCCGACCGGCGAAGCCATGCCACCGGAACTGGCCCAGCAATGGCTGTTGCGCTACCCGGACATCGGTCTGGTCAACGCCTACGGCCCGGCGGAATGCTCGGACGACGTGGCGTTCTATCGCGTCAACCTGGCCTCCACCCGTGGCAGTTACCTGCCGATCGGCACGCCTACCGACAACAACCGGTTGTATCTGCTCGACGGCGCGCTGGACTTGGTGCCGTTGGGCGCGGTCGGCGAATTGTGTGTGGCGGGCACTGGCGTCGGTCGCGGCTACGTCAGCGATCCGTTGCGCACCGCGCCGGTGTTCGTGCCGGATCCGTTCGGGGCACCGGGCGCGCGCCTGTACCGCACCGGCGACCTGGCCCGGCGTCGCAGCGACGGTGTGCTGGAATACGTCGGGCGGATCGATCATCAGGTAAAAATCCGTGGCTACCGCATCGAACTCGGCGAAATCGAAGCGCGCCTGCACGAACAACCGGAAGTGCGCGATGCCGCGGTCGGCGTGCAGGAAGGCGTCAACGGCAAGCACCTGGTCGGTTACCTGGTTGCCACCGACAACGCGCTGACCCCGAGTGAACGCCTGGAACGCATCAAGCAACGCCTGCGCGCCGAACTGCCGGAGTACATGGTGCCGCTGCACTGGTTGTGGCTCGAGCAGTTGCCGCACAACGCCAACGGCAAACTCGACCGCAATGCCTTGCCAGCCCTGGAAATCGGCCGGTTGCAGGGCCAGGTTTACCTGGCACCGCGCAATCCGCTGGAGCAAAGCCTGGTGGATATTTGGGCCGAGGTGCTGAAGGTCGAGCGGGTCGGGGTCGAGGACAACTTCTTCGAACTGGGCGGGCATTCGTTGCTCGCCACGCAGATTGCCTCGCGGGTGCAGAAAACCCTGCAACGGGACGTGCCACTGCGGGCGATGTTCGAGTGCAGCACCGTGGCGGAACTGGCGACCTACATCGATGGCCTGGCGGCCAATGAGATGACCGAGGACAAGGTCGATCGGTTGAATGATTTGATGGCTGAGCTGGAGGGTTTCTGAAGATCACCCAGCTCCCACAGGGTCCAGTGGTGGGTCTCCATTCTTGTGAACACCAAAGATCCCTGTGGGAGCGGGCCTCGCGAAGGCGTCTGCAGCGTCGCTACAAATCTCAGGTTGACGACCCCACCGCTCAAGCTCAGTCTGCCAAGGCTTTTTTGGCCGACTCAATAAAGAGAGGAGACAGTCGATGCCTGCGGTAACGGTTGACGGACAATCACTTCATTACCTTGATCAAGGCACGGGCCCGGCGGTGTTGCTGGCGGGCAGCTACTTGTGGGACCAGACCATGTGGGCGCCGCAGATTGCAGCGTTGTCGCAACAGTACCGGGTGATCGCCCTGGACCTGTGGGGCCATGGCCAATCCGGACCGTTGCCCGCCGGCACCACGTCGCTGGACGACATCGCCCGCCAGGCCTTGGCTTTGCTCGATCATTTGGGGATAGCTCAAGTGACGTTGGTGGGGCTGTCGGTGGGCGGCATGTGGGGCGCGCGCCTTGCGCTGTCGGCGCCCGAGCGCATCAATGGCCTGGTGCTGATGGATACTTACGTCGGTGTCGAGCCCGAGCAGACTCGCAACTACTATTTCTCGTTGTTCAAGATGATCGAAGAGACCGGGGTCATCGCGCCGCAACTGCTGGACATCGTGGTGCCGATCTTCTTCCGTCCGGGCATCGATCCGCAGTCGGCGCTGTATCAGGACTTCCGCGCCACACTCGCGGCGCTCCCCGCAGAGCGACTGCGCGAAAGCGTGGTGCCAATGGGCCGCATCACCTTCGGTCGCGACGATCTGCTGCCGCGCCTGAAAGAGCTGAACGCGGACAGCACGCTGGTGATGTGCGGCGACCAGGACAAGCCCCGTCCACCGTCGGAAGCCATCGAAATGGCTGAACTGATCGGCTGCCCGTACGTGCTGGTGCCTGAGGCTGGGCATATTTCCAACCTGGAGAATCCAGGGTTCGTGACTGAGCAGTTGCTGAAGTTTTTGGCTGATCGGGCGTAAAGCTTCGCGAGCAGGCTCGCTCCCACAAGGGGTGGAATCTTTGTGGGAGCGAGCCTGCTCGCGAAGGCGTCAGGACAGACACACCAGAGATTATTTAGGCCCGAGTATCTTCACCAATTTGTCCGGTGACGGCGCGCCTTGCTGTTGCTGCAGCTCACCTTTGTCGTCCAGATAGAAAATCGCCGGGGTGGCGGACAACTCCAGCTCGTCCATCAACTGCATGTTGGCATCCAGCTTGGCCTGGACCGCTGCGGGGATTTCTTTCAGCGCTTTGAGCGTGCTGGCCTTGCCAGCCTTCTCGTGGTCGTTGAGGGTCTTGCTCGGGTCCTTGGCCGCCAGCAGCGCGGCGGATTTGCCCGGGCTGTCTTCGCGGATGATGCCAACCATGATGTGCCGGAGTTGCACTTTGCCGGCGTCGACCCACGGCCGCGCCTGTTCCCAGAACATGTTGCAGTACGGGCAGTTGGGGTCGCTGAACAGGTACACGACGCGCGGCGCATCCTTGTTGCCATCGGCGATCCAGCTGCTCTTTTCGAATTTGGCCCAGACTTCCTTGGCCATCGGCGCATACACCAGTTTTTGCAACGGCGCGCTGCTCAAGTCATTGCCTTCGGCGTCATACAGGTTGCCCAGGATTACATGCTGACCGTCCGGCGTCAGGTACAGCGCCATGCCCCGGTTCTGGTACTGCGCGGCGTACCCGCGCAAGCCATCCGGTGCATCGAACTGGCCGACGATTTTCGCGCCCTTGGCTTCGATTTTCTTGATCGCGGCAGGCAGTTCTTCAGCCTGGACCGTGGGCAGGTGCAGCAGGGCAGCGCCCAGGGTCAGCGTCAGCAAGTGGCGGAAGCGGGGCATGGCAGGTTCCTTGAAAGCGTGGCCGGGTTAGCGGTTGAGGGTGTGTCGAAATTTTCCAGGGCGCGGGCCAGGCTGGCTTCGGATAACTCACCGAGGTGGCTGCCGAGCAATCGCCCGTCGGCGCTATAGAACAGTGTCGTCGGCAACGCCATGGAGCCGACGGCCTGGCCCAGGCGACCGCTGCCATCGAATAGCACGTTGTCGAGGTTCAGCCCCTGAGTCGCCAGGAAGGTGCTGACGCTTTGCATGCTCTCGGCCTGGTTGACGAACAGGAAGGTCAGGTCCGGGCGTTGTTGCTGCGCGTTTTCCAGCACCGGCATCTCGCGCCGGCAGGGTGGGCACCAGGTGGCCCACAGATTGATCACCAACGGGCCGCCCTGATAGTCGCCGAGGTTGACGGTTTGCCCGGCGGCATCCCGTAACGCAATGTCCGGCAGGCGCGTGCCTTGTTCGTAGATCGTCAGGGAGAAAGACGCCAGCAACCAGAACAGCACGCCACTGACCACGCCATAGCCCAGCGGTTTGCGCAGCCCCGGTCGTTTCCAGCCGCGGTACAGCGCGATCAGCAGCACGCCGACGACACCGGGCCAGGCGAGGAAACCGCCGTCGCGCAGGTCGATGGTTTTCCACAGGTCATTGCGGTAGTGCGGCCAGTAGGCGATCACAAATCCGATACGGGCCGTGAGCAACCCCAGCAAAAACAGGCTGAACAACACCGACTCGGGATTTTCACCACCACGCTTGGCCACCCGCCAGCCGACGAAGGTCGCGAGCGCCAGGGCGCTGATCAGCAATAGGTGGTTGAGCGCGATGGCAAAGGTGCCGAGGGTGAACGTCAGCATTAACGGGCTTCTCGGGTGGTGTTCCAGCGTTGCAAGAACGTGGCGGCATCGACTTCGCCAGTGATGCGCTGGCTGCGCCGCTCGTTACCGTCGGCGCCGATCCACAGCAGGCTCGGCGGGCCGGGCACCTGGTAGCGCTCCAGCAGTTCGCGGCTGGCGGCATTGTCGGCAGTGACATCGAGCCGTAGCAAGCGCACGCCTTGCAGGGCAGCCAGCACTTCGGCCTTGGCGAACACGTTTTTTTCCATGTCCTTGCACGCCACGCACCAGTCGGCGTAGTAATCCAGCAACACCCATTGGCCCTGGGAGCGGGCGGCGTCCAGTTCCCGCTGCAAACCGGCCGGGTCGTTGACCGTGGTGAACGCATCGTGGGTGGAGGGCGCGCCGGCCTGGGTCGAGCGCGAGCCGCTGTACACTTGCAGCGGCTGGTACAGGTCGTCGCTGCCGCCGGCCGCGCCGATCACCAGCAAGCTGCCCCATAACCCCATCAGCAGTGAACTGATGCCGAACAATTGCGCCACCCGGCCAAACCCCTGGGCCTGGCGCCAGGCGCTGTACGCGGCGATCAACAACAAGGCGCCGCACAAGCCCAGCCACAGCGAGGCATCCAGCACCGGGCGCAGCAGCAACAGCGCGGTGCCGAGGAACAGGAAGCCGAATACGCCTTTGAGCAGGTTCATCCAGGCGCCGGGCTTGGGCAGGAATCGATTACCGACCGTCACCAGCAATAACAGCGGCACGCCGATGCCGATGCCCAGCGCAAACAGGATCAGCCCGCCGAACAGCGCATTGCCGGTCTGTGCGATATAGAGCAAGGCGCCGGCGAGCGGTGCGGTCATGCACGGTCCGACCAGCAAACCGGACAGGGCGCCGAGCACGCCAGCGCCGATCAGGCTGCCACCGCGCTGATTGCGCCCGAGGTGTTCCAGGCGATCGCGCAGGGCCACCGGCAGTTGCAGTTCGAAGAAACCGAACATCGGCAACGCCAGCACCACGAACACCGCTGCGAAACTGCCCAGCAGCCACGGATTCTGCAACATCGCTTGCAGGTTAGCGCCAAGCAATGCTGCCAGCACTCCCATGGCGGCGTAGACCAGGGCCATGCTCACCACATAAGCGCCGGCCAACAACAACCCCCGGCGCGGCGAGGCTCCGCTGCCCACCACCAGCCCGGCGAGGATGGGCAGCATCGGCAACGAACAGGGGGTAAAGGCCAGCAACAGGCCCAGGCCGAAGAACACCAGCAAGCTCCAACCCAATGCATGCTGTTGCAAGCCGCTGGCCAGCGCCTGGTCCGGTGCTTGGGCCGTCGGCGTGACGGCAGCAGCGGTGCCGCCGAGTTCGACCACTGCGGTTTGCGGCGGATAACACAGGCCGGCGTCGGCGCAGCCCTGGTAGCTGACTTTGATCTGTCCGCTGGCGCCCGCCGGGATTTTCAGCTCAAGGCCCTGCCGATAGACCTGCTGTTCGCCGAAAAACTCGTCGCTATGGGCTTCGCCTGTAGGCAAGGGCGGTTTCTGCGCGTCGGTCAACCCGACGAACTTCAGGCGCTGCTGATACAAGTAATAACCGTCGGCGATCTGCCAATACAGCTGGGTTTCACCGCTGTCCAGGCGTTCGGAGGTAAAGACGAACGCTTTGCCGACGGGAAGGAAATCAGGTTTTGTGTCGAATGGATTGCTGCTGGCCTGGGCCAGGCCCGCCAACAGCGTCAAGAAGAGCATAAAAAGGTAACGCATCAACGACGCCTTGAGATTCTCAGATGCCGGCCACAATGCTGGCCAGCGATTAACCGGGTGTTAACAGCACCTTAGCCCGGCTTGCGCAGAAAAACGACGGTCCATGGTCAACACCATGAACCGTCAAAATCTTAATTGATGTCGTTATAGCTCAAGCGGTACTGCGACATGGGCACATGAGCCTGAGTCCATTGTTGCGCAAAGTCTTTCGCGGCGCTGATTTGAGTTTCGGTCATCTCCGTGGCCAGTTCACTGAGAAAGGCACGCGCCGTAGCGTGACGGGACAGTTCCCGGGTCGACTCGACCACCAGCCAGACCAAGCCATAGCCTTTGACCACGTCCCTTTCGAAACCATATTCCTCATCGACCCCTTCGTCGTTTTCGTACATGCCGCTGAGGATAAAGCCATAGTCCAGCACGCCGTTGACGTCATTGAGGTGCGCGCGTTTTTCCACCCATTGGCGACGGACTGGCAGATCCCGGCTGATGGGCTGGCGGTTGGCGTACCAAAACATGGCTTTGGACAGTCCGCCTTCGGCGGCCTTTTTCAGCAGCCCGTCGATGGCGATGCGGCGTTCGTTGTCATCGGGCAGCAAGGTCCGGTCGCGGTCGTACTTGTCGGCCAGGATATATTGGCCTTCGAGGGAGCCTGCGTCGGCGGCCTTCTTCAGCCAGGCGAGGTCGAGCGTCAGCTCATACATCAGCAGCATGCCCGAGGCTTCTTTTCGATCAACGCTGGCCTGGGCGACGGCCGTGGCTGTCTTGATGGAAGCGGCGTCGCCCAGGCGCATCAGTGCGTACACATGGCCCTGCGCGGCCGCCAGGGCATACCAGTCCTTGGCGTCCTCGTGGAGCGGCGTGTGTTTGCCGCGGATCACTTCGGCCAGCGCGTATTGCGCGTCAGCGTTGCCGGCGCAGGCACCGATCGTCAGATAGTTTTTCGCCTGGGCAAACTCACCAAGGTTGTAGAGCTGCTGGCCTTTGAGCGTGCTTTGTCGTTGCTGGTCCTCACTCTGGTTAATCAGAGCCTTGAGGTTGTCGCACAGATTGAACAGCGTTTTTAGTGCACTTGCGTGGGAATACATGGGAATACCTGTGTTGAAGGGTTAAGTGAGGTGCTACCAGACACAGGCTAGGGAAATGAGTAGGTTGAAGTGCGGTACATAGTTATTGCACTGAAGATTGCTTTTTCGTTGATTATGGTCAGCGGCCATCGATCGCTTCAGCACTGTCGAGTCGCGAGGGGCACGGGCATAATCCGCGGTTAATCGGCGGGCTTCTTAATCGCCACTTTTCATGAAGGTCTCACCATGCACGTACTGGTTTGCGAAGACGATGAGTTGATCGCCAGCGGCATCGTCGCCGGGCTCACCGCCCAGGGCCTGACGGTGGAGCACGTGGCCACGGCCTCGGCGGCGCGGGCGATGCTCAAGGTCGCCGAGTTCGACGTGATGGTGCTCGACCTGGGATTGCCCGACGAAGATGGCCTCAAGCTGCTCCAACAACTGCGGCATCAGGGGCTGGAGCTGCCGGTGCTGATCCTGACGGCGCGGGATTCGGTCACCGATCGGGTCGATGGCCTGCAAGCGGGCGCCGACGATTACCTGCTTAAACCCTTCGACCTGCGCGAACTGGCGGCGCGCCTGCACACGTTGTTGCGGCGAGTGGCCGGGCGCAGCGTCAACCTGATTGAGCACGGTCCATTGACGTACGACCCGAGCAGCCGCGAAACCACCCTCGGCGGCCAGCCGGTCGACCTGTCGCGGCGCGAACAGGCACTGCTGCAAGCCTTGCTGCACAACCGCGGCCGGGTGTTGTCCACCGAGCAACTGAAGGACAGCGTTTACGGTTTCAACGACGAACTGGAAAGCAACGCCCTCAACGTGCACATCCATCACCTGCGCAGCAAACTGGGCAAAGGCATTGTTGAAACCGTGCGTGGCCTGGGCTATCGCCTCGGCCCGGCGGACGGTGGAGAACCCGGCAAGTGATGAGTCTGCGATTGCGCCTGAGCCTGACCCTCGGCGCCGCGTTTGCGCTGATCTGGGCGCTGGCGGCGGCGTGGATGCTCAGCGACCTGCGCAATCAAATGATGTTTTCCCTCGATCAGCGTCTGGTAGCGTCCGCGCGTATGGTCGCCGGGCTGCTGGAGCAACTGCCGGCGTTGCCGAGCAAGGGCGATGGCACCCATTTCAGCGCCGAGCAGTTGAATATCCCCGGCGGCATGGCGTGTCAGGTCAGTTCGTTGCGCGGGGAAATCCTCGCCCGCAGCCACACCGAGCCGGGACAGGCCTTGGAAGCGCAGACCATGGGCTTTCACGATCAGATGATCGACGGCGCGCCGTGGCGTACCTTCACCCTGACCCGCGGCGATGTGCGCATCACCACCGCCGACCGGGCAATTGAACGGGAAGCCCTGAACCTCTCGGTGTTGCTGGCCGCGTCAGTGCCGGTGGGCGTGGCGCTGCTGGGCTGTTTGTGCCTGCTGTGGCTGGGGATTGGTCAGGGCCTGGCGCCGCTCAACCGCATGCGCGATGCCTTGATGCGGCGCAGCGCCGATTCCCTTGAGCCGTTGCAAATCCAGCCCTTACCCAGCGAACTGCAACCCTTGCTCGACACCCAGAATCAATTATTCCAGCGCATTGGCAAGACCATCGAGCGCGAGCGCCGCCTGACCGGCGACGCCGCCCATGAACTGCGTAGCCCGTTGACCGCGATCAAGACCCACCTGCAAGTGGCGCGCATGACCGATGGCGCGGCGCGGGATCAATCCCTGGCCCGGGCCGAGGAGGGCGCCGACCGTCTGCACCGGACCCTTGAGCAGTTGCTGCTGCTGGCGCGAGTCGAGGGCAGCCTGTCGTTTGACGATGGCAAACAGTGCAATGCCGAGCAGGTGGCGCGCCTGGCGATTCAGGATGCGGCGACCGGTGACCGGCGGCGGATCAAGTTGCAGTTGCCGGCTACCCTGTCTCAGGCCCCGGTGCAGATGCCGGCCGTGTTGTCGATCGCGGCGCTGCGCAACTTGCTCGACAATGCCTTGCGCCACACACCCGCCGATGCGGACGTGGAGCTGAGCCTGGAAACCACCGGCAAACGCGTGCGCTTCGTGGTTCGCGATCATGGCCCAGGCATCGCTGAAGACGATCTGCAACACCTGACCCAACGTTTCTGGCGCAACGGCCAGAGCACCGGCTGCGGCTTGGGCTTGGCGATCGTGCAGGCGATCGTCCAGCGCTGTGGCTGCAACCTGCATTTCGATAGCCGAGCAGATGGGTTGCGGGTTGAATTGACCATGCCATTGCAGGCCGCGTGAACGCAGGCTGCGCACATCAAATGTAACGTCTGCAGATTCGCGACCTCGCCTCCCCACAGCTATGGTTCAGACGGCAAGACTCAATGGATTGAGGAGACACCGCGCCATGGAAGCATCGCTTCAGGTCAGCAACGCTTGCGCTGCCGACGCCGGGATTATCAGCCGCATCATCGAGCAGTCGATTCGCCTCGGCTGCGCCATCGACCACCGCAATGACCCACGGATCGTAGATACCTGGACCCGCACTAAAACCCTGGAACACATCGAGCACTGGTTCTGCGACTCACGGTTGTACGTGAACCTGGCCCGGCTGCAGGACAAACCGGTGGGCGTCGCCATGGCGGCCAGCAACGGTCGCCTGGCGTTCTGCTACGTGCAGCCGCAATGGTTTCGCCGGGGCGTGGGCCGGGCGCTGGTCCGTGACCTGGAAACCTGGCTCGGCGCTCGGGGGTTAGCCCAAGTGCACCTCAACAGCACCCGCACCAGTGAGGCCTTCTACCAGCGCCTGGGCTATTGCCACGCTGCGCCTTCATTCAATGTGGCCGGGTTGCAAGCGATCCCGATGTATCGCGAGCTCGATGGTGACGCGGGCAAAGCCGACCGGGGGCCTAAATCCTGAGTGCGCTGGTGCGTTTCCAGAACAGGAAAATCATCAGCGTATTGAGGGGTCGAGATGTCAGTCGCTACCAGCCTTATTCAAGAGCAGCCTGCCCGCAGTGTCGCGACGGCCGCCGAGACGCTTTACCAGTTCAATGAATCGCCGTTGCTCGCCCGTCAAAACCGCCAGGAGTCCAATGCCCGCAGCTACCCGCGACGCATTCCCCTGGCCCTGAAGCGCGCCAAGGGCTTGTATGTGGAAGACGTCGAGGGCCGGCGTTTTATCGATTGCCTGGCGGGGGCGGGCACGCTGGCGCTGGGGCATAACCACGCGGTGGTGATCGAGGCGATCCAGCAAGTGCTGGCCGATGAACTGCCGCTGCACACTCTCGATCTGACCACGCCGGTCAAGGATCAGTTTGTCCAGGACCTGTTCGCACTGTTGCCGGCTGACCTGGCGCGGGAAGCGAAGATCCAGTTCTGCGGGCCGACCGGAACCGACGCGGTTGAAGCCGCGCTGAAACTGGTGCGCACCGCCACCGGACGCAGCACTGTGCTGTCGTTTCAGGGCGGCTACCACGGCATGAGCCAGGGCGCGCTGAGCCTGATGGGCAGCCTCGGGCCGAAGGAACCGCTGGGTGCCTTGCTCAGCAATGGCGTGCAGTTCATGCCATATCCCTATGATTACCGTTGCCCGTTCGGTGTCGGCGGCGAGCTGGGCGTGCAGATCAACCTCAACTACCTGGACAACCTGCTCAACGACCCCGAGGGCGGCGTGCAATTGCCGGCGGCGGTCATCGTTGAGGTGGTGCAGGGCGAGGGCGGGGTGATTCCGGCCGATCTCGACTGGCTGCGCGGCCTGCGGCGGATTACCGAAAAGGCCGGGGTGGCACTGATCGTTGATGAAATCCAGAGTGGCTTCGCCCGCACTGGCAAGATGTTCGCGTTCGAACACGCCGGGATCATCCCGGATGTGGTGGTGATGTCCAAAGCCATTGGCGGCAGCCTGCCGCTGGCGGTGGTGGTCTATCGCGACTGGCTCGATACCTGGCTGCCGGGCGCCCATGCCGGTACCTTCCGTGGCAATCAAATGGCCATGGCCGCCGGTTCGGCAGTGATGCGTTATCTGGTCGAGCACAACATGTGCGAGCACGCCGCAGCCATGGGTGAACGCCTCAGCGAACACCTGCGCCTCCTGCAACGTGACTTCCCGCAGCTGGGCGACATTCGCGGACGAGGGTTGATGCTCGGCGTCGAGTTGGTGGACCCTGACGGCTTGCCCGACCGCCAGGGCCATCCGCCGGCCTTCGCGCGCCTGGCGCCGTTGGTACAACGGGAATGCCTCAAGCGCGGGCTGATTCTCGAATTGGGTGGGCGCAATGGCGCGGTGGTGCGCTTTCTGCCGCCATTGGTGATTACCGCCGCCGAGATCGACACCGTGGCGGAGATTTTCGGCCGGGCCCTGAGCGCGGCGCTGAAGGCCCTGTAAATTTTCCCGGGGCCGATACGTTCCTTCTACATCACCGCCGCGTCCCTCGCGCGGCCGACTCATTTAGCGACGGAGACCTACCATGACTTCAGTTTTTGACCGCGAGGACATCCTCTTCCAAGTGGTGGTCAACCATGAAGAGCAATACTCAATCTGGCCCGACTACAAAGCCGTGCCGCAAGGCTGGCGCACCGTGGGCAAAAGCGGCTTCAAAAAAGAATGCCTGGCCTACATCGAAGAAGTCTGGACCGACATGCGCCCGCTGAGCTTGCGGCAAAAAATGGAAGAGCAGGCCGCCGTGGCTCATTGAGCTACCGGCCTATAAAAAACCCGCTGAACCGGTGACGGTCAGCGGGTTTTTCAGTTCTGGGGGGTATTGTCAGTTGTGACGCTTTCGCGAGCAGGCTCGCTCCCATACAGGGGCGCCAGGCTGCCAGTGCGAGGAGGGGTCAGGCGCCGTTCAGGCCCTTGATCACCGCATCCACATTCCCTTCCAGTTCCGCCACCGGGTCTTCGCCGTCGGTGCTCAGCACCAGCAATCGGCTGCCACTCTCGGCAATCGCGGCTTTGACGGGGTCGGACGGTTGGCGATGGTGCAACACCAACGCTACGTCGTTGGCCTTCAAGTCTGCGCTCAACTGCTTCAGCGCTTCAGGTGTCCATTCGGCATCGGCGCGGGCGTCGACGCCGCTCAGTTCCAGATTGAGACCGCTGACCAGGTAGGCGAAGTGATCGCTGAGGCTCATCACGCTGAGGTTGTCGGCGCTGGCCAGGCGCGCTTCGCTGTCGGCGCTGAGTTTGAGCAAGCGCTGCTTGAGGGTCGCCAGGTTACTGTCGATCTGCCCTTTGGCGCTCGGTGCCAGGCGTACCAGGTCGGCTGCCATTACGTCGGCCATCCGTCCCATGTTGTTACTGGCCTGCCAAGGCTGGCTGTTCAAGCCGTCGACCTTGAGCCCCGGTTGCACGGCGATGCCGGGCAGGGCGCCATCCACCGGGCGGGCGGCGTCGACTTCGACGATGCGGATGTTGCTGCGCCGGGCGAATGGATACAGCGGGTCATCGGCCCACAACGAGCGCACGCCGATCACTGCGTCCGCGCCGTTGGCCAGTTCGGCCAGGGCCGGGCCGCCACGGGTGGAGAAGTAGGCGGTTTGCCGTGAGCCCGGCAGGTTGGCCGGTGCCGCGCGTTCGAGTTTGACCGGGGTGCCTTTGAGCAAGGCTTCGCCCAGGCCGAACGTGATGGGCAACGAGGCCAGGACCTTTACCGGTTTGGCCGCGTCGGCGGCATACAGCGAAGGCACCACGGCGCTGCACAGCACCATGGCCAGGGTCAGTTGACGCAACGAAAAAGTCATTTATCCGAGGTTCCCTTTCAAGCTTGGGACGACACCGCGCGCGATGGCGGACAGGGCGAAGGCGAGACCGGCAACCAGAATGATCGCGGCGCCGGACGGGATCGGCAGGTCGAAGACGATCGGCGCGAGAATCCCGCATAACGTGCTGACTGTGGCGATCACCACCGAACACCAGAAAAAGCCTTTGAGCGACTGGCTGAGCAAACGCGCGGCCGCCGCCGGGATCACCAGCAGGGCACCGACCAGAATCGCGCCGATGACTTTCACCGCCGCCACTGTGATCAGAGTCACCAGAATCACGAACAGGTAGTCCAGAGTCTTCACCGCCACCCCGCGCACCGCCGCCAATTGCGGGTTGAAACTGGCGAGCATGATGCGGTTATACAGCGGCAGGGCCAGGGCCATGACCAGCGAGCCGACCACCGCGAGCACCGCCAGGTCATTGCCGTTGACCGTCAGCACTGAGCCGAACAACACGTTTTCCAGAATGTGTACGTTGATCTTGCCGGCCAGAATCAGCAGCAGGCTCGCGCCCAAGGCCAGCGATACCGAAAGGAACACGCCGATCAAGGTATCCGGTGCCAGGCCAGTGCGGTTGCGCAGGTAATTGAGCAGAATGCCGAACAACAGGCAGTAGCCGAACAGCGCGCCGTAAGGCCCGGTGTAGGGTTCGCCGAGCAGAATGCCGATGGCGACGCCGGTCAGCGCAGCGTGGCCCACCGCTTCAGAAAAAAACGCGAAGCGCTTGACCACCACCAGGGTGCCAAGGCCGCCAAGCACTGGGCCGATCAGCAATCCGGCGAGCAAAGCGTTGACCACGAACCCATAGGCCAGGGCTTCCGGCAGGTAGCCGGACGAGGCCCAGCCCTGGACCATCAAACGGAAGGCTTCGTAACTCATCAGGCAGCGCTCCCGCGTGGATGGGTGGAAAACAGCGTCAGCAGACGCTCCGGGGTCAGCGCTTGTTGTGGCGTGGCGTCGAACAGCACCCGGCGGTTGAGCCCGGTGACGCGGTCGGCCAGGCGCCCGACGGCTTCCAGATCGTGTTCGATCCACAGCACGGTGATGCCGCTCTGGCGCCAGTCACCGAGCAGACGCTCGAACACCTGAATCCCTGCTTCATCGAGTGCTGACATCGGTTCGTCCAGCACCAGCAATTGCGGCGCCGGGATCAGCCCTTGCGCCAGCAACACCCGTTGGCGTTCGCCACCGGACAATGCGCCCATGCGCCGCTTGCGTTTGTCCTGCATGCCGACTCGCTCCAGCGCCTCGCCGATGGCGGCGGCGTAGTGCTTGCTCAGGCCGAGAAAGGCCGGACGGCGCTGGACCATCGCCGCCATGAAGTCGTCGACGGTCATTGGCAAGCCACGGTCAAACTCCAGCGCCTGGGGCACGTAGCCGATGGTGCCGGGCTCGCCGGGCCATTGCAGGCTCAGGGTGCCCTGGTGCGGCATCTGCCCGAGCAGGGTCTTGATCAACGAACTCTTGCCACCACCGTTGGGGCCGACCAACGCATGCACGCTGCCGGGCTGCACCTGGAAGGTCACGTTGTCGAGGATTGCAGTGCGGCCGAGGGTCAGGCCGATCTGGGCGAAATCCAGTGTCGGTCCCGAAACCCGTGGGAGCGAGCCTGCTCGCGAAGCCGCTGTGTCGTTCACAGCCGATGTCGACGGATCCGCAGTATTCGCGAGCAGGCTCGCTCCCACCGTGGATTCATTGTCGATCAGGGGTTCTTTCGCCGTCATGCGCCCGACTCCTGAATCGCCCGGACCACGGTGTTGAGGTTGCCGGTCATTTCCTTTTCGTACTTGTCGGCGGTGTACTCGCCGTAAGAAATGTGCGACAGCGGGTACAGCTTGACCCCGGACTCGCGCTGGATGGTGTCGACATAGGAAGAGGGGAAATCCATCTCCGAGAAGATCACCTTGACGTCCAGTTCACGCAACTGGTCGATGGTCTTCTTCAACTGGCTCGGGCTCGGCTCGATGCCGTGGGCCGGCTCGACCACCGCCGTGACTTCCAGGCCGAACTCGCGCAGCAGGTAGTCGTACGCCGCGTGCACGGTGGCGACGCGCAACTCGGCGTTCGGCGCCTGGGTCAGTTTCGCCAGGGCGTCGGCGCGCATCTGCCGCAGGCGCTTGCCGTAGGCGCGGGCGTTCTGGGTGTAGGCCTTGGCGTTGTCCGGGTCGAGCTTGCCCAGTTCCCGGGCGATGTTGTTGACCTGGGCAATCGAGGCGCTGATCGACAGGAAGGTGTGCGGGTTAACCACTTTGCCGGCGCCGCGGGCAGCGACCCCGGTGGCGGCCAGCAGGGGCACGTTTTCGTTGGCTTCGATCACCGCGACGTTGGGGGTTTCACTGGCGGCGATCATGCGGTCGGCGAAGTCATCGTGACCGACGCCGTTGAGCACCACCACGTCCAGCCCGCTGATGCGCTTGATGTCCTCGGCGCGGGGCTCGTAGGCGTGCGGGTTGAAGCCAGCGGGGATCAGCGGCACCACCTCGGCCTTGTCGCCGACGATGTTGGCCACGTAGCTGTAATAAGGATGCAGGGTGATGCCGATGCGCAAGCGCTTGGCCTGGTCGGCACTGGCGAGCGGCGTCAGCAGGCAGGCGATCAGGCCGAGCAGCAGGCCGCGCAGTACAGGTGAACGGTGCAATGAACTGGACATGAGTAAGCGGTCTTCTCTCGCGGAAGGGGATCAGTGCTTGTGCTGGCGGGTTACGCCGGCATCGAATTGCGCGACGATCTGCTGCCAGCCGGCGCTTTCGAGGGCGGCATCGCTGAGGTCGTTGGGCGTCTGCAGATCGGGGCGGCGATTGAGCCAGATGTCGGGGCGGTCCTGCTGCTCGGTGATGCGCATCAGGAACGAACCGGCCACCTTAGGCGCCTGGCTATGGCCAACATAACCACTGCCTGCCGTCAGTTGCCAGGCATGGCCGCCACGGCTGACCGAACTGGCGTCCTGGGCGAACGGCGCGAAGCCTTCTTCGGCGAGTTCCGCAGGGCTGGGCAGGGTTTGTTGCTCCTGGCGCAGTAAATGAATCTCGTCGAGGGTCACCCGCAAGTCGGCATAGATGCCTTGTTCGGAAGCGCTGAGGTCGCGGCGGGCGTCGAGTTGATGCTCGTTGACCGCGACGACTTCGGTGGATTCACCGTGCCAGGCCACCACCGACCCGGCGAGGGTCAGGATGACCAGGCACAGCAGCAACACGTAGAGGGTTTCATGGCCGGCGCCGGCCGGACGGACGATTTGCGTGGTCGCCGTGGTGTGTTCAAGACTCATGGTGCCTGGATATCCGCTTGGTCGATCTCGACGACGTGGCCGGGGCCGGCGTCGAACAGGACGTAGAATTCCGCCGCAGGTTTCTTGAAGGTCAGGGTCGAATCGGCGCCGAGCTTGCCGGGCACCAGAATGGTCTCGTCGTAGCCGATCACGTCGAGGGTCACCCCCGGCGCGCCGCTGCCGTCGGAGAAACCGCCGGTGCACTGAATCTGTTCGGCGTCGACCGCCTTGCACTCGCACATCGGGTTGTGCGCCAGGGACTGGGTGGTGAAACCGGCACCGAGCACCAGCAGCGCGGCGCTCAGGGAATTACGGCGGATCATGGTCGGCCTCCTTGTTTGTTCAGCCAATCGAGGGTGGCGGGGGACGCCTGGCTCAGCGGGATCGACGCTTGGTGCATGCTGCCGTCCCAGCCTTCCATGGTCACCCACAGTTCAGCGTCGGCCTTGGTTTTTTCCGGGATCGGCAGCATGGCGCCCATACGGTACGGCGTGCCGAAGAAAATCACCCCGGCGGCGCGCAGGCTGCGGGGTTTGCCGATGCGCAGGTAAGTTGCCTTGACCTGATCGCGGCAGGCCGAACACAGCGCCGCGTTGAAGTTCTTCATGTAGCCGGCCGGGCCGTCGAGCCGTGGCGCTTCATTGCGGAGTTCCGCCAGGCGCACGCTCCACGGGCCGACTTGCAGTTCGCCGATTTCCCGCTCGCCGAGCCCGGTATCGCCACGGAACAGCGCGGCGTCGGCGAAGTACTTGGGCATGAAACCCAGCGGCACCAGCAACAACAGAATGTTGATGTGAAACCGCCATTTGTGCCAGAAACGACTCAGGGCCGAGCCGGGTTTTTCAGCGATAAACAGGCTCATGGGCTGACCTCGGTGGCAGTGGCGGTTTGCACGCGTTTGTTATTGCGCTTGAAGGCGTTGGCGGTGGCCAAGGCGGTGCGTTTGGTCCAAATCAGCAATCCGCTGAGGACCATCATGCTCAGCAGCAGGCCGAAGAAAAACCAGATCAATTTGATCCACAAGCCACCAAAGTCACCGGTGTGCAGCGGGCGCATGGACTCGGTCACCAGCTCCAGGCCGGAGCGGTCGGACAACAAACGCGTGGAGCCGATTTCGCCGGTGTAGGGGTTGATGTCGGCGGTCTGGTACATCAAGGGGTACCAACTGCGGCCACCCACCGACATAAAGCTGTAGGCGTTGAGCGGCAGGCTGACGTAGCTGTCGTCCAGGCCCGGAATGCGTTCCTTGGCCACGCGAATCGCTTCGTCGAGGCTGATCATCGGTGCTGGCGCGCCATCGGTGGTCTGCGGCACGCTTTCGCGGGGCACCACCAGCGCGACCGGCGCGGTGGAGATGGTGACCTGGTTATCGAACATGAACGCCTGGATCAGGAACCAGGTGCTAGTGATGGAAATCACCGCGATAAACCAAATCGACCAGATACCGCTGAGGCGGTGGAAGTCGCCCCAGAAAATCCGCGCGCCGTGGCGAATGCGCAACGTCGGGCGCAGAAAGCCTTTCCAGAACCGCTTGTACACCACCAGCCCGGTCACCAGCGAGGCCAGCAACGGCAGGCTGAGAAACGACACCAGGTACCAGCCCCAACTGTAGCCATTGGTGAACGGCACCAGCCACCAACCGTGCAAGGCGCGGGTGAACGCCTTGAAGTTGAAAGTCGGCGCGGGCCCTTGTATGGCCCCGGTGTAGGGGTTGACGTAAACCGTGACTGAGCGACCGTCGGGGTAGGTGACGTCGACATCCAGGGCGAAGTGCGATTCGTCCGGGCGGTTGATTTCCTTGACCAGCAGGTTCGGCTCGGCCTTCTTGATCTCGGCGATGATCTGGTCGTAGCCGAGCAACGGTGCATCGTCCGAGGGTTGGCTGGCACGCATCTGCGGGTTGGCCAGCCAGACGATTTCCTGACTGACGACGGCCAGGGTGCCGGTGACGCACACGATCAGGACGAAAAACCAGATCGGCAATGCCAGCCAGCTGTGCACGAGAAACCAGAGTTTGGAGCGGGATTTCTTCGACATGATTGGGGGTCTTGGTTCAATGAGTGGACTGCCGCTACGGGCTTCGCAGCGTTAAGTCCGGGAAAATCCAGCCGTGGCGGATGCCTACGCTAGCCGAATACATCTGGATAAGACGAACGGGAACCGCTAATTCGGAAGCTTAAGTTGAAAGCAAATGTTTCGTATTCACAAATTGTGCAACAAAGTGTACTTCACTTGGCTTCGCTCGGGTTATCGGCGTTCGAACAACACGATCCATGATTCACGGGATCACTGTCCGTCCATTGATGCCCGGGCCTCGCTGCCTATGATGGAACGCAGACGCCGCAGCCCCACGCCGGCGTACTTTCCTCCGAGCGAGTGCCGTGATGACGCCTGCAAGAACCCTCTACGACAAACACATCGATTCACACACCGTGTGCCGCCTCGATGACCAGGGCCATGTGCTGTTGTACATCGACCGCCAGGTGATCAACGAATACACCAGCCCCCAGGCATTCAGCGGTTTGCGCGAGGCGCGGCGCACGGTCTGGCGGCCTGAAACGGCGCTGGCGGTGGTCGATCACGTCAACCCCACCGCGCCCGTGCGGGTCGCCGCCATGCCGGATGCCGGCGGCGCGCGGCAGGTGTCGTACCTGGCGCAGAACTGCCGGGATTTCGGCATCGAGTTGCTCGACATCCTCGACCCGCGCCAGGGCATCGAGCATGTGATCGCCCCGGAGCAGGGTTTCATCCTGCCGGGCATGGTGATCGCCGCCGGCGACAGCCACACCACCACTTATGGCGCCCTGGGTGCCTTCGGCTTCGGCATCGGCACTTCGGAAATCGAACATTTATTGGCCTCGCAGACCCTGGTCTACAAACGCCTGAAAACCTTGCGAGTGACGGTGGACGGTGAGCTGGGCGTCGGCCTGACGTCCAAGGACGTGATCATGGCGCTGATCGGCCAGATCGGCGCGTCGGGGGCCACCGGGTATGCCATCGAATTCTGCGGCTCGACCATCGATGCGTTGAGCGTTGAAGCGCGCATGACCATCTGCAACATGGCGGTAGAGGCGGGTGCGCGGGGTGCATTCATGGCGCCGGACGAGAAAGTCTTCGCCTATCTCAAGGACAAGCCTCGCGCGCCGAAGGGTGTGTTGTGGGATCAGGCCGTGGCCCAGTGGCGTGCCCTGCGCAGCGACCCCGATGCGCGCTTCGACCGTGAAGTGCATCTCGACGCACGTGCGCTGGAACCCATGGTCACTTGGGGCACCAGCCCCGACCAGGCCGCGCCGATCGGCGCTCGCGTGCCCGATCCGCAAGCCATCAGCGACCTGATCCTGCGCCAGGATATGCGCCGCGCCCTCAACTATATGGGGCTGGAGGCGGGCATGCCGCTCAGTGACATCGTCATCAGCCATGCCTTTATCGGTTCCTGCACCAACGCGCGGATCGAAGATTTGCGCGATGCCGCCAGCGTGGTGCGCGGCAAGCATGTGGCGGAGCACGTGCGGGCAATGATCGTTCCCGGTTCTACCGAGGTTCGCTACCAGGCCGAAGCCGAAGGCCTGGCGGCAATCTTTATCGACGCCGGTTTCGAATGGCGGCAGTCCGGTTGCTCGATGTGCCTGGCAATGAACGACGACGTGCTGGCGCCCGGTGACCGCTGCGCCTCCAGCACCAACCGTAACTTTGAAGGCCGCCAGGGCGCCGGCGCCCGAACGCATTTAATGAGCCCGGCAATGGTCGCCGCAGCCGCCATCACCGGTCGCCTGACCGACATCCGCCACTTTGGAGCCCGCCCATGAGCCTGCAACCCTTCACCCAGGTCAGCGGCCAGGCCGCGCCGATGCTCGCTGCGAACATCGACACCGACGTGATCATGCCCAAGCAATTCCTCAAGGGCATCGACCGCGCCGGGCTGGATCGCGGGTTGTTCTTCGACCTGCGCTTTTTGCCAGACCGCCAGCCCAACCCCGACTTCGTGCTCAATCAACCGGCCTGGCAGGGCGCGAGTTTTATGGTGGTGGGGCCGAACTTCGGCTGCGGTTCCAGCCGTGAACACGCGGTGTGGGGCTTGCAGCAAATGGGCATCCGCGCGCTGATCGGCAGCAGCTTCGCCGGGATCTTCTACGACAACTGCCAGCGCAACGGGGTATTGCTGATCACCCTGGACGAGCCGGTGGCGCAACGCTTGGGGCAAGTGGTCAGCCGGGCGGAGGGCGCGCGGATCAGCGTCGACCTGGAGGCACAGCAGATCGTGTTGAACGACGGCGAAGTCATCCCGTTTGAGATCGACACCCTGCGCAAGACCGCGCTGTTGCTCGGCCTCGATGCCATCGGCAGCACCTTGCAGCGCCGTGAGCAGATCAAAGCCTTCGAGCGCGAGCATCTGGCGGCGAGTCCATGGTTGTGCTGATTCCAATCCACTAAAAAAACAGGTGGGAGCGAGCCTGCTCGCGAAAGCAGTGGATCAGTCGCCGACGCTTTTGACTGATGCACCCGATTCGCGAGCAGGCTCGCTCCCACATTTGTTTCGTGGTGAATAAGCTAGAGCGACAACCCCTTGAAATGCGCCTGCAAAAACTCCACGCAGGCCCGCAGTTTACCCGAGTACGCCAGTCGCGTCGGATACACCGCCCAGACGTTGGCGCTTTGCGTGTAGTCGGGCAGCAGTTGCACCAGTCGGCCCTGCTCCAGCAGCGGTTTTACGTCCCACAGTGAACGCAGCAACACTCCGCGTCCGTCGAGGGCCCATTGCAGCACGATCTCGCCGTTGTTCGAGGACAACGGCCCGCTGACCCGCACGTTCTCTGGCTCACCGTCGCGCTCCAGGTTCCAGATGCCGAAGGCGTTGTCCCGTTCCTTGATCACCAGGCAGTGATGCTGTTCCAGATCGGCCAGGGTGTGCGGCGTGCCGTGCCGTTGCAGGTAACCGGGCGCGGCGCACAGCACTCGGCGGTTACTCACCAGCCGGCGGCCGATGTGCTGGCCGGGGATGTCGTCACCGACGCGGATTTCCAGGTCGAAGCCTTCATTGACGATATCCACCACGCGGTCGAACAGGTCGAGGCGAATCTGCAGGTCCGGATAGCGCTCGGCCAGTAATGAAACCGCCGGCGCTACATGGTTGCGGCCGAAACCAAAACTGCTGCACAGGTGCAGACGCCCACGGGGGCTGTCGTGGGCGTCGCTGAGTTCATCGTGCAGTTGCTGGAAATCCTCGAGAATGCGCAACGCCCAGCGCTGCACGCGCTCGCCGTCCTCAGTCATGGCAATGCGCCGACTGGTGCGGTGCAGCAGGCGGGTACCGAGGGTGGTTTCGAGGATCTGAATGCGTTTGCTGACGTAGGCCGGTGACAGCCCCAGTTCATCGGCGGCGGCGGCAAAACCGGCCTTGCGAATCACGGTGAGGAAGACGCGCAGGTCTTCTGGCAGGGGCACGGTGTCTTTCTTTTGGGTCATGGCAGAGCGCGGACTGGTGACAGGTGCCGCCAGCATAGCATCGCCCGCAACCAAGCTTCAGCGCAGGAACTCCAGCGCTTGGGCCAGCAGCAATTGCGGCGCTTCTTCGGCGATGTAATGCCCGGCCGGCAAGGCGTTGCCGCGCACGTTGGTGGCGACTTGCTGCCATTCTTTAAGCGGATCGAAGCAGCGCCCGACCGTGCCGTCCGCGCCCCACAGCACCAGCAGCGGCAAGGTTAAATGACGGCCGGCGGCCAGGTCGGCGCGATCGTGTGCCAGGTCGATGTTGGCGCTGGCCCGGTAGTCCTCGCAAATGCCCCGGGCGCTACCGGGAATCTGTAGGCAACGCATGTACTCGCTGAAGGCTTCGTCGGTAAACGGCTTGAGCCCGGCGCTGCGGCTGCCCATCACGCTGCGCAGGTAACCTTCGGGGTTGGCTTCAATCAGGGTTTCCGGCAGCGGTGCGGGGCGGATCAGGAAGAACCAGTGCCAGTAGGCGCGGGCGAAGGCTTCGTTGGTCTGGGCGTACATCGCCAGGGTCGGGGCGATGTCCAGTAGCACCATGCGTTGCACCGCGTGCGGATGGTCCAGCGCCAGGCGATGGGCGACCCGGGCGCCACGGTCATGGGCGAGCACCGAGAACTGCTCGAAACCCAAGGATTGCATTAACCCCAGGGCATCGCTGGCCATGGTCCGTTTTGAGTAGTTCACATGGTCAGCGTCCGCGTCCGGTCGCGCGCTATCACCGTAGCCTCGCAGGTCGGCGGCGACCACGGTGAAGTGCTCGGCCAGTTGCTCGGCGACTTTGTGCCAGATCACGTGGGTCTGCGGGTGACCGTGCAACAACAGCAAGCCGGGGCCCGTGCCGCCGAGGCGGTAGGCGATGTCGATACCGTTAACGTGGCGCTGGTCTTTGACGAATCCGGCAAACATGGGCTGAGTCCTGGAAAGAATTGCCGTCATCCTGGAAGCCCGGCGCCGTGAGGGCAAGGGGTAAAGCGTGGTGTGCCTGTTCATGAAGTGTGTTCAAGCACATGTGTAGCGTCTGGTCGGACGCCATCGCTGGCAAGCCAGCTCCCACAGGGGCCAAGGTGTCTGGAGATTTTATGTACAACACATCTCCTTCTCACAGGGGCCGATGTGTCTGGACATTCTAGATACAACGCCAATCACTGTGGGAGCGGGCTTGCCCGCGATGAGGCCAGCCCGGGCTATAAAATGTTCAACCCTGGTTAAACATCTCCTTCGCCCGCTGCTCGATCTGCTCCAGGGTCAGGTCCTCTTTATGTGTGGCCAAAAACCACAGATGCCCATACGGGTCTTTCAAAGTGCCCGAACGGTCGCCGTAAAACTGATCCTTAACCTCATACACTGCCGTGCACCCGGCGCTAATCGCCTGGGCCCAAGCGGCATCGACGTCATGCACATATAAATACAAACCCACCGACGGCGAGCTGTCGGGATTGCTCAGTGGTCCTTCGGAGCACGGTGTGCCGAGCATGATCGGGCTGTTGCCAATGCGCAGTTCGGCGTGACCAATGCCGCCGTCGGGCGTGCTCAGGCGCATGACCTCGATGGCGCCGAACGCCTTCTTATAGAGCTCGATGGCCTCGGCGGCTTTGTGAATGCCGAGGTAGGGCGTGATGCTGCTGTAACCTTCGGGAATCGATTTCACGTTCATGACGGTTCTCCCTGTCTTGATGAGAATGAAGGGGTGTTTCGTCGAATTCCGGTCGATTAACTATAGGTCAGCTCCTGTAGCTCCCCGTCGGTGACCGACGAACGCAGCACCGAATCTGGCGCAACAGAGGGCGCCGCAACTCTGGTTTTGCGCTGGCAGGGCAAGCGGCTTCGCGAACAGGCCGGCTCCCGTTTGCAGCGGGGTGTTGGTAGGCAAACTCGATAGCGACTATCGAGAACGGTGATTTCTGCTCGCCGGGGGCGGCGCGTAGCCTGTGTTCATTGCCCAGACACAACCTTCTCAGGACCACCGCCATGAAAACGTTAGCCGCCCCACTGTTGTTGCTTGCCCTCTCTGTACTTGCCGGATGCGCGAGCCACGTGTCCCCGGAATTGCGTCCTTACTCCGAAGAAGAAAGCCGTCAACTGGCGCTGGAAGACTTGGGGCGTCGTGGTCTGTCCTTTGATGAATACCAATCGAAAAAAGCCCAGGTGCTGGGCCAGCCACAGAAGTCCTACGGTTTCGACAGCCAAGGCGTGATGAGCGCCGAGCGCGCAGTACGGACCTTCGGCCGCCCTATCTGAAACTGTATGGCTGCAAGTTTGGGCAACTGTCCATGGGTTTCCCGCGCCACGTGGGATAGGGTCAGGACCTGACTGACCCCGATGGACTGCCCGCCATGACGCTCTCGCTGGACCTGCTGTTAGGCTTCGCCCTGTTTGCCCTCGTTACCTCGATCACTCCCGGCCCGAACAACACCATGCTGCTGGCCTCGGGGGTCAATTTCGGTTTCCAGCGTACCCTCCCGCATATGCTCGGCATTACCTGCGGCTTCTTCGCCCTGGTGCTGGGTGTCGGCTTCGGCCTGGGCGCGGTATTCCAGACCTATCCCTTGCTGTACACGATCCTGCGCTACGTCGGTGCGGCGTACCTGTTGTATCTGGCGTGGAAAATCGCCCATTCCGGCCCGGTGTCGGAGACGGATCAAGGGCAGGGCAAGCCGATCAGCTTCCTCGGCGCGGCCGCATTTCAGTGGGTCAACCCCAAGGCCTGGATCATGGCCATTGGCGCCATCAGCACTTACACCCCGTTGCAAGGCTACTTCATCAACGTCATCGTGATTGCCGCAGTGTTTGCCCTGATCAACCTGCCGAGTGTCGGGGTGTGGGCCGGTTGCGGCAGCCTGTTACGTAACGTGCTGCGCGATCCTCGCTGGCTGCGGTTGTTCAACTGGGGCATGGCGGCGTTGCTGGTAGCTTCGTTATATCCGCTGCTGCACGAGAGCATCAGCTGACGCGTTGCTTCAACCCGGCGCCCGATGCCTGTTAAGCTCACGAACAGGAGCGTTCCTACGCACTTTTAAATGAGGTCCTGCTTCTTTAACGGTCTGCGATCAGGTATTGATAACGCGCTGAATGATCGGCGCAGCTCACGAGGCTGCGCCTTGACGGTTCAGCGACGTGCTTCCCGATCCCGGAACATGCTCTGTGAGTCTTTTATGAATAAACGTCCGCTGTATTTCGATTACGCCGCCACCACGCCGGTGGATGAGCGGGTCATCAAGGTCATGGTCGAGTGCCTGGGTTTCGACGGCAACTTCGGCAACCCTGCCTCCAGCTCCCATGCGTTCGGCCAGCAGGCCCGGCAATCGGTTGAGCAGGCGCGGCGCCAGGTCGCGGAGCTGGTGGGCGCACAGCCCGAGCAAATCGTCTGGACGTCCGGCGCCACCGAGTCGAACAACCTTGCGCTCAAGGGTGTGGCCCAGGCTCGCGGTGTGCCGGGCGGCCATGTCATCACCAGCCAGATCGAACACAAAGCCATTCTCGACACCGCCCGGCAGTTGCAGGATGCCGGCGTGGCGGTGACGTATCTGGTCCCTAACGCTGACGGTGTGATCACCGCCGAGGCGGTGAGCGAAGCATTGCGCGACGATACCTTTCTGGTGTCGCTGATGCTGGTCAACAACGAACTTGGCACCCTTAATGACATCCGCGCGATTGGCCAAGTGGTGCGTGAGCGCGGCGCGCTATTGCATGTCGACGCGGCGCAAGGGGCGGGCAAGGTGGCAATCGACCTGGCGCAGTGGCCGGTGGACCTGATGTCGTTTTCCGCGCACAAATTGTATGGCCCCAAAGGCATCGGCGCGTTGTACGTCGGGCCGCGCGCCGAGCAACGTTTGCAGGCGCAGATTCACGGCGGCGGGCACGAGGGCGGTTTGCGCTCCGGCACCCTGGCCACCCATCAAATTGTCGCCATGGGTGAAGCCTTCGCGCTGGCGCAATCAGGATTCGCCGAAGAGCACGCAACCATTGTGCGCCTGCGCGAGCGCTTGCTTGAAGGTCTGCTGAGCCTGCCCGGTGTGCGCCTCAATGGCTGCGCCAAGCAACGCATCCCCCACACCTTGAGCCTGACCTTCAATGAGGGCGAGTTCAATTCAGCGGCGCTCAGTACCTCGATCGCGTTTTCCGCGACCTCGGCCTGTAACTCCGCGAGCAACGCACCGTCCCACGTGTTGTTGGCTTTGGGGCATGACGCCCGTTCAGCCAGTCGCACGATTCGCTTGAGCCTGGGTCGGTACAGCACCGAACAGGATATCGACCAGGCCGTGAACCTGATCAAAGCAGCCGTCGCCAGTGCCCCGGCATTCTGGGCGATTGCTCCGTAACGCCGATCGCCATCGGCACTGATAATAATGAGTGGTTAGCAGGAGACATGATGACAACGCAGCTTTTGACCCCAGGGTCGGTACCGCAGCGCCTGGCGCAGACCCGTGAGCTGATGAGCCGCGAGGGCATTCACGCCCTGCTGGTGCCGTCGGCCGACCCGCACCTGTCGGAATACTTGCCCGGTTATTGGCAAGGCCGGCAGTGGCTGTCGGGTTTCCACGGTTCGGTCGGGACGTTGATCGTCACCGCTGACTTTGCCGGCGTATGGGCCGACAGCCGTTACTGGGAGCAAGCGACCAAGGAACTCAAGGGCAGCGGCATTGAGTTGGTCAAGCTGCAACCGGGTCAACCGAGCCCGCTGGACTGGCTGGCCGAGCAAACCCCGGAGGGCGGCGTAGTGGCGGTGGACGGCGCAGTGATGGCCGTCGCTTCGGCGCGCACCTTGGGTAGCAAACTCGACGAACGTGGCGCGCGCCTTCGCACTGACCTCGATCTGTTGAACGAAGTCTGGAGCGACCGCCCGGCGCTGCCGAACGCGCCGATCTATCCACACTTGCCCCCACAGGCCACGGTCAGCCGCGTCGAAAAACTCGCCAAATTGCGCGAAACCCTGCAGGCCCGGGGCGCCGACTGGCACTTCATCGCTACCCTCGACGACATCGCCTGGCTGTTCAACCTGCGCGGCGGCGACGTGTCGTTTAACCCGGTGTTCGTTTCTTTTGCCTTGATCAGCCAAGACCAGGCGACTTTGTTCGTGGCTCTGAGCAAAGTCGACAACGCTTTGCGCGCCACCCTCGAACAGGATGGCGTGAACCTGCGTGACTACAGCGAGGTGGCCGCGGCGTTGCGCGCCGTGCCTAAGGACGCCAGCCTGCAAATCGACCCGGCGCGGGTCACTGCCGGGTTGCTGGAACATCTCGACAGCAGCGTCAAACTGGTCGAAGGCTTGAACCCGACCACCCTGGCCAAGTCGCAAAAAAGCCTGGCCGATGCCGAGCACATTCGCCAAGCCATGGAGCAGGACGGCGCGGCGCTCTGTGAGTTTTTCACCTGGCTGGAATCGGCTTGGGGCCGCGAGCGCATCACCGAACTGACCATCGACGAACACCTGACCGCCGCCCGTACCCGCCGGCCAGGCTATGTGTCGCTGAGCTTCAACACCATTGCGGCGTTCAACGCCAATGGCGCGATGCCGCACTACCACGCCACCGAAGAAGAGCACGCGGTCATCGAGGGCGATGGCTTGCTGTTGATCGACTCTGGCGGTCAATACCTGGGCGGCACCACTGACATCACCCGCATGGTGCCGGTGGGCACGCCAACCGCCGAGCAGAAACGCGATTGCACCCGGGTGCTCAAAGGCGTGATTGCCTTGTCTCGCGCGCAATTCCCCAAGGGCATTCTGTCGCCGCTGTTGGATTCGATTGCCCGCGCGCCGATCTGGGCCGAGAACGTCGACTACGGTCATGGCACCGGCCACGGCGTGGGTTACTTCCTCAATGTGCACGAAGGTCCGCAAGTGATCGCTTACCAAGCGGCCCCGGCGCCGCAAACCGCGATGCAAGCGGGCATGATCACCTCGATCGAGCCGGGCACCTACCGTCCGGGCCGTTGGGGTGTACGCATTGAAAACCTGGTGCTCAACCGCGAAGCGGGCAGCAGTGAGTTCGGTGAGTTCCTCAAGTTCGAAACCCTGACCTTGTGCCCGATCGATACCCGTTGCCTGGAAGCTTCGTTGCTGACCCAGGACGAGAAAGACTGGTTCAACGCCTATCACGCCGAAGTCCGCGAGCGCCTGAGCCCGCTGCTCGACGGCGCGGCACTGGCCTGGTTGAACACCCGCACCGCGGCTATCTGATCGGCTGCATAGGCGATGCCTGGGCGAGTGCGTCGCTCAGGTAATCGACAAACGCACGGACCCTGGCGGATTGGCGACGATTCGCCGGGGACACCGCATGTATCGGCAGCGACTGCGGCCGGTACTCCGGCAAAATCGCCACTACCCGCCCAGCCTTCAAGTCTTCGCTGAACAGCCACACTGGCGACAGTGCAATTCCCAATCCTGACAGCACCATGGCGCGAATCGCCTCGGAGCTGTTGCTCTGCGCGTTGCCCTGGATCCGCACTTCTTGACGCTCGCCGTCCTTGGTGTAACTCCATAGATTCTGACTGTTCAGCAGGTTGAATTGCAGACAGTTGTGCGCGAGCAACTCCTGCGGCGTGCTTGGCTCGCCGTGTTGCGCCAGGTAATCGGGCGCGGCGACCGTGACACGGTGGGTGGTGCCAATCTGCCGGGCTATCAGGTTGCTGTCGTTCAACTCGCCCATGCGCAAAGTGACGTCGATGCCTTCGGCGATCAGATCCTGGTTGCCGTCGCTCAGTTGGAGGTCAATCTGCACCTGTGGATATCGCTGGAGGAAGTCGGCCAGGCGCGGAGCGATCTGCAAGCGCCCGAAACTCACCGACGAGCCGATGCGCAACGGCCCGGCGACAGTTTCCCGGCCGGATTGGAAACTGTGTTCGGCGGCGTCGATCGCCGCCAGGATCTCCAGGCACTGCCGGTAATAGCGCTGGCCCTCATCTGTCAGCGATAGCCGACGGGTGCTGCGCGCAATTAACCGGCCGCCAAGTTCAGTTTCCAGGCTGCGGAGGATTTTGCTGATGGTCGGCTGACTGGTCTGCAGCTCCCGCGCCACTGCAGAAAAACTGCCGCGTTCGACCACACGCACGAAAATCGCCATCGCATTGAGTTTGTCCACGGAATCTCCAATTCATGCCAATAAGGCATGGTCACTATAGCTATTAAGCCTCTTATCGGCATGAGTGAGCCGGCTGATGATGGCCGTCACTTCTTCTGACATGAGAGAGCGAAATGACTGACTTAATAGAGATGCTTGCGCTGATGGTCGACTCTGCCAACGGTCCGTTACGCTTGACCTCAGTTGCCCGGCCCGCAGCGGGCGCCGGGCAGGTGCTGGTGAAGATCGCAGCCAGCGGGGTCAATCCGCTGGATTTGAAAATCCGCGCGGGGCAGGGGGCTCATGCTCGCCAGCCATTACCAGCGATACTGGGCATCGATCTGGCCGGCACGGTGGCGCAAATAGGGGAGGGAGTCGAAGGTTGGGCGGTGGGTGACGAAGTGTATGCGATGGCCACCGGGATCGGTGGCGTGCCGGGTTCGCTGGCCGAATATGCTGCAGTGGATGCGCAACTGTTGGCGCGCAAACCAGCTAATTTGAGCCCGCGGGAAGCGGCGGCGTTGCCTTTGGTGCTGATCACTGCCTGGGAGGGTTTGGTCGATCGGGCGCGGGTGCAGTCCGGTCAGCGAGTGCTGGTGCACGGTGGTGCCGGCGGGGTCGGACATGTGGCGGTGCAACTGGCTCGAGCTTTTGGTGCCGAAGTGTATGCCACCGGTTCAGCGCACAGTCGCGCCGTGATCGAGGGCTTCGGCGCGACCTTCATCGACTACCAGCAAAGCACCGTGGAGCAATACGTGGCGGAACACACGGCAGGGGAGGGTTTCGACATTATTTACGACACCGTGGGTGGCGCAACGCTGGATGCGTCGTTCAAGGCTGCCCGTATGCATGGCGGTCATGTGCTGAGTTGCCTGGGCTGGGGTGAGCACAGCCTGGCGCCATTGTCGTTTCGGGCAGCGACCTATTCGGGGGTGTTTACGCTGCTGCCGTTGCTGAGTGGTCAGGGGCGTGAGCATCACGGGCGAATTCTTGCGCAAGCCGCGCAGTTGATCGAAGCGGGGCAGTTGCGGCCGTTGCTCGATCCGCAGCGGTTCAGTTTGCAGACCGCTGAGCAGGCTCATGAACGACTCCGTACGGGAGCCGCCCAAGGCAAGTTGGTGGTGGAGATTTAAGCCAAGGCTTCGATGACAAAATCCAGGCGATCCTGGCCAAAAAACATCTGGTCGCCGACGAACAGGGTCGGTGCGCCAAACACACCGCGCTTTACGGCGTGTTCTGTGTGGTCCTTGAGCGCGGCCTTGATCTCTTCATCGGCGGTCATTGCCAGCACCTCTTCGGGATTGAAGCCGTTCTGGCTGAGCACGGCCGCGACGGTTGCCGGGTCGTCGAGGGCTTTGCCATCGACCCACAGGGCGCGGAACAGGCAATCGATGAACGCCACGAAGCGTTGCGGTTGGCGCAGTTGGATACCTGTAACCGCGCGCATCAGCATCAGCGTGTTAATCGGAAAGTGGGGATTGAATTTCAGCGGCACGCCGTAGCGGTGGGCGTAGCGGTCGAGGTCCTGGAACATGTAGCGACCTTTCGCCGGGATGGTCGCGGGCGAAGCGTTACCGGTGGCTTTGAACACGCCGCCGAGCAGGATCGGCCGGTAGATCAGTTGGCTGCCGGTTCGTGCGCAGATCGTCGGTAACTGGGTGTAAGCCAGGTAAGTCGCCGGGCTGCCAAGGTCGAAATAGAACTCCACATCTTTGCTCATGGGCTGCGCGCTCTGCTTGTTGTTGTCAGGAAGTGCTTACCAGCGTTCGCTCCAGGGCCGCAGGTCCAGTTCGAACGTCCAGGCGTCCCGTGGCTGGGTGTGCAGGTACCAGTAGTTTTCCGCGATATGGTCGGGGTCGAGAATGCCGCCCTCGTCCTTCGTCGCGTATTTTTCGGGGAAGCTCTCGCGGATGAAATCGGTGTCGATGGCGCCGTCCACCACGATATGCGCGACATGGATGTTCATCGGCCCCAGTTCGCGGGCCATGCTTTGCGCCAGGGCGCGGATGCCGTGCTTGGCCCCGGCGAAGGCTGCGAAACCAGCGGCGCCGCGCGTACTGGCGGTGGCTCCGGTAAACAGAAGGGTGCCGCGTTGGCGCTGGGCCATGCGCTTGGCCACTTCCCGGGCGTTGAGAAAACCGGAGAAACAGGCCATTTCCCAAATCTTGAAATACTTGCGGGCAGTTTCTTCGAGAATGCTACACGGCACGTTGGCGCCGATGTTGAAGACAAAGGCTTCAATTGGGCCGATCTGGCTTTCGATCCGTTCGACCAGGGCCACCACGTCGTCTTCCTTGCGCGCATCGCAGGCAAAACCGTGGGCCTGACCGCCGCTGGCTTCGATGGCATCCACCAGCGGTTGCAATTTGTCGGCACTGCGCCGGGTCACGCAGGCGATATACCCTTCCCGGGCGAAGCGCTTGGCGATGGCACCACCCGTGGCGTCCCCAGCACCCACTACCAACACGACTTTCTTGTTATTCATAAGAGAGCGTCCTTCAGTCAGCGAACGTTAGCGCGGCGCCAAGGGCGATTATTTGCAGATCACAATCATGCTGCGGCTGGTGTAGCCCGCGGGGTTGAGGCCGAACGGATAATCGCCGGGTTCTTCTACCGTATCCCCGGACTTGGCAATCACCTTGTAACCCTTGGGCGCGCAGGAATTGGCAGCGCTGGTGTAGCACTTGTCCCAGGACGAAGAGAGCCCCGAACAGTTAATGTGCAAGCCTTTACGGCCGTGCTTGATTTCGGTCTTCGACGTCGCCGCGCAGCCCGCAACGGCCAGTACGGCGATCAATAGCAAAAGTCGTTTCATTCCCATCCTTAATAGCTGCCTCGGGTCTGGCGCCCGAGTTCGGCTGTGTTCACACCTGTGTTGGCTGATTTCCTTATCCGAATGCTCCAGGGTGGCGTTTATTAACGGGGCTAAACATGGCCTAAATATGCGCTAAATGCCAGACCTTCATCACGAGCCCGATCAATCCGCCGGCACTGCAGGCTGTGCGTTGGACGCCATGGTCAGAGTGGCACCGACGGAGGCCATGATGATGCACAGAATCGCCAGCCATTGCGCCAGCGTCAGGTATTCGTGGAGAAACAGCAGACCTGACAGTGCGCCGAATGCGGGCTCAACACTCATCAGTGTCCCGAAGGTGCGAGCGGGCATGCGCGTCAGGGCAACCATCTCAAGGGTATAGGGGAGGGCGGTCGACAGCACCGCAACGGCTAGAGCCACGGGAATCAGTGAGGGCGTGAGCAATGCGGCGCCCGCATGAACGATGCCTACCGGGGCGATAAACAGCGCGGCGATCATCACGCCGAGGGCGGCAGTCTGGACTCCGTTGTCAGCCCCGGCCTTCTGCCCGAACAGAATGTACAGCGCCCAGCAGACCCCGGCACCCAGGGCATAACCGGCACCCAGCAGATCGATCCCGCTGCTGGTGGCACCGGTGGGGATCAGCAACAGCAACCCACAGACCGCGAGGGCGATCCATAGAAAGTCGATGGCGCGGCGTGAGGCATAGATCGCAACCGCCAAAGGCCCGGTGAACTCAAGCGCTACCGCAATGCCCAGCGGGACAGTGCGCAGTGACATATAGAAGAGGAAATTCATGCCGCCGAGCGCGATGCCGTAAATGATCACGGTGCGTAACGATTTGGCAGTCAGCTTGGCGCGCCAGGGGCGTAACAGCAGCAACATGATCACGCTGGCGAAGATCAGCCGAAGTGTCGTTGTGCCTTGCGCGCCGACGATGGGAAACATGCTTTTGGCCAGAGAGGCGCCTGATTGGATCGACGCCATGGCGATCAGCAGCAGACCGACCGGGAAGAGCGCCGTGGCCAGGCTGCGGGGTTGTTCATTCATTGCGCGAGATCGTCCGATTATTAAAGGCAGTAACGAAGCTTTGGGCAATATAGTGCGCATAGTGCGGGTTTGCGTCTATATATAAGCAGGATTTCTTACGGCTTTAGATATTTCGATAGAAAAGAGCAATTATTGGTTGACGGCAAATCCTGGAGGTCTATAATTCGCCCCACTTCCGGCGCAGTCGAAACGGAAAACTCCTTGAGTTTCAATGGGTTATGATGTTTTCGGCAGTAACTGGCTTCAGTTCATCGAAGCCCGGAAGGAGTTGATAAGGCGGTGGGTTTGAGCCTTGTTAACGATTCGATCTTCTCGGTCGAAAGCGCTGTAAAAGAGGTGTTGACAGCAGCGAGTAACGCTGTAGAATTCGCCTCCCGCTAACGAGAGATCGAAAGCGCAAGTGGTTGAAGTTGCAGAGGAAACTTTGAAAACTTCTTGAAATAA
>NZ_JAVLSB010000005.1:0-19948 GCF_031583775.1 Pseudomonas rhizozeae
AATGGAGGGGATGAAAGCCTTTGGTTACTTTGGGCTTTTCAAAGTGACCCGCTGTAAGAGCGGAACCCATAGTGGCCATCACCCAAGAAATGGATGTGTACACCCGCCAAATCTCTAGTGCCTGATACAAAGTCATCGCTGGCAAGTCGAATCGTCGCACCGCAGCCCCCACAGTGTTCTGGGACATCCGCAATTTACTCGTCAGCAGGGAGATAGCCTTCGTCGGAACGCCGCCCGGAGCAAGCCCGCTTCCACAAGGTTTGGGGTACATCCAGACATCTCGGACGCGCCCCACTCCATCGCGCTCGCGGCTAAAAAACCGAACTTCTGCGCCAGGCAAAACCTCCTACCTTACAAGCCCTCCACCCCGGCCACGCCATGGACCTTGTCATCGCTCGCCCCGAAGGTTTGTACTGCCCGCCTGGTGATTTCTACATCGACCCGTGGCGCCCGGTCGAGCGTTCGGTCATCACCCACGCCCACGGCGATCATGCCCGCAATGGTAATCAGCATTACCTGGCGGCGGCCCCTGGCGAAGGGATTCTGCGATCGCGGCTGGGCAGCGACATCAATCTGCAAACCCTCGCGTATGGCCAACAACTGGTGCATCACGGCGTGACCCTAAGCTTTCATCCCGCCGGGCATGTGCTTGGCTCGGCGCAAGTACGCCTCGAATACCAGGGCGAAGTCTGGGTCGCTTCGGGCGATTACAAAATTGAACCCGACGGCACCTGTGCGCCGTTCGAACCGGTGCGTTGCCACACCTTCATCACCGAATCGACCTTCGGCCTGCCAATCTACCGCTGGCAGCCGCAGGCGGAGATTTTTGCCGAGATCAACCAGTGGTGGCGCGGCAATATCGAGGTCGGCAAGGCCAGCGTGTTGTTCTGTTATTCGTTCGGCAAGGCCCAGCGCATCCTGCATGGCATCGACCCCAGCCTCGGCCCGATTCTGGTGCATGGCGCCGTAGAGCCGTTAAACCGCGTGTACCGCAACGCTGGCATTCACCTGCCGCCAACGCTGTACGCCGGCGATTTCAACAAGAATGACCCGCAGCTGCGCCAGGCGCTGATCCTCGCTCCACCGTCCGCCGGCGGTAGCAGTTGGATGAAGCGTTTCGGCGATTACAGCGACGCCTTCGCCAGCGGCTGGATGCGCTTGCGCGGCACCCGGCGGCGGCGTGGTGTCGATCGAGGGTTTGTGCTCTCGGACCACGCCGACTGGCCGGGCCTGCTGTGGGCCATCGAGCAGACCGGCGCCGAACGGGTGATGGTCACCCACGGCTCGGTGGCGGTGCTGGTGCGGCACCTGCGTGATCAAGGCCTGGACGCTCAGGGTTTCACCACCGAATACGGCGACGACGAGGAAGACAGCCCCGCCACGCCCGCACCGGAGTTGGCGACATGAAAGCCTTCGCGCAGTTGTATGCCGACCTCGACGCCACGACTTCCAGCAACGCCAAACTGGCGGCGATGCAGGCTTACTTTGCCGAAGCGGCACCAGCAGACGCCGCGTGGGCGGTGTACTTTCTGTCCGGCGGCCGGCCTCGGCAACTGGTGCCAGTGCGCGTTCTGCGGGAGCTGGCGGTGCGGATTTCCGGGCTCTCGGAATGGTTGTTCGAAGAGAGCTATCAAGCCGTCGGCGACTTGGCAGAAACCATTTCGCTGATTCTCCCGGAATCACCGCACAGCTCGGACGACGGCCTCGCGCTGTGGCTCGAAGAAAAACTCCTGCCCTTGCGCGGCGAAACGCCGGAAGTGCTGGCTGAGCGAATCCCGGCGCTGTGGGCGCAACTGGATCGCGCCAGCCTGATGCTGTGTATCAAGTTGATCACTGGGAGTTTCCGCGTCGGCGTTTCCAAACTATTGGTGACCCGCGCCCTGGCAGCCATGGCCGGGCTCGACAGCAAGCGCGTCGCGCAGCGGATGGTCGGCTACACCGATCTGTCGCACCGCCCGAGCGCCGAGCGCTATTTGCAACTGATTGCCGCAGAGTCCAGCGACGAACACGCGCAACGGGGCGGCCAGCCGTATCCATTCTTTTTGGCCCACGCGCTGTCGGCGCCGGTCGAGCAATTCGACGGGCTGATAGGCCCGGTCAGCGACTGGCAGGTGGAATGGAAATGGGATGGCATCCGCGCGCAAGTGGTCAAGCGTGAGGGGCGGCTGTGGATCTGGTCGCGCGGCGAAGAACTGGTAACCGAGCGCTTCCCCGAGTTGCAGGTGTTGCTGCACAGCTTGCCCGACGGCACGGTGATCGACGGCGAAATTGTGGTGTGGAAAGACGCGCCAACCACTGTCGATGCCTTCAGCGCCAGCGAACCGACGCAACCCTCAGTGCAACCCTTCGCCCTGCTGCAACAACGGATCGGCCGCAAAACCCTGAGCAAGAAAATCCTCGAAGAGGTGCCGGTGGTGGTGCTCGCCTACGATTTGCTGGAATGGCAAGGCGACGACTGGCGCAATCGTCCACAAGCGGCGCGGCGCGCACAACTTGAACAGGTGATTGCCGAGGCTCGCAGCCCGGTGCTGCTGCCCTCACCGACCTTGGAGGGCAAGGATTGGAACGACCTCGCCCGCCAGCGCGAAGCGTCGCGCAGCCTCGGTGTCGAAGGCATGATGCTCAAGGCCCGGGATTCGCTGTACGGCGTCGGGCGCACCAAGGACATGGGCGTGTGGTGGAAATGGAAAGTCGACCCGTTCAGCGTCGACGCCGTGTTGATTTATGCCCAGCGCGGGCACGGCCGCCGCGCCAGTTTGTACAGCGATTACACTTTCGCCGTGTGGGACGGCCCGCCGCAGAGCAGCGAGCGTAGCCTGGTGCCGTTCGCCAAGGCGTACTCGGGGCTGACCGACGAGGAAATGCGCAAGGTCGACAGCATCGTGCGCAAGACCACTGTGGAAAAATTCGGCCCGGTCAGTAGTGTCACGCCGACCTTGGTGTTTGAGCTGGGCTTCGAGGGTATCGCCTTGTCCAAGCGCCACAAGAGCGGGATCGCCGTGCGCTTCCCACGGATGCTGCGCTGGCGTCAGGACAAAGCAGTGGACGAGGCGGACAGCCTGGATACCTTGCAGGATTTGCTCGGTTAATTCTTTGAATCGCGGCCCATCACGCAGATCGCTTCGCGCTCCGGCGAGAGCCAGCACCTTCGCCACGGAATGGGCAAACTTCAGGCCGATCACGCCATCCTGACGAACCTTAACAGTGCACCTATCTTTCCCTGCCCATTTTTGGGCACAATCCGCGCGCCGGCCCATCCTGTAGCACCTTTTAAAACGCTTGTTCGGCACTCTGGTTCGGAAATTGCTACTTTCAATGGGTCTTACGCTTTCCAGTAACAGTACTTCTGCGCCACAAGCGCTCATATTGGTTCTTAGGGATTGAATAATGAAAAAAGCATTGCTGACCCTTTCTGCACTGGCGTTGTGCATGGCTGCCGGTTCCGCGCTGGCCAAGGAATACAAAGAATTGCGTTTCGGCGTTGACCCTTCCTACGCACCGTTCGAGTCCAAAGCGGCCGACGGCAGCCTGGTGGGCTTCGACATCGACCTGGGTAATGCGATTTGCGCCGAGCTGAAGGTCAAGTGCAAATGGGTCGAAAGCGATTTCGACGGCATGATCCCTGGCCTCAAGGCCAACAAGTTCGACGGCGTGATCTCCTCGATGACCGTCACTCCGGCCCGCGAGAAAGTCATCGACTTCTCCAACGAGCTGTTCTCCGGCCCGACCGCCTATGTGTTCAAGAAAGGTTCCGGCCTGACCGCCGACGCGGCCAGCCTCAAAGGCAAGACCGTAGGCTACGAGCAAGGCACCATTCAGGAAGCCTACGCCAAAGCCGTGCTGGACAAAGCCGGGGTGAAAACCCAGGCCTACCAGAACCAGGACCAAGTGTATTCGGACCTGATCTCCGGCCGTCTCGACGCAGCAATCCAGGACATGCTGCAAGCCGAACTGGGCTTCCTCAAGTCGCCACGCGGTGAAGGCTATGAAGTGAGCCAGCCGGTCGACAGCGAACTGCTGCCATCGAAAACCGCGATTGGTATCTCGAAAGGTAACAAAGAGCTGAAAGCACTGCTGGATAAAGGTATCAAAGCGTTACACGATGATGGCACCTACGCCACCATTCAAAAGAAACACTTTGGCGATCTGAATCTGTACAGCGGCAAATAATGCCCGGCGCCCACTTTTCGGAGTGGGCGCCTTTTTTCTGCCAAAGGCTCGTCTCATGTTTGATTCTCTCCTGGAAACCCTGGGGCTTTCTGCTTTCAGCCTGCAGGGCTTTGGCCCGCTGCTGCTGCAAGGCACCTGGATGACCATCAAGTTATCGGTGTTGTCGCTGTTGGTGGCCGTATTGCTCGGTCTGCTGGGCGCCAGTGCCAAACTGTCCAAGGTCAAGCTCGTGCGGATTCCCGCCCAGCTCTACACCACGCTGATTCGCGGGGTGCCGGACCTGGTACTGATGCTGCTGATTTTCTACAGCCTGCAAACCTGGCTGACCTCTTTTACCAACTTCATGGAATGGGAATACATCGAGATCAATCCATTCAGCGCCGGGGTCATCACCCTGGGCTTCATTTATGGTGCGTACTTCACCGAGACTTTCCGTGGCGCGATCCTCGCCGTCCCACGGGGCCAGGTTGAAGCGGCCACCGCCTACGGCCTCAAGCGTGGCCAACGGTTCCGCATCGTGGTCTTCCCGCAAATGATGCGCTTCGCCCTGCCAGGCATCGGCAACAACTGGATGGTGATGCTCAAGGCCACCGCGCTGGTGTCGATCATCGGCCTGGCCGACCTGGTCAAAGCCGCGCAGGACGCCGGCAAAAGCACTTATCAATTGTTCTACTTTCTGGTGCTGGCCGCGCTGATCTACCTGCTGATCACCAGCGCCTCGAACTTTGTCCTGCACAGGCTTGAACGCCGCTACGCCGCCGGCTCCCGGGAGGCCGTACGATGATCGAACTCTTGCAGGAATACTGGAAACCGTTCCTCTACACCGACGGTTACAACATCACCGGCCTGGCCATGACCCTGTGGCTGCTCAGCGCCTCGATTTTCATTGGCTTCCTGGTGTCGATCCCGCTGTCAATCGCCCGGGTGTCGCCGAAGATTTATGTGCGCTGGCCGGTGCAGTTCTACACTTACTTGTTCCGTGGTACGCCGCTCTACATCCAGTTGTTGATTTGCTACACCGGTATCTACAGCCTGGCCGCCGTGCGTGCACAGCCGTTGCTAGACAGTTTCTTCCGCGACGCAATGAACTGCACCATTCTCGCCTTCGCCCTTAATACCTGCGCCTACACCACGGAGATTTTCGCCGGGGCGATCCGCAGCATGGCCCACGGTGAAGTCGAAGCGGCCAAGGCTTACGGCTTGACCGGCTGGAAGCTGTACGCCTATGTGATCATGCCCTCGGCGCTGCGTCGCTCACTGCCGTATTACAGCAACGAAGTGATCCTGATGCTGCACTCGACCACGGTAGCGTTCACCGCCACGATCCCGGACATCCTGAAAGTCGCCAGGGACGCCAACTCCGCGACCTTCCTGACGTTCCAGTCATTCGGGATCGCCGCGCTGATCTACCTGACCGTGACCTTTGCGCTGGTCGGCCTGTTCCGCCTCGCCGAACGCCGCTGGCTGGCCTTCCTCGGGCCCACCCACTAGGACTTTTGTTTCAGGAAACAATCGATGCGCCACCAGATTCACGACTTGCTGGCCCCGCTGCCGGGGACCGCGCGCCAAATCCATAGCTTCCACTTCGGTCCGAGCAGCGCCGCTGGCAAGATCTACATCCAGTCATCCCTGCACGCCGATGAGTTGCCCGGCATGCTCGTGGCCTGGCACCTCAAGCAACGCCTGGCCGAGCTGGAAGCGGCCGGGCGCCTGCGCAGTGAAATCGTGTTGGTCCCGGTGGCCAACCCGATTGGCCTCGAACAGGTTGTTATGGATGTGCCGCTGGGCCGTTACGAGTTAGAGAGCGGGCAGAACTTCAACCGTTGGTTCGTCGATTTGAGCGAAGAAATCGGCAACGAGATCGAAGGCCGCTTGAACGACGATGCCCAGCACAACCTGTTGCTGATCCGCAGCAGTCTGCGCAACGCTCTAGCGCGGCAGACCGCGAGCACCCAACTGCAATCCCAACGCCTGACCTTGCAGCGACTGGCCTGCGATGCCGACATGGTGCTCGACCTGCATTGTGATTTCGAAGCCGTGGCGCACCTGTACACCACGCCCGAGGCCTGGCCGCAGGTCGAGCCGCTGGCGCGCTACATCGGTTCCGAGGCGAGCTTGCTGGCCACCGACTCCGGCGGCCAGTCGTTCGATGAATGCTTTACCTTGCTCTGGTGGCAGTTAAAGGAACGTTTTGGCGAGCAATTCAACATTCCCTTGGGCTGCTTTTCGGTGACCGTGGAATTGCGCGGCCAGGGTGACGTCAATCACCCGCTGGCCAGCCTCGATTGCCAGGCATTGCTCGACTACCTGATTCACTTCGGCGCCATTGTCGGCACACCCGCTGCCCTGCCCGAACTGCCCTATCCGGCCACGCCGCTGGCGGCGGTCGAACCGGTGGCGACGCCGGTCGGTGGTCTGCTGGTTTACCAGGTGCTGCCGGGCGAGTACCTGCAAGCCGGGCAACTGATTGCCGACATCATCGACCCGATCAACGATCGCGTCACCCCCGTCCATTGCACCAACGCCGGGCTGCTGTACGCCCGATCCCTGCGTCGCATGGCCACCGCCGGCATGGTTATCGCCCATGTCGCCGGGACCGAAGCCTACCGCAGCGGCTACCTACTTTCGCCTTGAGGATGCATGCCCCATGTACAAACTGACCATCGAAGGCCTGCATAAAAGCTATGGCGACCACCAGGTGCTCAAAGGTGTTTCGCTCAAGGCCAAGACCGGCGACGTGATCAGCCTGATCGGCGCCAGCGGGTCGGGCAAAAGCACCTTCCTGCGCTGCATCAATTTCCTTGAACAGCCCAACGACGGCGCCATGACCCTGGATGGCCAGGCCATCCGCATGGTCAGCGACAGCCACGGCATGCATGTCGCCGACCCGGAGGAACTGCAACGGATCCGCACGCGCCTGGCCATGGTGTTCCAGCACTTCAACCTGTGGAGCCACATGACCGTGCTGGAAAACATCACCATGGCCCCGCGCCGGGTGCTGGGTTGCAGCAAGAAAGACGCCGAAGACCGCGCCCGTCGTTACCTCGACAAGGTGGGGCTGCCAGCGCGGGTCGCCGATCAGTACCCGGCGTTTCTCTCCGGCGGCCAGCAGCAACGGGTGGCGATCGCCCGCGCCCTGGCGATGGAGCCGGAAGTGATGCTGTTCGACGAACCGACCTCGGCCCTCGACCCGGAGCTGGTGGGCGAAGTGCTCAAGGTAATCCAAGGCCTGGCCGAAGAAGGCCGGACCATGATCATGGTGACCCACGAAATGAGCTTCGCCCGCAAAGTGTCGAGCCAGGTGCTGTTCTTGCATCAGGGCCTGGTGGAAGAAGAAGGCGCGCCGGAAGATGTGCTGGGCAACCCGAAGAGCGAGCGGCTGCAGCAGTTTCTCAGCGGCAACCTCAAATAACGTACTGGTACAGGTGGGAGCGAGCCTGCTCGCGAAGACGGCATCAGCAACACCATCATGGTTGGCCGATCAGCTGTTCGCGAGCAGGCTCGCTCCCACAAAAGCACGCTCGCGCCGACAAAAAATCAAACTAGTCACCCCGCTCCGTGGTCACTGAAAGAACCCTTTCAGAGCGATCACGGCCGGATGGCGACACCCCGCGACTTTGCCAAACAGTGGTTCGCCGCCCGCGACTGGCAGCCGTTCGCCTTTCAGAAAAAACTCTGGGCGTCAGTCAAGCGTGGCGAGTCGGGGTTGCTGCACGCCAACACCGGTGCCGGCAAAACTTACGCGGTGTGGTTCGCCGCACTCAACCGCTTCGCCAAGCGCTTGCCGCCGGTGGAATCCCCGCGCAAACGCAAACCCGTCGCCGAACCGCTGACCGTGCTGTGGATAACCCCGATGCGCGCCCTGGCGGCCGACACCGCCCGCGCACTCGAAGCACCGTTGCAAGATTTGCAAATCCCCTGGAGCGTCGGCCTGCGGACCGGCGACACCAGCAGCAGCGAACGGGCGCGGCAAGGCCGGCGTCTGCCGACCACGCTGATCACCACCCCGGAAAGCCTGACCCTGTTGCTGGCCCGCGCCGACGCACAGACCGCACTCGCACCGTTGCGCATGGTGGTGGTGGATGAATGGCACGAACTGTTAGGCAATAAACGCGGCGTGCAACTGCAACTGGCGCTGGCGCGTTTGCGTCGGTGGAATCCGCAACTGATCGTCTGGGGTATTTCCGCGACCTTGGGTAATCAATCCCACGCCGAACAAGTGCTGATCCCACAGGGCGGCAGCGTCACGCTGCAGGGCGACACCCGCAAAACCCTGCGCATCGACACCTTGCTGCCGCCGACCACCGAACGCTTTCCGTGGGCCGGGCATATCGGTTTGAAAATGCTCCCGCAAGTGGTCGCCGAGATCGACGGCTGCAACAGCTGCCTGGTGTTCACCAACACCCGCGCGCAGTCGGAAATCTGGTACCAGGCGTTACTCGAAGCGCGACCGGACTGGGCCGGGTTGATCGCTTTGCATCACAGTTCCCTGGCCCGGGAGACCCGCGACTGGGTCGAACGCGCGCTCAAGGATGGTCAATTGAAAGCCGTGGTCTGCACCTCGAGCCTGGATTTGGGGGTGGATTTTTTACCCGTGGAACGGGTGCTGCAAATCGGCTCGGCCAAAGGCGTGGCGCGCCTGATGCAACGCGCCGGGCGCTCCGGCCACGCACCGGGGCGCACCTCGCGGGCAACCCTGGTGCCGACCCACAGTCTTGAGCTGATCGAAGCCGTCGCCGCCCAGGACGCCGTGGCCGCGCGGCGTATCGAGCCGCGCGAATCACCGCACAAACCGCTGGATGTACTGGTCCAGCATCTGGTCAGCATGGCCCTGGGCGGTGGCTTTATGCCTGAAGAGCTGTATGAAGAAGTCCGCGGCGCCTGGGCGTATCGCGATCTGAATCTGGCGGAATGGGCCTGGGCGCTGGCGTTTGTGCGCCATGGCGGCATGTCGCTGACGGCGTATCCCGATTACCGGCGGGTCGAGCCGGACGAACACGGCGTGTGGCGCGTGCCCGATGCGCGCCTGGCGCGGCGGCATCGCATGAGCATCGGCACCATCGTCAGCGACGCCAGCCTGCAACTGAAGTTCTGGAGCAAGGGCGGCGGTGGCCGGACACTGGGCAGCGTCGAGGAAGGCTTCATCGCGCGTTTGCGGCCGGGTGACGGCTTTCTGTTCGCCGGGCGCTTGCTGGAGCTGGTGCGCGTCGAGGATATGACCGCCTACGTCAAACGCAGCACTGCGAAAAAAGCCGCGGTGCCGCGCTGGAATGGTGGTCGTATGCCGCTGTCTGGGGAGCTGGCACAAGCGGTGATCCGGCGCTTCAGTGCAGCCGCCGAGGGTGAATTCAGCGGCCCGGAAATGCAGGCGCTGCGACCGCTTCTGGACATTCAACAACGCTGGTCAGGGCTGCCGACGGACAACAGCCTGCTGGCCGAAGCACTGAAATCCCGCGAAGGCTGGCACCTGTTCCTCTACCCGTTTGCCGGGCGCCAGGTTCATCTGGGGCTGGCGAGTCTGCTGGCATGGCGTGTCAGCCAACGGTTGCCGGTGACCTTCTCAATCGCCGTCAACGACTATGGTTTCGAATTGCTAAGCGCCACGCCGGTGGACTGGACGGCCGAATTGAATCGCGAATTGTTGAGCGCCGATCACTTGCTGGAGGATGTGCTCGCCAGCCTCAATGCCGGTGAGCTGGCCCTGCGGCGCTTTCGCGAGATCGCGCGCATCGCCGGGCTGGTGTTCGCCGGCTACCCCGGCGCGCCGAAAAGCACCCGTCAGGTCCAGGCTTCAAGCGGGCTGTTCTTCCAGGTGTTCAAGCAATATGACGCTGACAACCTGCTACTGGCGCAGGCTGGGGAAGAAGTCCTACGGGAAGAACTGGATATTCGTCGCTTGGAGCAGACCTTAGATCGTATGAATAATCTGAAACTCGACCTGCATCAGGTCAAACGTCCGACGCCTTTGAGCTTTCCGCTGTTGGTGGAGCGTATGCGCGAAAGCCTGAGTTCGGAGAAACTCGCTGACCGGATTCGCCGCCTGGTCGGCGATCTGGAACACAACGCCGACAGTGGCAAAGCCTGATGAACACAGCCTACCCCGTGCGATTGGCCGGCGAAGATCTGTGGCTGCTGCCGGACAAGGCGCTTTATTGGCCCGCGCAGCAGGCGTTGCTGGTGGCCGACGTGCACTTCGGCAAGGCAGCGGCGTATCGAGCGTTGGGGCAACCGGTGCCGCAGGGCACGACCTCGGCCAACATCGCCGTGCTGGACGGCTTGCTGGCGGCGCTGCCCTGTCGACAACTGATCTTTCTCGGCGACTTCCTGCACGGGCCCGGCTCCCACGCTGCGGCGACGCTGAGCGCACTGGCGCAATGGCGCGAGCGTCACAGCGATCTGGCGATGACCCTGATTCGCGGCAACCACGACAAGCGCGCGGGTGATCCGCCGCCGTCACTCAACATCCGCGTAGTGCCCGAGCCGCTGCTGATGGGCCCGTTCTCCTTGCAACATGAACCAACGCCCTACTCCGAACGCCATGTGATCGCCGGGCACGTGCATCCGGTCTATCGCCTGCGCGGCCGCGGCCGGGAAAGTTTGCGTCTGGCGTGTTTCCGCTTCGGGCGCGACATCAGCCTGCTTCCGGCCTTCGGCGCGTTTACGGGAGGGTATGCCGTAGAGAAAGATGATGAATGCAGGATTTTTGTCGTAGGCGATAACGAGATATGGCCGGTTGGCTGAGGTCTCGGAGGACTTCAGCTAACGGGCCATGCTGTGTGACGTTCCGGGTGATGCCCGCGGATCAGGCGACCGGCACCGGTGGCGGTTCATCCGGCAGGGTTGGCTCACCGGGTTCTACAGGCTGTTCGTTCGGGGTATCAGGATCGGGTTGGCCGGGAATCCCACCTGCCATCGTCGCAGTAGGATGTGCCAACAAGGACCAGGCCAACACGCCAACCTGATTGGGCTCAAGCCTTGCCAGTTCGGCATTGATTTGCGGATCGATCTTCATGGAGCACTCCTGAGCAAAGGCCCGTTGCACTTTGCGCGGAACGGGCAGTACACCTAGTAGAGTGTACGACGGCTCAGGAATTCCCCCGGTTCGTCAGATGGACGCCCCAGGGCTGCCAATCAGGTACGCGGCAGGGTGACGCCGCGCTGGCCCTGGTACTTGCCGCCACGGTCCTTGTAGGACACTTCGCACTCTTCGTCGGATTCGAAAAACAGCATCTGCGCCACGCCTTCGTTGGCGTAGATCTTCGCTGGCAAGGTCGTGGTGTTGGAGAACTCCAGGGTCACGTGGCCTTCCCACTCCGGCTCAAGCGGCGTCACGTTGACGATAATGCCGCAGCGCGCGTAAGTGCTTTTACCCAGGCAAATGGTCAGCACATTGCGCGGAATACGGAAGAATTCCACGGTGCGGGCCAGGGCAAAGGAGTTCGGCGGAATGATGCACACGTCGCTTTTCACATCGACGAAGCTCTTCTCATCGAAGTTCTTCGGGTCGACTGTCGCCGAGTTGATGTTGGTGAACACCTTGAATTCATCGGCGCAGCGCACGTCGTAGCCGTAGCTCGACACGCCATAGGAGATCAGCCGCTCGGCGCCTTCGCCACGCATCTGGCGCTCGACGAAGGGGTCGATCATGCCGTGCTCTTGCGCCATGCGGCGAATCCACTTGTCCGATTTGATGCTCATGGCGGGTTGTCCTGAATAGCGAGGTGGAAAAATTCTGTCCGGCATCTTACCGGGGCGCGCCGCCGGGTTCAAAGCGTGCGCTGTAAATCTCGGCGATCCCCCGCGTATTCCGGGGCCATACGCCAATCAGGCGCACCGTCAGTCACGAAATTAGAGAAACCTTGGCCAATACCATTGGCACGTTCCGGAAAAAGGGTTAAGGTGGCGCCACTGTGCTGCTTGTGTCACTGAGAATCTCTACACGATATGTTGAATTTCGATCCAACCATCTACAAGAATTTTTCCTGCTCTTTGCACTCAGTCTCGGCCAGGGTTCTTCCTGTGTCGCAGTTATCTTTGTTCAAGGAGTTACACCATGTCTAATCGCCAAACCGGTACCGTTAAGTGGTTCAACGATGAAAAAGGCTTCGGCTTCATCACTCCACAATCCGGTGACGACCTGTTCGTTCACTTCAAAGCTATCCAATCCGACGGCTTCAAAAGCCTGAAAGAAGGCCAACAGGTTTCTTTCATCGCTACCCGCGGTCAGAAAGGCATGCAAGCTGAAGAAGTTCAAGTTATCTAACTTGTCCTTGCTTTAGTAAAAGGCCCCGCTCTCAAAAGCGGGGCTTTTTTGTGGGCGGCTGTTTTGCCAGGCCCAAAAAAAAGATCGCACTGGGCGATCTTTTTTACATCCGGCGATTAACCGCCAGAGCCTTACCAAGCCACGCCAAACCCTGCGGTATAGCGGGTCTTGTTCAGATCAGCGTCTCGGGTGCCACTGATAATGTCACGCTCGGCCTTGAGGTTGAGCGAGGCCCATTCGGTGACCTTGTAGCGCAACCCCAACTCGGCATCGAGCGAGTAGTCGGCAACGTTGGACAGCGGCCGGCCAACCTCACCGTTGGTGAAGAACTCGACCTTCTTGCCAATCAGGTAACGGTTGTAATCCCACTTCATGGCCACGGAATAGAAGTTGTCCTTGCCGCCATCCTGATACTCGTAGTCAGTACGGTTGAGCAGCGAACCGAGGGAGAACGAACCGAGTTCGTCATCCCAGAACTGGTAGCCCGGACCGGTACCGACCACGCGCTGGCGGGACAGGTCTTCAACCTTATCGCGCTTGTAGTTCAAGCGACCCTGCCAGAACCATTTATCAGTGAAGAAGCGGTCGAGGGAATATTCGGCGCGCCAGTTGTCAGTGGTAAGCACGTCGTTCTGCATCTCGCGGTTGTATTCGCCTTCGGCGATGTGCCGCCAGCGACCATGACGCGCGGTGGTCTTGAAGCCGAGGTCATAGTCATCGGTGTCTTCTTCGGCACGCTGGTAATCCAGGGCCAGGTCGACATTGCCTTTCCACACCAAGTCCTCAACCACCGGCTTGGGTTTGAGGATCTGCTGGATACTCGCCAGCTCGACGGTTTTCGGCTCTTCGCCATTGGCCAGGATGACCTTGCCCTCATCCGCCGCCTTCAGCGACTTGGCTTTTTCGCCGTTATAAGCGTCCTGCTTGACCAGCAGCTCCTGATCACTTTCCAGGGTTTTCACCTGTTTCCAGTCGATCGGCACGGCGCCGGCGTATTCGGTCTGGATCAGCAGCTTGCCACCGTCGAACACGGTAATTTTTCCGCTCAGCTTGTCACCGTTCTTCAACCACACGGTGTCGGCAAGCAAGGGGGATGAGGCACTGACAGCAGCGAGGCACAGCAGGGTTCTGGTGAGCATAAGCAAGAAAAGACCCGAAGTTCGCGAAAAAGGCAGCATTATCCGTGGGGAAACGCCTTAGCTAGGAATGACCCGCGCAGAACAAATGAGTTCATTTCTCAAAGGAACTTACAGCATTTACTCTGGGTACACTAATAGCCACATCTTTGAGGAAAGCGGGACGTGACAGCACCCTTCGCCGACACCGAAAGCCCGGCACAAATCCGACGCACGGCGCTGTACCTGACCCTCGCCCAAGTACCCGAAGGCAAGGTCGTCAGTTATGGCCAATTGGCGGATCTGGCCGGGCTCGGTCGCGCGGCACGCTGGGTCGGGCGCACCCTCAGCCAGTTGCCGCCGGACACCAGGCTGCCTTGGCACCGGGTGCTGGGCGCCGGCGGTCGCCTGAGCCTGCCAGCGGGGACCGTCTCGGGGGACGAACAGCGCGCGCGGTTGCGCATGGAAGGCATCAGTGTCCTGAATAATCGTGTTGATATTCAGCGCCATGGCTGGCGCCCGGTAGAGCACAGCGGTTAGAGTGCGCGCTTTGTTTCCGTAATCTTGAGGCAGACTCCAGCCCATGCCCCGTAAAACCTGGCGCGCCGCGCTCGCCGCCTATGCCAGCCCTTCGACGCTCGTGCTGTTGCTGTTGGGTTTCGCCGCCGGCCTGCCTTACATGCTGGTGTTTTCGACACTCTCCGTCTGGTTGCGTGAAGCCGGCGTAGCCCGTGAAACCATCGGCTATGCCAGCCTCATCGGCCTGGCATACGCCTTCAAGTGGGTCTGGTCCCCGCTGCTGGACCAATGGCGCCTGCCATTACTGGGCAAACTCGGTCGTCGCCGTTCGTGGCTGGTGCTGTCGCAGACGCTGGTGATCCTCGGCCTGATCGGCATGGGGTTCTGCGATCCACAGAAGCACCTCTCGTGGTTGATCGCCATCGCCGTAGTCGTCGCCTTCGCTTCCGCCACCCAAGACATCGCCGTCGACGCTTATCGCCTGGAAATCGCCGACGACAGCCGCCAGGCCGCGCTCGCCGCCAGCTACATGTCCGGTTATCGCATTGCCGCACTGTTGGCCACCGCCGGCGCGCTGTTCTTCGCCGAAGGTTTTGGCTCCACCGGTTTCAACTATAAGCATGCGGCCTGGACCGGCACCTACGTGCTGTTCGGCGCCTTGATGATCCCGGCGCTGCTCACTACTTTGTTCATGCGCGAGCCGCCGGTGCCGCTGCGCACCCAACTGCAGGCCGGACGCTACAGCTTTATGCATCAATTGATGTCGGTGTTCGTGCTGATCGTGCTGCTGGTCTCGGTCCCGGCCATGTTCACCCAGTTGTACAACACCGATTTCGCCAGCGTGCTGTTCGACGGCGTCAGCCTGCTCGATCTGTTGCTCGAAGACCGCGCCTTCCTGCGCGCCATCCTCTACACCACCCTCACCGCCCTCTGCCTGTCGGCCATGGGCCGGCGAGGGCTGGCGCCGGTGCTGACGCCGGTCAACGACTTCATCCTGCGCTATCGCTGGCAAGCCCTGCTGCTGCTGGGGCTGATCGCCACGTATCGGATGTCCGACACGGTGATGGGCGTGATGGCCAACGTGTTTTACATCGACCAGGGTTTCACCAAAGACCAGATTGCCAGCGTCAGCAAGATTTTCGGCCTGATCATGACCCTGGTCGGCGCCGGCATGGGCGGTTTGCTGATTGTGCGCTTCGGCATCCTGCCGATCCTGTTTATCGGCGGCGTCGCCTCGGCCGGCACCAATCTGCTGTTCCTGATGCTCGCCGACATGGGCGCCAACCTGCAGATGCTGATCGCCACCATCTCCCTCGACAACTTCAGCTCCGGGCTGGCGACCTCGGCCTTCGTCGCCTACCTGTCGAGCCTGACCAACCTGAAATTCTCCGCGACCCAATACGCCTTGCTCAGCTCGATCATGCTGCTGTTGCCGCGGCTGATTGGTGGCTATTCCGGGGTCATGGTGGAGAAGTTCGGCTATCACAATTTCTTCCTGATCACCGCCCTGCTCGGCGTGCCGACGCTGGTACTGATCGCGCTGCACTGGTTTCAGGAAAGTCGCCGCGCCGAAGCCGAACCCGCTGAGCCGCCACCTCCGGACCCGGCCAAGACCCCGGTCGTCGAGCAGCCGTAGGAAATCTCCGAGGGAGACGCACGATTGCTCTCCCGAGGCCCGGCGGCCGACCACACGCCTATACGGCTGCGGATCTCGCCCGTACAATGCTCCGTCATTTCTAGTCTTCAGCAACCGACAACGGCCTACCATGCGCACCAGTCAATTTTTGCTCGCCACACAGAAAGAAACGCCTTCGGACGCGGTCGTCATCAGCCATCAGCTGATGCTGCGCGCCGGCATGATCCGCAAACTCGCCTCGGGCCTGTACACCTGGCTGCCGATGGGCTTGCGAGTGATGCGCAAGGTTGAAGCCGTCGTTCGCGAAGAAATGAACGCCGCCGGCTCGCTTGAAGTGTTGATGCCGAGCACGCAACCGGCTGAGCTGTGGCAGGAATCCGGGCGCTGGGAAGAATATGGCCCGGAACTGCTGCGCTTCAAGGATCGTCACGGTCGCGACTTCTGCGCCGGCCCGACCCACGAAGAAGTGATCACCGACCTGATGCGCAACGAGTTGAGCAGCTATAAACAGCTGCCGATCAACGTCTATCAGATCCAGACCAAATTCCGCGATGAAATCCGTCCACGCTTCGGTTTGATGCGCGGTCGCGAATTCATCATGAAAGACGCCTATTCCTTCCACGCCGACCAGCCTTCGCTGCAGGTCACCTACGACCGCATGCACCAGGCCTACTGCAACGTGTTCACGCGCCTGGGCCTGAAATTCCGCCCGGTTGAAGCGGACAACGGCTCGATTGGCGGTGCTGGCTCACACGAATTCCACGTCCTGGCCGAATCCGGTGAAGACGACATCGTGTTCAGCAACGGTTCCGACTACGCGGCAAACATCGAGAAAGCCGAAGCCGTGCCACGGGAAACCTCGCGCCCGGCGCCAAGCGAAGAACTACGCCTGGTCGACACCCCGGACACCAAGACCATCGCCGCGCTGGTGGAGAAATTCAATCTGCCGATTGAAAAGACCATCAAGACCCTGATCGTGCATGCCGAAGAAGAAGGCAAGCTGATTGCGCTGGTGATCCGTGGTGACCACGAACTCAACGAAATCAAGGCTGCCCAGCAACCTGGCGTGGCCAGCCCGCTGGTGATGGCCAACGACGCCGAACTGCGCGCCGCCATCGGTGCCGGCGCTGGCTCGCTGGGCCCGCTGAACCTGCCCCTGCCGATCATCATCGACCGCTCGGTCGAGCTGATGAGCGACTTCGGGATCGGCGCCAACATCGACGACAAGCATTACTTCGGCGTGAACTGGGAACGTGACCTGCCGGTACCGACCGTGGCCGACCTACGTAACGTCGTGGCTGGGGACCCGAGCCCGGACGGCAAGGGCACCCTGGAAATCAAGCGCGGCATCGAAGTCGGGCATATCTTCCAGTTGGGCAACAAGTACAGCAAAGCCATGAAGTGCGAAGTGCTGGGCGAGAACGGCAAGCCAGTCACCCTGGAAATGGGTTGCTACGGCATTGGCGTGTCCCGCGTGGTGGCCGCGGCCATCGAGCAGAACAACGATGACAAAGGCATCATCTGGAGCGACGCCCTGGCGCCGTTCCAGGTAGCCTTGGTGCCGCTGCGCTATGAAACCGATTTGGTGCGCGAAGCCACCGACAAGCTCTACGCCGAATTGACGGCCGCCGGCTTCGAAGTGCTGCTCGACGATCGCGACAAAAAAACCAGCCCGGGCATCAAGTTCGCGGACATGGAACTGATCGGCATTCCGCACCGGATCGTGGTCAGTGACCGCGGCCTCGCCGATGGCAATCTGGAATACAAGAGCCGTACCGAAGCCGAGCCGCAAGCGCTGCCGGTGGCCGACGTGCTGTCGTTCCTCCAGGCCCGAATTCGCCGCTGACACCAGATAGAGACGTCATGTTCAAGCGAAACACCTTAGGCCTCGGTGGTGCCGCCCTGTGCGGCACCCTGCTGGTCAGCGGCTGTGCCAATCACATGTCACAACGCAGTGAGCACGAGGAGCGGGTCGAGCGTAAGTTGCTCGACCACAGCCTGCAGATCGATGTCGGCGAGCCGAAGGTGCTTGAGCTGCCGCAACGCCGGGTGAAAATCCACGAGCAGAAAACCTTCGAAATCACCGAATTCGAGGTCACCCGTCATTACGATCGCTATACGCCTTACCAACCTTGGCGGGAGGTCTACGAGATTCCCCTGGGCATGGTCGCGATCGTCGCGGGCGCCGGGGCCAACGTAGTTAATGTGTTTGCCTTGGGAAACCTGCCGGACAGCGTGACCAAGGACTGGCTCAGCTACGGCTTTGCCGGGGTCAACCCCTTCATGAACGTGCAGTCCAACGGCCGCGCGCAACAGAACCTGGCTGGCATCGACGAAGTGCAGCGGGACAAACGCATGGAATATTCGAGCCTGCCATGGAGCGAGCGTCCGGTAAGGGTCACTGCTGGCAAGCAAACCTTCGACCTGAACACTGATCGCAACGGTGTGCTGCGCCTTAATCTGCTGGACAGCCCGTTTGCCGAACAGGACCTCAACCATCTGGGCCGATTGCAGATCAGCGTCGAGGACGCCAAGGATGACGTGCACAGCGACTCAACCCTGGCCGTCAGCAGTAACCTGCGCAGCAAACTGCTGGAAGCCCACGGGCTGATTTACGACGACCTCGAAGACGACGAAGTGAGCCAGTGGGTGCACCGGGTCAAGCGGCTGTCGGAATTGGGCCTGGAAGAAGAAGCCAGTGAGCTGGAACAAAGCCTGATCGAACTGACGCGCAACGACCCTGAACTGCAAACCGAATTCGTCAAATCCCTGACCCGTAACGCCGGGCGGTTGGTGGCGGATCCGGGCACGCACTAACGCTGAACACTTCGCAAGCAGGCTCGCTCCCACAAGGAACTCGTACACAACCGAGACCTCTGTGGGAGCGAGCCTGCTCGCGAATGCCGTTCAACTCACCGCCGATCTAACGCTCAAACAACTCCATCTGCTCAAACCCGCCACGCAGATCTTCCAGCCGCACCCCCACCCCCAACAATCGAACCGGCTTGCCGCCGCGATTGAACGCCTGCGTCAGCAACAGTTGATAACTGCCCAGGTCTCGCCCTGCCCCGGCCTGCTCCAGAGTGGTCTGGGTAAAGTCATGAAACTTCACTTTGACAAACGGCTTGCCCGGCCGATAACTGCTGTCGATCCGCTCCATCCGGCCCTTGAGGGTGTCCAGCAACTCCGGCAGCTTATCCAGGCAACTCACCAGGTCCGGCAGATCTACGTCGTAGGTATTTTCTACACTGATGGACTGACGACGACTGTCGTTGTGCACCAATCGCTCATCAATCCCACGGGCCAGGCTCCAGAGTCGCTCGCCGAAACTACCGAATTCACGCACCAGCGCCAACTTGTCCCACTCGCGCAGTTGCGAGCAGTCGACGATGCCCAAGCGCCCAAGCTTATCCGCGGTGACCTTGCCAACACCGTGCAGTTTGCTGACCGGCAGCCCGCTAACGAAATCTTCGACCTGATCCGGAGTGATCACAAACAAGCCGTTGGGTTTTTTCCAGTCACTGGCGATCTTGGCCAGGAATTTGTTGGGCGCCACTCCCGCCGACACGGTGATGTGCAACTGATTGGAAACCCGCCGACGGATGTCCTGTGCCACGCGCGTGGCGCTGCCGCCGAAATGGGCGCTGTCGGAGACGTCGAGGTAGGCCTCGTCCAGAGAGAGCGGCTCGATCAGGTCGGTGTAATCGCGGAAGATCGTATGAATTTCCTTCGATGCTTCGCGATAGGCGTCCATGCGCGGCTTGACGATGGTCAGATCGGGGCACAGCTTCAAGGCATGCCCGGAGGACATCGCCGAGCGCACGCCATAAGCCCGCGCCTCATAGTTGCAGGTAGCGATCACCCCGCGCCGGTCCGCAGCCCCGCCCACTGCCAACGGCTTGCCGGCCAGCCGCGGGTCATCGCGCATTTCGATGGCGGCATAGAAGCAATCACAGTCGATGTGGATGATTTTGCGCTGGGTCATGGGCAAGCGGTGTTCAGTCGAAACGGGCAGGCCGGCAGTATCTCATTCGCACCTGTATATAGCACCAGTAGTCCGAAAGTTCTTTTAAGCCTGTAGGCAATGTCGCATGAATTTATTTTCTTAATCGAATACCGCCACCCAATAGAGCTGAAACCCTTGCCATACCTGAGCTGCGGCCTTATTCGCCTGGCCTGTCACCAGCTAAGCAATTGAACAGGAACAGGTTTTTTCCAGGTGCAAGGTTGACAGCCCGGCGATCC